>NZ_JBNDIC010000045.1:0-56915 GCF_056755475.1 Rhizobium sp. KNZ2-6A | reverse complement strand
GCTGCAACAGTCTCATGTCGGCAAACCCAGACGGCAGACCATAGGTTTGGATGAACTCGATGCGGAAGTCCCGAGTATTCCTTGAACCGGTGTCCACGACGAGCAGGATCATGCTGGGCCGCAGCATCCCAAGAACCGGGGCGTAGATGCCTTCCGGGCTGCCAAGGCCATCGGGACTGGAAATCCAGGAATCCATGAGCAACCGGGAAATTTGCTTGAAGGTCGCCTGTGGCCTCATTGCCGCTTCCAGGCAGGATCGGCAGTACGGAATCCATCTTTTGACGACAGAAACGAACGGTTTTGTCACGACATGGCGAGCCGTTTTGTTCCATGCGTAACCCGTTGTCATTGTTGTCGATAATGATTTCTCCGCCTTCCCGAATGCCTGCTCCGCGAAACCGTTCGTTTCTGTCAAGGCGACCTGGGGCGGACAGGCATGGAAAGATTCAATGGCGAGGATTGGATACGCAAGGGTATCGACGGTCGATCAGCACCTCGACTTGCAGAGGGATGCACTTCGGGCGGCCGGCTGCATTCGCATCCTCGAGGATCATGGCGTGTCAGGCACGGATAGAAAACGCAGTGGACTGGATAGGGCTCTCAAGTCCTTGGGAAGAGGCGACACGCTTGTCGTTTGGAGGATTGACCGTCTCGGCAGATCGCTCAGCCATCTGCTCGCAGTGGTCGAACGGCTGCGGCTTCGAGGAATTGAGTTTCGCTCTCTGTCGGAGAACATCGACACTTCCTCTGCCGGCGGCAAATTGGTCTTTCACATCCTGGGTGCGCTGGCGGAATTCGAGAAATCGCTGATCCGCGAGCGCACCATGGCGGGCCTCGAAGCCGCGAGAGCACGAGGAAAGCGACCGGGAAGGCGGCGGGCGCTGACCGACGCTCAGTGCGAAGAAATCCGTGCTGCTCTCGGGGCAGGTGCCGCAGTCCGGGATATCGCCAGTCGGTACAATGTTCATCCCAGGACAATTGCCCGAGGAGTGGAGCGCCTTGGACGAGGATGCAGGAGCTCAGCTACTGGAACAGGCTGAGGATGGCCTGGGGTTCAGAATTCGCGATTTGAAGGCCCTTGAGTACGAGCTGTTGCTGCGCCTGCAAGGCACTCATGCGCGCAGATGCCTCTTCCATGTCGGAATCGACGAGCTTCGAGACACCGGAATTGATGCTGTCGATCAGATTGCCTGCGAATTGATCCTGAAGGCTGGTGCGCTTCTGCAGCGATCCGAGCGTGGATCCTGCGACAGTCAATTTGCGCAGCATCGACTCCACACCGCTCAGGTAGTAGCCGATGTTTGCCGAACCCGAGGTGATGTCGACGTCGAGAAGGCCGAAGTCGGGAACATTTCCGAGGTTGTCGTAGGCAGGGCCGATGCCGAAGGACGTCTTGCTGCCCGCCTCCGGATGAACGGTGTCATCGATCTCGTAGAGGATGTACGTGCCCTGGTTCGACGCTTTCACGCCGACGTTCTGGGCTGTCATCGCTGCGTTCAGGATCGTCACGAGATCGTCGGCCGACGAGATGATGCCGTCGGTTGTTCCGAGTGCGTTGTCGACGGCCGTGCGGTCGATCGACACGGTCGTCGACGTGCCGTTGACGGTGACCGGAAGGTAGAGAACGGCCGAGCTGTGCACGTTGAAGGGGCCGTCGAAGAAGCTGATGAGTTTGGGACGGTTGCCGTAGGCCGTTCCAGTGGTGGTGAGCCCGCCCGTGCTTCCGCTGGCCAATGTGGAGCTTACGCTCGTGACCTGGATGGACGAGCCGGGAAGGCCCGAGGTTTCCGCGGTGATCAGCGAAAAGCCGTTGGTCGTGCCGTCGATGGCGAACTGCACGCCGACCGGGGTGAGCGCCTTCCTCATGACCCACGCGAATTGATCGCGGGTCGAAATGACCCCGTTCAGTGTCGGATAGACGTCATCGACAAGGGATCGGTTGATCGTGACGCTGACCGTCGTTCCAGCACCAGGAGACGGTGTGTTGGACGGATCATCCGCATCGAGAACCATGCTGAACGTGATTGCCGTGGTGTCGTCGGTGAAGACGAGGGGGCCGTTGAACGTGAAGTCCAGCAGCGCCCCGCCGCCATTGGTGAAGGTGTCGGTATTGCGCAGGCCGCCGATAGTACCTGTGCTCCGGTCGTCCGTCTGCAGGAGTCCGCCACCGGTGCTGTTGAAGAGGGTGATCTGCGACAGGTCGACCGGGACGGTCGTCACCTGCACGCCTGAACCGTTTCGGACGAACCCCGACACAACAGTCGCGGTGTTCTTGTCCGTGTCGTAGATATCCTCGATGTTGGTCGACAGCCAGTTCTGGCCGTTGAAGCTCGCCGACATGGAGACTGAGACTGCCTGCTGCGCGAGCTGGTCGAGTTCGTCCTGAACCTTGGACCTGTCGACCCCAGCTTCCGTTGCCGCGACAAGCTTTGCCTTGAAAGCGCTGACGATGTCGATGGCGGACTCGATCCCGGCATACGCCGTATCGGTTTTCGCGGATCCGAGCGCCATGGCATCCTTTGCGGCGCCGATGGCCTTTGCGTCGGACTTCATCGTCGTCGAGATGGACCAATAGGCTGCATTGTCCGACGCGGCACCGATGCGCAACCCGCTGGACGCCTGGTTCTGATAGCGGGCGAGGTCCTTGCTTGAAGCCTTCATGATCGCGACGGAGGATATCGCACTTGTATTTGTCAGGATACTTGTCATGACCATGCCATTGGATGGATCGATTTAAATCGGCATCGTCATGTACCGGAATGCGGTAACCCCGCAGTCAGAACATGTTGGGGCGAGGTTAACGAACCTGGCAGAATTGCATGGGGAAACTACCCGATTACAAGGCAACTGCGGATAATATGCTCAAACAGAAATTGTTTCCTGGGACCGTGCACTTGATAGCCGGAGGAAGCAACTCGATCCCCGCGCGGGACACGGAGTTGCCTCCGCGATCAACTTCCTCCGGCCGACGAAGACCGCAAAGCGGCCCCGCAGATTACCGAACCATGAGCGAAACCTCAGGCTGTTCGTCCCATGTGACCGTAGGTTTCTGAACGCCTGCTTCCGCGGGCCATTTCCACATGCGATCCTTCAACCAGTGTCCATCATGCTCCACTCTGAAGGACTCATACCGCCGCGCTTCCGCACCTAGCCACCGTGCATCGCGAATTGTCGGATTTTTGTAGACGATGGTGAGATGATCACCCTTATTTACGCCGGGCTCGGTCTCGATGAGGGACACGTTTGGTGATAGCGGCTTTCCTGGATCGATTTCCATTACGACATGCATAACTGGGTAGAATTCGGAAATTCCATTGGGATCGGCCCCCGTGCTCCTTCATGATAAGATTGCCTTCGAGGAAGCTGTGGATCGCCGGAACGACCGATCCCAGGAGCTGCTCGGCGGCTTGCCGGGAATTGAAGTGACGATCCCAATCGTGCAGGTAATCCTCGAAGAGGAACTGGTCGCCGTCGCAATCCGACTGCGCTCCCACCATGCGGCCATATTCGGCGTAGCCATCGATCAACGTGCCTAGCCCGCCGATCAACCAAGTCCTGAAGTCGTCTGCTGAAGAGAACTGCGGCCTGACTGCGAGCCCTCGGCTCCGGATGACATCCTCCGTGTACTTTTCCAGGGCCTTCTGATGATAATCACCCTCGCGAAACTTCCGGCGGAGGCGATGGATGTTGGACTCGTCGTTGCCGCCGATCGAGCGTGCAGCATCGGTCACGTCCTGATATCTGCCTTGGATCAGGCCCAGTCCCATCTCAAGCAACGTCTTGTCGTCATCATAGCCTCGAAGAACTCTGTCTTCTGCAATCTTCGCTTTGCGCTGTGGCATCTGGTTTGTCTCCGTTTTGAACCTGTCTCAAGCGAAACAGATCGAACGGAAAAGGACGAGGACTTTTCGAGTTGTCCGAAACGGACAGAGGACTGCTAGGCGGGAAGCGGTATATCCAAGGCATTGGCAACCCAAGCTCTCTCGAAGTCGGAGAGGTCGGGCGACTTGGTCGTCACGGCTCTCGAAAGTCTGTCCACGAGCGACGCGTAGGTGTCATTCCCCCTGTGGAAGCGTTCCGTAATCTGAATCGGTACGCCTTCCTCATCTAGGTTCTTGAGCTCTTCGGCGCGGAACCACCTAGACAGCTCCCGAAGGAAAAAGTGGTAGTCAGCGTCAGGATGCTTTCGCTTCACGTAGATTTCGATGATCGAAATGATCTGGGGCAGGCCATATTCACACGCTCGAAGGAATTTGAAGATAAGGTCGAAATCCTGCTCCTTTTCTTGCAGCGTGTCATCGTGCTCGCGAAGGAACTGCTTGATTGTCTTCGCCCGACGGAGGCGATTTATTCGAAGAGCGAGCTGCGATTCTGATTTCGCCCCATACTCGCTGACCCTCTTCACCTGGGCTATGACGTTCACGAGGATCTTCAGTGTGTCGTAGGTAGGGAAGCCTCGGAATGCCAGCGTGCTGCTGAAGCGCAGTCTGTTTTCCACGTTCCGTTTTATCTCGGCGACGACCTCCAGCCCGACAGATGCCGCAACCCGCAGTTCGGCGGGGTCGAGATCAAGACTGTCTTTCAGCGCCGCGATGCGATCCTCCACCACATCCGTTTGATCGGCGTCGTCCAGAAACACCACGTAGTCATCAGGCGCGTTGTCATCGTCGGAGAAAACGGTCGGTGACACTTCCATCTCTACCTGTGCTGGCGGCTCGTTGAAGAGAAATACGCGCCCGACATGGTGCTCCCCCAATCGTCCCGCTCTTCCTTTGATGTTTGAGAATGTGAAGAAGTCATAGTCGGCGCGGTTGATCGACTTGTCGTAGATCAGCACTGTCTTCGCGGCGGTGTTCACGCCCTCGATCAGCGTCGAGGTGCAGAACAGAACGGGCAGATATCCGGTATTGAAAAGGCGGACCATGTGTGAGGCGATCGCCCTTGGTATCCTCCCATGATGGACACCGAAGCCGAACCGTACGCTGCGGACCACCGACCATCGGCCGCCCACGTTTTCCGCCAGCCAACTGGCGAACTCTCCACGGCCCTCACTAACGGCCATCTCGTCAGCCGCCTCCGATGCCAACGCGTTCGCCTTGTCGGGGCTGGAAACGAATACGAGAGCAGGCCAGTTTTCATCCTTGCCGATCTCTTCCAGAAGCCGCTCGTGCTTGTCCTCGCTTCCTCGAAGATCGAAGGTATCCACGGCTACAGTCGCGAAGCGCGTGCGGATGAAGTTGAACTGCCATCGTCCGCCTCCAGAAACGCGGACCGTGTCGATGTTCGGGCCGAGGAAGAAAAACTGCCGTGATCGGGCCAGGAGCCTGTAGACGGCAGCATTGAGGGACGCACTCCGCTCATCCTTGCGATCCGAGTCCAGCTTGTAGAACTCGTCGACGACCGTGAGGTCGAGCGAACCGAGGTCGTTCCGATTCAGGAGACGCTCCTGTGTTCCAAGGAAAATTGTAGGGCCGTCGCGGACAACGTCTCCAGGATGCATAATTACATCGAAACGTCCTCGGAAGCGTCTGCGCAGCCTCCGGCGAAATTCGTCGAGAAGTGCGATGGTCGGTAGAACGATCGCAATCCTCTTGTACGTGCCGGTAGCCAGAAGCGCATCGATCAGCAGGCTCTTTCCGAAACTCGTGGGAGCGCTCAGGATCACATTGCGGCCCGCGAGGAGATCGTTCAGGACGGCGATCTGTTCCCTGTGGAACGTGACACCCAACTCGTCCGCGGTGACGGCTTCCGCAACGATTGCATCCGAAGTATCGGCGGCACTCTTGTCGATGTAGTTCCATAGGCCAGTCGACCGGGCCAAAGCACTGTAGGGCTCCCGGAAGCTGTTGAGTTCGGGCCTGGTTGCGATGAGATCGGCAAGCCGGGGAACGACTTCCAGCAGTTTGGGGTCCTCGCGATCTTCGCCATTGATGGCTGCAGAAGCACTCCTTAAGAGTCGGAAGACGCTTCGTTTGAGGTCGTCACCGGATGCCCGACCTACTTCTGCCCAGTTAACCGCCTCGAATGTCATGCGGACAATCCCTTCAGCTTCCTGTCGAATGCATCCGCAAGGGCCGATTTGGATCCGAGCGGAACGTATATCAGCAGTATTCGGATCTTCTGCCGCAACCCGGATTGCTCCAATTTGTCGGCAAGCGCCTTCAGCTCGGGCTTAAGCGCCTCGATGTAGGCGTCATCGAGCTTCTTGTGCTCGGCAGCGGCTGGGCTTTCACAGGCAATGCAGATGGGAAACACCGCAGCCGATATCAGATCGTCGATTGACGTTTCACTTGCGAAGAGCGCCCGGATTTCCGCGTGGTGCTCGATGTCCTTCGAGATCTGCGGCCCCATGATGAGTTTCTCGTTCTTGAGGAATCCTTGTTCAATATGGGTCTCGACGGATTCGATGGCGGCTGCGACCGCCTCCGATCCGGTCTCGTAGAACTTCGCTTCGCCAAGCCAGAGCTCGAACTTGCCGTCGCCGAGGTACCGGACGTGTGCCATGTCGAACGACTTCACGACGTCGTTCGAGGATGTCAGATAGAACACCCGCGGCGCGATCGGAATCGTATCGAAGAAGTCACGGCAGATCGCATGCAGCAAGATTTCGCCAATCTCTCCCCGCCGCTTGTATTTCTCGCTCGTGTAGACACGCACGGCCGCCTGCTGCATCTTGACGTACGAGTTCGAGTGATTGACATCGAGTTCGTCTTCCTTGAGCGCGTAGTCCATGATCCACTCGATCAGGTGTCTCGCGAGTGCGTCGCAGCGCCACGCAGAGAGCTCGAAGCCTGCGCAGTAACTGTCGTGGTTGAACGGAATATCGATCTGAAGAACGTGTCTGAGCAGTCTGTTCGGCTTGATCGAGTACTTCGTCACAACAGTCTCTGTAAGATCAGAAAATAAGAATCACTGCGTAATGCTATCATGAGTTGACCTCTCAACACATGATCTGCGGTCGTGAAGTTGCACGAAAACCGTCATTACATCCGGAAAAGCAAAGCTGCGCCCTGAAGGACATGGCGTCGGATCTTGATCAGAGCGGGGGCGTCTCAAGGATTCATGTACCCATGGCGCATAGGACTGAGTCCTGTGTTCGCTCAAACGCATCTTCGGAAGCAGCGGAAGGACACGTCGATGAATCCATTCCGAGAAAATCTCGACTGAGTATTAACCTCGTATATCCAAGCACCATAACGTAACGATAGTATTTTATACAGTTTCGTACCTCTGGTCTTTGGGCCATATACTCATGCGTTGTTGCGAGATGGTATCCAGAAATGCCGATGTCAACGCGCTATACAAGCGCAGTTTTCGAGTTTTACGGTGTTTTTTGGGGCATTAACCGATCGGTTATTATAATTCCGCAAGGCGTGTATGGGGCCTCTTTTGGCACCTTTTTGGGGGCTTCAGAAGCTTGTCAACAATTATAAATGAGGTGTGGATTGGGGGAGTGGGGAGAGAATTCGGTACGGACGTGGCGGGTTCCGAGCGATGTTTGTACGAGACAAGGCCGCGCGGAGTGATCAAGGAGATGCTGCCGGAATACGGTTGCGTTCACGCCACGCTTCTCCCTTGCATGGCGCCTCGACACACTGTCGCGAAGGCCGGTGATTGGTCGCGGCGTCCGCGGTCGCCGCTTTACGAGGAATGAAAGTTGCCAATTTACGCCGAAAACGGCCCTTCCGGATGGTCCAGTTCGCACTTATGGTGTCGAGAATCCGCGAAGCAGTGGCGTCAGTTCGCGTTTATGTGGCGACACAGAGAGGGGATCGGAACCGCACCCGACAGGATTCGAACCTGTGACCTTTGGAATCGGAATCCAACACTCTATCCAGCTGAGCTACGGGTGCATGCCTTGGCGGTTTTGAATCGCCTGTCCGATGGCTGGTTCTTAGCCTAGGAAGCGCTTGGCTTCAATGCGGAAAATTCAGGAAAGCGTGAGATCGGACGTTTTGATGGGGGAGGCCGCGGGCTTTTGGCGCGCGGCCTCGTTTTCGGTGGCCGTATCGGCTTATTCTTTCATCGCGCCGGGGCCGGGGGTGGCCTTCGGGGGGACCTTGCCGAGGATGATCATGCCCAGCACTTCGTCCTTGGTGACGTCTTCGGTGCGGGCGTGGCCGACGACCTGGCCGTTCTTCATGACCGAGACGCGGTCGGCGAGGTCGAAGACGTCGTGGATGTCGTGGCTGATGAGGAAGATGCCGATGCCTTCCTTCTTTAGCTGCTTGATCAGCTCGCCGACCTGCGCCGTCTCCTGGGGACCGAGGGCCGCGGTCGGCTCGTCCATGATCAGGATGCGGGCATCGAAGAGGATGGCGCGGGCGATCGCGACCGACTGGCGCTGGCCGCCGGAAAGGGCCTTCACCGGTTCCTTGAAGCGCTTGAAGTTGGGGTTGAGGCGCCCCATGACTTCGCGGGCCTTGGCTTCCATCGCGACGTCGTCGAGCGTGCCCCAGCGGGTCTGCAGCTCGCGGCCGAGATAGAGGTTGGCGGCGGCGTCGACATTGTCGGCGACGGCGAGCGTCTGGTAGATCGTCTCGATGCCGTATTTCTTGGCGTCGCGCGGGGTGCGGATATCGGCGGGTTCGCCGTTGATCAGGATATCGCCGCTGTCGCGCTTGTAGGCGCCGGAGAGGATCTTGATCAGCGTCGATTTGCCGGCGCCGTTATGGCCGAGAAGTGCGACGACTTCGCCGGGGTAGAGATCCACCGAGGCATTGTCCACCGCGTGGATGCCGCCGAAGGAGATGGAAATGTTCTTCATTTCCACAAGCGGAGTGGTTTGATCCGTCATGGTTCAGAATTCCTTTTACTTGGCGCGCGAGCGGTAGACGATGTCGAGCCAGACGGCGATGACCAGGACGACGCCGACGACGACGTTCTGGATCGGCGTGTCGACATTGGCGAGCCCCATGCCCGATTGCAGCGACTGCATGACCAGGGCGCCGAGCATGGCGCCGGCGATCGTGCCGCTGCCGCCGGCAAGCGAGGTGCCGCCGATGACTGCCGCGGCAATGGTGAAAAGCTCGTAGGTCGTGCCCTGCGAATTGGCGGCGGCGTTGAGGCGGGCCGTGGAAATGGCCGCGGCAACCGCCGCAAGCAGGCCCATCAGCGCGAAGATGCGCACCGTCACCCAGCGGGTCTTGATGCCGGCGAGTTCGGCCGCTTCCGGGTTGCCGCCGATCGCGAAGACATAGCGGCCGAAGCGCAGGCGGGTGGCGATGAAGGTCATGATGATGCCGATGCCGACGGCGATCAGCACGGGCACGGCAATGCCGTAGGGAATATCGAGCCCGGTTTCCGGCCAGGGAATATTGTGCTCGGTCGCGTATTTCTTGGCGATGCCGATGGGCCAGTAATAGATGTTGAAGACGTAGATCGTCACGAGGACGAGGGCCGAGCCGAGAGCAGCGAGGAAATATTCCGCCCAGAGCGGCCGGCGCGGGAAGTTGAAGCGCTTGCGCTGATGGCGTCCGCCGATGATGCCGAAAACGATGAACAGGCAGGAGAGCCCGCCGAGGATCCAGCTCCATGTCGCGCCGATCGAGCCTTCCGCGCCGCCGCCCATGATGCGGAAGGTCGCGTCGAGCGGGGCAACCGTCTGGCCGCTGGTGACATACCAGGCAAGGCCGCGCCAGGCGAGGAAGCCGCCGAGGGTAACGATGAAGGAGGGGACATTGAAGAAAGCGATGATCACGCCCTGGAAGGTGCCGAGCAGCGTGCCGACGGCGAGGCCGCAGATCAGCGTGATGACCCAGGTCCAGGAGCTGTCGAAGCCGAGATAGGCCGGCAGATATTTCGCCTGGACGACGCCCATGACCATGGCGACGAAACCGAGCAGCGAGCCGACGGAAAGATCGATGTTGCGGGTGACGATGACGAGCACCATGCCGGTGGCGAGCACGGCGATTTCGCAGGTCTGAACGGAAAGGTTCCAGAGATTTCGGGGCGTCAGGAACAGGCCGCCGGTATAAAGGTCGAAGCCGATCCAGATGATCAGCAGTGCGCCGACCATGCCGAGCAGGCGGGTATCGATTTCGGTGGCACGCAGGAAGCGCGTGATGACGCCTTCCTCTGCATTGCGCGGACCGCTCGATGTTGTGGAATGCGTCAGGTCGGCCATCGCTTTGCCGTTCTCCCACTGTTGGGCGCAGGCCCGCGAATGTTTCTCGTTGATCGCTGGGCAGTATCCGCGCTGGTCACAATAGACGTCATCGCTCGCCCAGCCGGGTTTCCCCGGTTCCACGACCGCCATCCGGCAAGCCGATCGGATATGCGATGACGCAACACATGCGGGAAGCCTCGCGTCTCCATTCTGGGTGGAGTTGCAGGCCCCTTATCCGCATTCGACGCCGCAACGGAGAGCCCCTTGCGGCGTCGGTATTATCTTCGGGTCAACCCGTCAGCCAAGTGTTTACTTGCAGGCAGCGACACTGCCGGCCTTGACGCCCTGGCAGGCTTCAGCCTTGCTGATCCAGCCGGCGTCGATGACGACGTTCAGATTGTCCTTGGTGATCGGGATCGGGGTCAGGAAGACCGACTTCATCGCAACGTGCTTCGGGCCGCCATCGAAGGTCTGGACGCCTTCGATCTGATCCTGGGTCTTGCCGCCGGCAAGAGAGAGCGCGATTTCAGCGGCGCGCTTGCCGAGCTCGCGCGAGTCCTTCCAGACCGAAACGGTCTGCGTGCCGAGCGCGATACGGTTCAGAGCGGCCTTGTCGGCGTCCTGGCCGGAAACCGGCACGGAGCCTGCGAGGCCCTGGGCGTCGAGTGCTGCGACTGCGCCGCCGGCCGTGCCGTCGTTGGAGGCGACGACCGCGTCAACCTTGTTGTTGTTGGCGGTCAGGAACTGCTCCATGTTGCGCTGCGCGTTCTGCGGCAGCCAGCCGTCCGTGTAGGCTTCGCCGACATTCTTGATCTTGCCGGCGTCGATGGCGGACTTCAGCACTTCCATCTGGCCCGCGAATAGGAAGTTGGCATTCGGGTCCGAAGACGAGCCCTTGATGAAGACGTAGTTGCCTTCCGGCTTTGCCTTCAGCACGTCGCGAGCCTGCATGCGACCCACTTCCTTATTGTCGAAGGTGATGTAGAAGGCGGCCGGATTTTCGATCAGGCGGTCGTAGCCGACCACCGGAATGCCTTCGTCGGCGGCCTTTTCAATGGCCGGGCCGATGGCGTCGGAATCCTGCGCAAGGACGATGAGGGCATTGGCGCCCTGGGAAATCAGCGACTCGACGTCGGTCAGCTGCTTGGAAGCGGACGACTGAGCGTCGGCGGAAATGTACTTGGCGCCGGCTGCCGCAAGCGCCTTCTTGATGGCTGCTTCGTCCGTCTTCCAACGCTCTTCCTGGAAGTTCGACCAGGAAACGCCGACGACGAGATCCTTGGCGAAGGCGGTCGTCTGCATGGTCAAAACGATGGCCGCGCCCGCTGCCAGCTTGATGAAAGCTTTCATGTAATCCTCCCGATTGAATGCGACCGCACGTATCCTGAACTCCCGTCGGCCGCGGCGAAAATGCTGGCGAGAAAAGCTTTGGATTTTTTTCTCGACAGTCGAGAAATTTAGTGTCAGAGATTTTTTCAACTGTCAACACCCGCATAGCCGGCTTTCATCGGTCATCCGACATGAGCTATCAGGGCTGCGGAAGGGGAGGGTTGATGAGCGGGGAGCTTGCCGATGCTGGCCAAATCGAGCACCGAATTGGTCCGTCAAAAGAACAGCGCTTTGGTCTTGTCGGCGCTGCGCCGGCACGGTCCGCTCGCCCATACCGAGCTTTCTGATTTCACGAAGCTTTCCTCCGCGACCGTATCGGTCATCACGGCCGATCTCGAGCGGGCGCAGATCATCGAAAAGGCGGAGCAGCAGGCCGCCAGCGGCCGCGGCCGGCCGCGTGTATTGTTTTCGCAGCGGCGCGATTGCGGCTATCTGATCGTCGTCGTCATCTCGTCGGATGCCGTGCAATATTCCCTTGTCGATTATACCGGCCGCCTGATCGACCGCTTCACCGAGGACAGGCAGCAGAATGTCGTCGATGTCGACCGCTTCGTGGCCGGCCTGCGGGATGCGCTGAACCGGATCGTCACCCGCTCGCAATTGGCGCGCGACAAGGTGCTGATGATCTCGATCAGCAGCAAGGGGCTCGTCGATGCGTCCGGGCCGGTGCTGCGCTGGTCGCCGATCTTCGGGCGTGAGGAAATCGATTTTGCCGCCGTGCTTCGCGACGAATGGTCGGCGCAAGTCATTCTCGGCAACGAAACGCTGCTGGTGGCCGCTGCCCTCGGGAGGCAGGAGGAAATCAGCACGCATGGCGAATTCCGCGCAATGGCGGCCCTGTCGCTTGGCCATAGTATCGGGCTCGGAATCGTGCGCCGGGATCATGAAGGCAATCATCATATATCGGCGCCGAATTTCGGGCATATGATGCATGTGCCCGGCGGCGGTCTCTGTCGCTGCGGCGCGCGCGGCTGCATCGAGGCCTATGCGGGTTTCTACGCCATGCTGCGCACGGCTTTCGACGTGCCGCTCGACACCATCCCGGCGAAGTTCGTTCCGATTGCCGAACTCGACAAGATCGCGGCGAGTGCGCGGCATGGCGGGCGCCGCAATGTGCTGGCCTTCCGCCAGGCCGGCCTGGCGCTCGGCAACGGCCTTTCGCGCGTCTTGAGCCTGCATGAGCGGATGCCGATCGTCATCACCGGTCCGGGCGTGCGCTATTACGATCTGCTGATCGAGGGCATAATCGAGGGGCTGGCGGAATCGCACGTCGTGCGCATGGAGGGCATGCCGGAGCTGCGCGTCATCGTCGACGAGCCGACGCTCGTCTTCGAAGGGCATCTGAACCGCGCATTTTCGATCATCGACAATTACATCGTGAGACGGGGAGCTTCGGTCGTGGAATTGCGCGACCGGGCCGGTTGAAACGCCGCGACAGGCAAGGTGCGGCCGTGCGACCGGCCGCACCTGCTGTTGAAATCAATCCGTCAGGCCCAAAGGTTGCTCTTCTTCGCGGATGTGCAGGATGCGGTCGATCAATCCCCATTCCAGCGCTTCCTCCGCCGTCATGAAGTGGTCGCGATCCATGGCGCGTTCGAATTCCTCATAGGAACGGCCGCAATGTTCGGCATAGAGCCGCGTCATGCGGTGTTTCGTTCGTCTCATTTCTTCAGCATGGATAAAGATGTCCGATGCCTGTCCCTGGAAGCCGCCTAATGGCTGGTGAATATGGATGCTGGCATTGGGCAGCGCGGTGCGCTCACCCGGTTGGCCCGACATCAAGAGGAAGGAGCCCATCGAACGGGCGGTTCCCATGCAAAGCGTATGCACCGGCGCACGGATGTAATGCATCGTGTCATACATCGCGAGACCGCTGGTCACCACGCCCCCGGGGGAATTGATGTAGAGATGGATCGGTCTCTTGGGGTTTTCCGCCTCGAGAAACAGCAGTTGCGCGCAGACGAGGGCCGAGACGTCATCGTTGACCTCGCCGTTGAGGAAGATGATCCTCTCGCGCAGCAGGCGGGAATAGATGTCGAAAGATCGCTCTCCTCTGCTGGATTGTTCCACGACCATAGGGACGAGTTGCATCGCTTCGCGCATGGGCGAACTCCAATGTTCTTGAAATTGTTGATCTATTCTGAGTGTCAGGCGGCGCGCATGACGGTCACGCTGTTATTGTTTGCCGCAGCCTTTTCAGTCTGGCGAAGCCGCACATCATCAAGTTCGTGGATGATCCGCAGGCTCGTGCCGCCATTTGCGTTCGGGGCGATCCTGAAGGTCACGGTGCTTTCGAGGAATGGCGGCGCGTCATCGCGCAGGCGGTAGCGCACCTCTTCACCCGGCGTGACGGATATTGCCTGGGGATCGGCCAAGGCTTCTTTCGGCAGCCAGTTTTCGCGAAGCTCGGGGGTGCTGACCGCGCGCCAGACCTTGTGAGGAGGCTCGTCGAGATCATACTCAAGTTCGATGCCGGGTTTTCGCACAGGGATCTTCAGGTCGTTCATTGGTCCATATCCTTCAGCAAGACCTTGAGAGATTCGATGCGGGCAGGCCAGTAGGCGCGGTATTTCGCCAGCCATTGCGCAATGAGGGCAAGCCCCTCCGGATCGACTTCGTAATTCACGAACCGCCCCTGTCGTTCTTCCCTGACCAGCCCGGCGCCCCGCAGAACCGCGAGATGCTGGGACATCGCCGGCTGGCTGATATCAATGCCTTCGCGCAGGGCGCTGGCGTTCATGCCGCCCGCAGCCAGCTTTTCAAAAATGGCGCGTCGGGTCGGATCCGCCAACGCCCGGAATATCTCGTTCTCTATCATGAGAACAGATAAGCATGTACTTATCTTATTCGCAAGAGGTTTCGGTGACGAGGAACGAGAATAGCCCGGGCCTTCCGACCAAAGAAAAAGTCCGCCGCGAAGCGATTCGCGGCGGACTTTTGGGGAGGATCGTATTCCTTGCGGGAATCGAGGCTGTTTAGCCGACCTTTACCAGACGGCCTTCCTTGACCGACTGCAAGGCGGCATCCGCCAGCTTCAGCGCGGCGAGGCCATCGGTGCCCGACGGGGTGATGATGGCGCCCTTTTCGACCGCGGCGATGAAGCTTGCGATCTCGTTGGCATAGGCTTCGGTGTAGCGCGTCATGAAGAAATCATGCAGCGGCGGGCGGGTATAGCCATCGCCATTGGCGACTTCGATGGAGACGGGGCGCTGGTTTTCGGCTGATACCATGCCCTTCGAGCCGTGGATTTCGATGCGCTGATCGTAGCCGTAAGTCGCGCGGCGCGAGTTGGAGATGATTGCCTGCTTGCCCGATGCCGTCTGAAGGATGACGGAGACGCTGTCGTAATCGCCGGCCTCGCCGATCGCCTTGTCAACCAGGACTGCGGCGGTCGCGGTCACGGCCACCGGCTCTTCGCCGAGCAGAAAACGGGCCATGTCGAAATCATGGATGGTCATGTCGCGGAAAATGCCGCCGGAGCGCTTGATATAATCGACAGGCGGGGCGCCGGGATCGCGCGAGGTGATCGTCACCATTTCGACGGTGCCGATGCGGCCTTCGTCGATGGCCTTCTTGACGGCCATGAAATGCGGGTCGAAGCGACGGTTGAAGCCGACCATCAGCTTGCCCTTGGTTTCCTTGACGACCTTGATGCAGGCCTCGACGCGCGCGACGTCGAGATCGACGGGCTTTTCGCAGAAGACGGCCTTGCCGGCGCGGGAGAAGCGCTCGATCAGATCGGCATGCGTATCAGTCGGCGTGCAGATGACGACAGCATCGATATCGTTTGCCGCTTCGATCGCCTCGATGATGCGCACTTCGCAGCCATAGGCAGCCGAAATTGCTTCGGCCGCCGCCGGAAAGGCATCCGCGACGGCGACGAGCTTGGCGTTGGCATCGCCGCTGACGGCCTTCGCATGCACCTTGCCGATGCGTCCGGCACCGAGCAGACCAAATCTGACAGTCATTCTTACCTCCCTGGATTCGGAACAAATGGACCGAATATTAACATCTGTGGAATTTTCATTCCATTTTCCGACAGCGGCGTCAAGCCGCCCGGACTTCACAATTCCCGAAAATCATAATGTCATGCCGGCATATTCGGAATTTGCCCAAGGCACCTTATTTTATCCAGACCGCTTCACAATTTTCCCGATGATGCGCTAAAGACAAGTCTTCTTGAACAGGCAAAAGAGACCCATGAAACTGATCGATCCCAGCCACCCGCTCTATAAGCCGCTTTGGGTGCGCATTCTCATCGTGGCCGTCTGTTTTGGTTGGGCAGCCGTCGAAACCTTCGGCTCGCAGCCGTTCTGGGCCATGTTATCAGGCGCGCTCGGCGTCTATTCCGCCTGGATGCTGCTTCTGAATTTCAAGCCACAACCGCCCGTGGCAGACAACGATACGCCCGCGCCGGCCGATGCCGAAGAGCCCGCCGAGGACAAGAAATAATCACCGCTTGAGGCGGTGTATGGCTTCGTCGATCAGCTGATTGGCAAGCGTCATGCGGATGGTCGCCTGTTCTCGGAACGGGGCGTCGACGCTATCGGGATGATTGGCCTTGGCAAAGCCGCGACGCTTCTCCTGCAGGATCTCGCGTGTGTGTTCGGTGGTGATTGCAAGCTCCGCCGCGATTTCTTCTCGCGAGGTCCGGCCCAGATGTTCCGGCATGGCTGGCGGCTCCGGCTCTTGCGGCGTGGATTCGGGCTCCGGTTCGGGCGGGATGAATTGGTTGCCGAGATTGTCGCGATAGGCTTCATCTGGCCGATGCGCTTCAGGCGTCTCGCCGCCGAGCACCGTCGCGGCAAAACTGACGTTGAGGCCGCGGATGCGATGCGCCGCCTCTTCCTGTTCCGACGTGTCCTCTTCGGTATCGAGGCGGTCGAGCACGGATTGAAACAATGATTGCCTGAACAACATTCGGGTCTCCACGCCACGTTTCATAAGAGCGGAAGTTGGCGTGGAGCTTATGGACGCGCGGCCGCGAACGTAACGTTATGTCAGCGAAAGGTTCCGGCTCTCTTCCAGGATCATGTCGTGCAGCAGCCGGGCGCTTGGCGGCATGGCGCGTTCGCGCGCGGTGATCAGGCTGTAGGGCCTGACGTCAATGTCGAAGTCGATCGCAAGGATGCTGGATTCGCCGGCCTGCGATGTCTGCCCGCAGATGAATTGCGCCATGTCCAGCGCGATGGGGGCGATCGCATCCGTCTTGCAGACCACGGCAAGCGTCAGCAGCAGGGACGAGGTGTTGATGACATTTTCCGGCAGGGGCACGCCCGCTGCGAGAAAGATGTCCTCTACCTTGCGCCGCAGCAATGTGCCGGGTGGCTGGAAAACCCAGTCGTAGCCGGCGAGATCCGGCAGGCTGGCCACTTGCTTTTCAAGCAGCGGATGGCCGTTGCGGACCACAAGGCAGGCTTTCTCGACGCCGATTTCGTGGGCGGTGAAGAGGCGCGGATCGAGATCGTCGGGTATGCGGCTGATGATGAAGTCGTGGCGGGCGGCCAATAGCTCGCGCGCCAGGACATTGCTGTTTTCCACCTCGATGTTGATCTCGATGCCCGGATAGGTGCTCGTTACCCGCTGGATCGCCGGCACCACGAGGCTGATCGCCGGCGCTGTCACGGCCCCCAGAAAGACGGAGCCGCCCTTGCCGGTCCGCAGCGCGCCGAGCTCCCGGCCAGCCTCGCGCAAC
Organism: Rhizobium sp. KNZ2-6A; assembly: GCF_056755475.1. Classification (NCBI taxonomy): domain Bacteria; kingdom Pseudomonadati; phylum Pseudomonadota; class Alphaproteobacteria; order Hyphomicrobiales; family Rhizobiaceae; genus Rhizobium; species Rhizobium sp. KNZ2-6A. Next base: position 39,723 of record NZ_JBNDIC010000045.1, on the reverse strand, counting down.
TCCAGCAGGATCTTGCGCGCCCGTTTCGCGAGCGCAAGACCGAATGGGGTCAGCATGACGCCCCGGGCGACGCGTTCGTAGAGCGGACTTTTGACAATCGACTCCATTTCGGAGAGCATGCGTGAAGCCGCAGGTTGTGACATGTTCATGGACTCAGCGGCGGCCGAAATTTGCCCATGATCCTCGATCGTGACGATCATTCGCAGGTGATTGAGCTTCAAACCGGCTTTCAGCAACGTGTCGTCGCGAAAATTGTCGGAATGAATCTCAATGCCTTCGCTCAAATAGTCGTTATATATTTTCTCCATGACGGCCAAATTTCCCGTTCGTCGGCAAAAAAGTACTATTTTTTAACATTATATCAAACTTGGTATATGTTTTACCAGTTATTCTATTTGACAGTTATACGAAATCGTACGAGTTTGCCGATCGTGCGCTGGTTACAGCTCATAAACCGTGAGAGCGTGGAGGAGACCTACTTCGTTTCTCACAATTAGAAGTAAACCATTCCTTCTACGGAACCTGCCGCAGTTTCGGGCGGGCATTTTTTGTCCGCCACATTAACAACAAGGGAGAGAGTAATGAAATCCATTATCTCATTGATGGCCGGCGCTGCGTTCGGCGTCGCTACGCTGGTGGTACCTGCCTTCGCGGCGGACAAGGGCACGGTAGGCATCGCCATGCCAACCAAGGCTTCGGCCCGCTGGATCGATGACGGCAACAACATCGTCAAGCAGCTCCAGGCTGCCGGTTACGGCACCGACCTGCAATATGGCGACGACGACATTCCGAACCAGCTCTCGCAGATCGAGAACATGGTCACCAAGGGCGACAAGGTTCTCGTCATCGCTTCGATCGACGGCACCACGCTGTCCGACGTTCTGCAGAAGGCACACGATGCAGGCATCAAGGTCATCGCTTATGACCGCCTGATCCGTAACAGCGGCAATGTCGACTATTATGCGACGTTCGACAACTTCAAGGTCGGCGTTCTTCAGGCCGGCTCGATCGTCGACGCCCTCGGCCTCAAGGACGGCAAGGGTCCGTTCAACATCGAACTGTTCGGCGGTTCGCCTGACGACAACAACGCCTTCTTCTTCTATGACGGCGCAATGTCTGTCCTGAAGCCCTACATCGACAGCGGCAAGCTGGTCGTGAAGTCCGGCCAGATGGGCATGGACAAGGTCGGCACGCTGCGTTGGGACCCGGCAACGGCCCAGGCTCGCATGGACAACCTGCTGTCGGCTTATTACACCGACAGCCACGTCGATGCTGTTCTGTCTCCGTATGACGGCCTGTCGATCGGTATCCTCTCCTCGCTCAAGGGCGTTGGTTACGGTTCCGGCGGCGTGAAGCTCCCGATCGTTACCGGTCAGGACTCCGAAATTCCGTCGGTCAAGTCGATCATCGCCGGCGAGCAGCACTCCACGATCTTCAAGGACACCCGTGACCTCGCCAAGGTCACCGTCGGCATGGTCAACGCTCTGATGGAAGGCAAGACGCCTGAAGTCAACGACAGCAAAACCTACGACAACGGCGTCAAGGTTGTTCCGTCCTATCTGCTGACCCCGGTCGCAGTCGACAAGACCAACTACGAGAAGATCCTCGTCGAAGGCGGTTACTACAAGGCTGATCAGCTGAAGTAATTTTCCGACATAGCGGTCAGGGCTCGCCGAAACGCGGGCCCTGGCTTTGATATTTAAGACGATCGCGCGGTCTGCTATGTTCGATCGCGGCGTTGGATACGGACAATGGACAATACCATCCTCGAAATGCGGAGCATTACCAAGTCGTTCCCCGGTGTGAACGCCCTGGAAAATGTCAATCTGAAGGTCCGTCAGGGCGAGATTCATGCTTTGGTCGGCGAAAATGGAGCCGGCAAATCCACTCTCATGAAGGTGCTCTCGGGTGTTTATCCGGCCGGCACTTACGACGGCGACATCTATTATGATGGCGCGGTCCGCCAGTTCAGGACCATCAAGGACTCCGAAGAAATCGGCATCATCATCATCCATCAGGAGCTGGCGCTCGTTCCGCTTCTGTCGATTGCCGAAAATATCTTCCTGGGCAACGAGGTCGTCGCCAATGGCATGATCAATTGGCAGGAAACCTTCACCCGCACCAAGCAGCTTCTTGCCAAGGTCGGCCTCAGGGAATCTCCGAATACGCTCGTGACCGACATCGGCGTCGGCAAGCAGCAGCTCGTCGAGATCGCCAAGGCCCTGTCGAAGAGCGTCAAGCTTCTCATTCTCGACGAGCCGACGGCATCGCTCAACGAAAGCGATTCCGATGCTCTCCTCAATCTCCTCATGGAGTTCCGCAACCAGGGCATCACCTCGATCATCATCACGCACAAGCTCAACGAAGTGCGCAAGGTGGCCGATCAGATCACGGTATTGCGCGACGGCATGACGGTGAAGGCGCTGAACTGTCACGAGGAAGAGATCAGCGAAGACATTATCATTCGCAACATGGTCGGGCGCGAGCTCGCCGACCGCTATCCGCCGCGCTCGGTGCCGATCGGCGAGACCATCTTCGAAGTCAAGAACTGGAATGCGTTCCATCAACAGCACCGTGACCGCCAGGTTCTGCACAATATCAACATCAATGTGCGCAAGGGCGAAGTGGTCGGCATTGCCGGCCTGATGGGCGCGGGACGCACCGAATTCGCCATGAGCGTCTTCGGCAAGTCCTACGGTCACAAGATCCACGGTGAAGTCTTCGTCGACGGCAAGCAGGTCGATACCAGCACCGTTCGCAGAGCGATCGACGCCGGTCTCGCCTACGTAACGGAAGACCGCAAGCAGCTCGGTCTCGTTCTGACGAACAATATCCTGCACAATACGACGCTTGCCAATCTGATGGGCGTCTCCAGGGCAACGGTCATCGACGACGTCCGCGAGCTGCAGGTGGCGACGAACTATCGCGCCAAGCTGCGCATCCGTTCGTCCGGCGTTTTCCAGGAAGCAGGCAACCTGTCCGGCGGCAACCAGCAGAAGGTGGTGCTGTCGAAGTGGCTGTTCTCGGATCCGGACGTGCTGATCCTCGACGAGCCGACGCGCGGCATCGACGTCGGCGCCAAATACGAAATTTATTCCATCATCAACCAGCTTGCCGCCGACGGAAAGGGCGTTCTGATGATCTCATCGGAAATGCCTGAGCTTCTCGGTACCTGCGACCGCATCTATGTCATGAATGAGGGTCGAATCGTTGCCGAGCTGCCGAAGGCAGAGGCAAGCCAGGAGAGTATCATGCGCGCTATCATGCGCTCAGGGGAGAAGCATCAATGAGTTCGGCCAACCCAGCCACGGAAAGCAGCCACGTCGTTTCGATCGGCGATCACATCCGCAACAACATCCGTGAATACGGCATGCTGATTGCGCTCGTCGTCATCATGCTGCTGTTCCAGTACCTCACCAACGGCGTTCTGTTCAGGCCGCAGAACCTGACCAACATCGTGCTGCAGAACTCGTTCATCGTCATCATGGCGCTTGGCATGCTGCTGGTCATCGTGGCCGGCCATATCGACCTGTCGGTCGGTTCCGTGGTCGGCTTCGTCGGCGCGGTTGCGGGCGTGCTGGTCGTGCAGATGCATATGAACCTGGCGCTTGCGACGGTTATTTGTCTTCTGATGGGGGCCGCGGTCGGCGCCTGGCATGGATATTTCATCGCCTACCACCGCATCCCGTCGTTTATCGTCACGCTTTCCGGCATGCTGGTTTTCCGCGGCTTGACCTATACGATCATCAACACGACGGGCAACGGCAGCAGTATCGGTCCTTTCCCGCCGGCGTTCCAGATCGTCGCGACCGGCTTCATTCCCGATTTCGTCGACATGGGCGGCATCCATTCGACGTCGATCTTCCTGACCATTGCCATCCCGATTGTGATGTTCCTCCTCGCGTGGCGCGGTCGCAGCGTGAATGAGAAGCATGGCATCGATGTCGAACCTTTCAGCTTCTTTATCGGCCAGAATCTGGTAATCGCCGCCGCGACCATCTTTATCGGCTACCAGATTTCCTCCTACAGAGGACTGCCGAACGTTCTGGTCCTCATGCTGCTGTTGATCGCCCTCTACGGTTTCGCCACCCAGCGCACCACGATCGGCCGTCGCATCTATGCCATGGGCGGCAACGAGAAGGCGACGAAGCTTTCGGGTATCGATACCCGCCGGCTGACCTTCTACACCTTCATCAATATGGGCATTCTCGCCAGCATCGCCGGCATCATCATCGCCACCCGCCTGAATTCGGCAACGGCCAAGGGCGGCGACGGCCTTGAGCTCGACGTGATCGCGGCTTGCTTCATCGGTGGCGCTTCGGCTTCCGGCGGCGTCGGCAAGGTGACGGGTGCCGTTATCGGCGCCTTGATCATGGGCGTGCTGAACCAGGGCATGTCGATCCTCGGATACCAGACGGACTCGCAGAAGATGATCAAGGGTGCGGTCCTGCTCGCTGCCGTGTTCATCGACGTCTACAACAAGAACAAGGGCTGATCGCTTAAGCGACCAGCCGAGACTTTAAAAACCAAATCCATGACAGAGTCCGGCTCTCGCTGAGAGCCGGAACGGTAAACTGCATCCGATCTCTGTCTGTTAGGAAAGGATGAAAGACATGCTCATTTCGCAGATCAAGGGCTCGAACGGCAATATCGTCGTTGCCGTTCGCAGCGGACCTGGCGAAGTTGCCAAGGCCGTCGTCAATGCCGGCAGCGTTTATAAGCTTGCGATGGAAGCAGCCGACAGCGGCAAGTCGCTCGCTTCGGTCATCGAAGCACATGGTCTCGGCGAAACGGTCGACCTCGAAAAGGTCTATGCCGAAGGCCGTTTCCTGCCGCCAATCACGCATCCCGACGCCGCTCACCTGCATCTGACCGGCACTGGCCTGACGCATCTCGGCTCGGCCGCGACGCGTGATTCCATGCACAAGAAGACCACGGAAGCGGCCGAAGAGACGCTGACCGACTCCATGAAGATGTTCAAGATGGGCATCGAGGGCGGCAAGCCGAAAGCCGGCGAGAAGGGCGTTCAGCCGGAATGGTTCTACAAGGGCAACGGCTATGGCTCTGCTGCCCCGGGCGCTGCGCTCGTGTCGCCGTCCTTCGCGCTCGACGGCGGCGAAGAGCCTGAAATGGCCGGCATCTATGTCATCGCCAAGGACGGCACGCCGTTCCGCATCGGCTTCGCGCTTTCGAACGAATTCTCCGATCACGTCACCGAGCGGATCAACTATCTCTATCTCGCCCATTCCAAGCTGCGCCCGGCAAGCTTCGGTCCGGAAATCCGCATTGGTGCGGCGCCTGACGATATCCGTGGCACCTCCCGCATCAAGCGCGGCGACAAGGTAATCTTCGAAAAGCCTTTCCTTTCCGGGGAAGCGAACATGTCGCACACCTTCGCCAATCTTGAATATCATCACTTCAAGTATGGCCTCTTCCGTGTCCCCGGCGATGTGCATGTCCACATGTTCGGCACGGCGACGCTTTCGTTCGCGGAAGGCATCAAGCCGGAAGCCGGTGACGTCTTTGAAATCGAAGTTGCCGAATTCGGCCTGCCGCTGCGCAATCCGCTGGCGGTCGACGCCGAAGAAAATGTGGCTGTTCGCCAGCTGTAATTCGTCGAGCCCGGCCGCGAGGTTCGGCCGGGCATTTTCAATACGATCCAGGAAGGCATGACGCCATGACCATTCATCAGAACTTGATCGCCGGCGAGTGGACCGGGACGAACGGCACCGAGAACATCAATCCGTCGGACACGAACGAAGTCGTCGGCCTCTATGCGAGCGCCAGCACGCAGGATGTCGCTGACGCGATTGCAGCGGCCAAGGCGGCCTTTCCGGCATGGTCGCGTTCCGGCATTCTGGAGCGCCACACGATCCTGAAGAAGGCCGGCGAGGAAATCCTGGCGCGCAAGGACGAGCTCGGCGCGCTGCTGGCTCGCGAGGAAGGCAAGACGCTGCCCGAGGCGATCGGCGAGACGATCCGTGCCGCGCAGATATTCGAATTCTTTGCCGGCGAGGCGCTGCGCCTTGCAGGCGAGGTCGTGCCTTCCGTGCGCCCGAACATCGGTGTCGAGATCACCCGCGAGCCGCTCGGCGTCATCGGTGTCATCACGCCCTGGAACTTCCCGATCGCCATTCCCGCCTGGAAGATCGCGCCGGCGCTTTGCTACGGCAACACCGTCGTCTTCAAGCCGGCCGATCTCGTGCCCGGCTGCTCCTGGGCGATCGTCGATATCCTGAACCGCGCCGGCCTGCCGAAGGGCGTCTTGAACCTTGTCATGGGCAAGGGCTCGGTCGTCGGCCAAGCAATGCTGGATAGCCCAGTTCTTTCCGGCATCACTTTCACCGGCTCGGTCGGCACGGGCAAGCGCGTGGCGCTTTCCTCCGTCGAGCATGGCCGCAAGTACCAGCTGGAAATGGGCGGTAAGAACCCGATGGTCGTGCTTGACGATGCCGATCTGACCGTTGCCGTCGAAGCGGCTGCCAATTCCGCCTTCTTCTCGACCGGTCAGCGCTGCACGGCCTCGTCGCGCCTGATCGTCACCGAAGGCATCCATGACCGGTTCGTGGCGGCGCTGACGGAGAAACTGAAGACGTTGAACGTCGGCAACGCGTTGAAGTCCGGCACGCATATCGGTCCGGTCGTCGATGCCAAGCAGTTGAAGACGGATACCGATTATATCGAGATCGGCCGCCAAGAAGGCGCCAAGCTTGCCTTCGGCGGCGAGCTCGTCAACCGCGACACCCCCGGCTTCTACCTGCAGCCGACGCTGTTCACCGAGGCGACGAACCAGATGCGCATCAGCCGCGAGGAGATCTTCGGGCCGGTCGCTTCGGTTATCCGGGTGAAGGATTACGAGGAAGCCTTGGCAACGGCCAACGACACGCCGTTCGGTCTGTCCTCCGGCATTGCCACGACGAGCCTGAAGCATGCGACGCATTTCAAGCGCAATGCGGAAGCCGGCATGGTGATGGTCAACCTGCCGACCGCCGGCGTCGATTTCCATGTGCCGTTCGGCGGTCGCAAGGGCTCGTCCTTCGGTTCGCGCGAGCAGGGCAAATATGCCGCCGAATTCTTCACCACCGTCAAGACGGCTTACACGCTCGCCTGATCATCGATTTCAAAGCCCAGGCGCGAACGAGGCGGCCTGGGCGACGCAAAGGGTACTGAGACAATGAAAAAGAAAGCTGAATGGCCGCGCAAGCTGCGCTCCTACGATTGGTTCGGTGGCACCGGCAAGAACGCGATCATGCATCGCTCCTGGATGAAGAACCAGGGCTTGCCGGCCGATACGTTCGACGGCCGTCCGATCATCGGCATCTGTAACACCTGGTCGGAGCTGACGCCCTGCAACGCGCATCTGCGCGATCTTGCGGAGCGCGTGAAGCGCGGCGTCTACGAGGCGGGCGGTTTCCCCGTGGAATTCCCGGTCTTCTCTGTCGGCGAAAGCACACTGCGTCCGACGGCGATGATGTTCCGCAACCTGGCGGCCATGGACGTGGAAGAAGCGATCCGCGGCAATCCGGTCGATGGCGTCGTGCTGCTCGGCGGCTGCGACAAGACCACGCCGAGCCTGCTGATGGGCGCTGCCTCCGTCGACATCCCGGTCATCCTCGTTTCCGGCGGCCCGATGCTGAACGGAAAGTGGCGCGGCAAGGATGTCGGCTCCGGCACGGCAATCTGGCAGTTCTCGGAAATGGTCAAGTCCGGCGAGATGTCGCTGGATGAATTCATGGATGCGGAGCAGGGCATGGCCCGCTCGGCCGGCAGCTGTATGACCATGGGTACGGCCTCGACCATGGCGTCTATGGCCGAAGCGCTCGGCATGACCTTGCCCGGCAATGCCGCCATCCCGGCTGTCGATGCGCGCCGTCGTGTTATCTCGCAGCTGTCAGGTCGCCGTATCGTCGACATGGTCAAGGAAGACCTGAAACCATCAGACATTCTGACCAAGGAAGCCTTCGAAAACGCTATCCGCGTCAACGGCGCCGTCGGCGGCTCGACCAACGCCGTTCTGCACCTCCTCGCGCTCGCGGGCCGCATCGGCGTCGACCTGTCGCTTGACGATTGGGATCGTCTGGGCCGCGAAGTCCCGACCATCGTCAACCTGCAGCCTTCGGGCAAGCACCTGATGGAAGAGTTCTACTATGCCGGCGGTCTGCCCGTCGTCATCAAGGCAGTCGGAGAAATGGGCCTGCTCCACAAGGACGCCATCACGGTCACGGGCGACACGATCTGGGCAGGGGTCAAGGATGTCGTCAACTACAATGACGACGTCATCGTCCCGCGCGAGAAGGCATTGACGCAGTCGGGCGGCATCGCCGTTCTGCGCGGCAACCTCGCGCCGAAGGGCGCGGTCCTCAAGCCGTCAGCCGCTTCGCCGCATCTGATGCAGCACAAGGGCCGTGCCGTGGTCTTCGAAAGCATCGAGGATTATCACGCCCGCATCAACCGCGACGATCTCGACATCGACGAGAACTGCGTCATGGTGCTGAAGTATTGCGGCCCGAAGGGTTATCCGGGCATGGCCGAAGTCGGCAACATGGGCCTGCCGCCGAAGGTGCTGAAGAAGGGCATCACCGACATGATCCGCATTTCCGATGCGCGCATGTCGGGCACGGCCTACGGCACCGTCATCCTGCACACGGCTCCGGAAGCTGCCGATGGAGGCCCGCTGGCGCTGGTCCAGAACGGCGACATCATCGCCGTCGACGTTCCCGCCCGTACCATCCAGCTCGAAGTGTCGGATGAGGAACTGGCAAAGCGCCGCGCCGCTTGGGTTTCGCCGGTCAAGCCGCTCACCGGCGGCTATGGCGGCCTTTACGTGAAGTCGGTCATGCAGGCGGATACCGGCGCCGACCTCGACTTCCTCGTCGGCCCGCGCGGCTCGGAAATCCCGAACAATCGCGACAGCCACTAAGATTGGTGTCTGGAATTGGAAGGGGCGGGACGAGAGTTCCGCCTCTTTTTCACTGCCGCACTTTGGGGTGGTATTGACTGTCGTGAGCTAGATGACCATATTTCATGTACATCTGTACAGGAATAATGGCCATGTCTATCAAATCTGTCGGCGCAGCCGAATTCAAGGCAAAATGCCTTCATCTGATCGATCAAATGGGCGACGACGGCGAGCCGATTATCATTACGAAGCGTGGAAAGCCCGTTGCTGTGCTGACACCCGCGCCGGAGAAATCAGATCGCCCCAGTGTCATCGGCGCGATGAAGGGTAGCGTACTCCAATATGACGATCCGTTCCTGCCCGCCATCGATGCTGAAGAATGGGATGCGACGCGTTGATCGTCATTGATACGCATATTCTGATCTGGGCTATGCATGACGATCCGCGGCTGAATGCGGGGGCTCGGCAGCTTATCGATGAAACTACGGCGCGCAGTCGCGTTCTGATCTCGGCGATCACGCCGTGGGAAGTCGCTATGCTCGCACAGAAGGGACGCATCGCGCTTGGTTACGACGTTGGTCGTTGGCTCGACGCGGCACTTGCTTTACCTGGCTTGCAGCTTGCTCCCATAGAGCCACAGATTGCGGTGGATAGCGTGCGCCTGCCGGGCGAGTTCCACGCCGACCCGGCCGACCGGATTATTGTGGCGACGGCACGCTTCCACCGTGTCCCGCTACTGACCGCCGACCATGCGATCCTTCATTATGGCGGCAAGGGCCATGTCGACGTTTTCCCTGCGGGATGAATTGCGTCTCTATCAGCTCTGGCTCTGGCTTTGCCCCTGGCTTGCCACCGTCACCTTGACCGTAAGAGTTTCGCCCGGTGTGCCGACCCGCATGCCGGAGACGGGGGCTGCGTCGCGATAGCAGAGGCCGGTCGCGACGCGGACATAGCGGGCGTCGGGGCAGACGTCGTTGGCCGGATCGAAGCCGACCCAGCCGAGGCCGGAAATATGCGCCTCGGCCCAGGCATGGGTTGCCGCCTGCTCGTTCTTGCCGTCCATCATCAGATAGCCGGAGACGTAGCGCGCCGGTATGCGCAATGCGCGGGCGGCGGCGATGAAGATATGGGCATGGTCCTGGCAAACGCCGCTCTTCGCCTCCAGCGCCTGTTCCGCCGTTGTCTCGGTGTCACTAGTGCCCGGCTTGTATTCCACGGTCTCGTGGATTGCCTTCATCAGCGCGTGCATCTTGCCGAGCTCGTCGTCACCTGAAACGCCGCGCAGCAGTTCCTTCGTCAGCTTGCCAGCCTTGGTGCGCGGCGAGTCCCGCAGGAAGAGCCAGAGCGGGCTGAAGCCCTGATGCAGCCCGACGACGCCGTTGAGGTCCTGCGTCTCGACTTCGCCTGAGGCAATGATCTTCGTTGCGTCCTGCTGCCCGTCGAGGGAAACCAGCGTGGCGCGATTGCCGAACTGGTCGTCATACTCAACCTCAGGCTTGGCGCCTTCGACCGAGAGTTTCCAGTCGATAACCGTCTGTCCCACGCCCGTCAGCGGCGTCAGGTGAAGCCGTTGCAGGGAAAACTGCGCCGGCTCGTCGTAGCGATATTCCGTGATATGGCTGATCGTCAGTCTCATGATATCGCCCGCCTATTCGTAGAACCGGTAGCCGTCGGAGATTTCGGCGCCCAGCTTGTTGTTGTGGGCGACGAAATCCTCGAGGAACTCATGCAGGCCCTGGTCCATGATGCGCTTGATCGTCAGCTTCTGCAGCGATTGGCGGATGGCCTCCGCGGTATCGTGCGCCGGCAGCTTTTTTTCATGTTCGGCGCTGAGATAGCCGATATTGCTGACGATCTTCTCGTAGCAATAGGCAAGCGAACGCGGCATCTGCCCGTTCAGGATCAGGAAGTCGGCAATATTGGCCGGCTTGTATTCGGGATCGTAGGCCCATTTATAGGCCCGGTGCGCCGAGACGGACCGCAGGATCGATTCCCATTGCGCATTGTCAAGCGAAGAGCCGACATGCGAGACGGATGGCAGCAGGACGTAATATTTCACGTCGAGGATGCGGGCGGTATTGTCGGCGCGCTCGATGAAGGTGCCGATGCGGGCGAAATTATAGAGCTCGTTGCGCAACATCGAGCCGTGGAAGGCACCGCGGATCAATCCGGCCCGCCGCTTGATCACGTCGATCGTCTCCGGCAATTCGGCCGTTTTCAGCCGCTTGCCGAGCAGGGTCTTCAGCTCGATCCAGCATTCGTTGGTCGCCTCCCAGGTGTCGCGCGTCAGCGCCGTGCGCACCATACGGGCATTGTTGCGGCCGTATTCGATGCAGGACATGACGCTCGACGGGTTGGAGCGGTCGCGCATCAGGTAGTCGATCGCGTCGGCGCCGGTCAGCTTGCCATGCACTTCATTATAGGCTTCGCGCACACCGGCGCTTTGCAGGACTCCATCCCAATCGTCATCGATGGCGTCGCTGCGCGTCAGCGACATACGCTGACCGGCGTCGACCAGGCGGGCTATGTTTTCGGCGCGCTCGATGTAACGGAACATCCAGTAGAGGCCATTGGCGGTTCTTCCAAGCATGTCCGTCTCAGTCCTCCAGAACCCAGGTGTCTTTGGTGCCGCCGCCCTGGCTGGAATTGACCACCAGCGAGCCTTCCTTCAGCGCCACGCGGGTCAGGCCGCCGGGGATGATCCGCACCTTGTCTGAGACCAGCACATAGGGGCGCAGGTCGACATGCCGTGGCGCGATGCCCTTATTGACCAGGATCGGCACCGTCGACAGTGAAAGCGTCGGCTGAGCGATGTAGTTGTTCGGCCTGCTCTTCAACTTCTCGGCAAATTCCGTCCGCTCCCTCTTGGAGGCCGTTGGCCCGACCAGCATGCCGTAGCCGCCGGAGCCGTGGACTTCCTTGATGACGAGATCGGCCAGGTTTTCCAGCACATATTTCAGGCTGTCTGGCTCGGAACAGCGCCAGGTCGGCACGTTTTCGAGGATCGGCTTGCGGCCGGTGTAGAATTCGACGATCTCGGGCATGTAGGAATAGATCGCCTTATCGTCGGAAATGCCGGTGCCCGGCGCATTGGCGATGGTGATATTGCCGGCGCGATAGACATCCATGATGCCGGGAATGCCGAGCGCGGAATCCGGGCGGAAGGTGAGGGGATCGAGGAAATCGTCGTCGACGCGGCGATAGAGCACGTCGATGGCCTCGTAGCCGCGCGTCGTGCGCATCTTCACCTTGCCGTCGATGACGCGCAAATCCGAGCCTTCCACCAGTTCCACGCCCATCATGTCGGCGAGGAAGGAGTGTTCGTAGTAGGCGGAGTTGTAGATGCCCGGCGTCAGCACGGCGACGCGCGGCTTGCCCTTGCAGCCGGGAGGGGCGAGCGACGCGAGGCTCTGTCGCAGCAGCAACGGATAGTCCTCGACGCGCTGCACCTTGTTCTGGTGAAACAGTTCGGGGAACATCTGCATCATCGTTTCGCGGTTTTCCAGCATGTAGCTGACGCCGGAAGGCGTGCGGGCATTGTCCTCAAGCACATAGAATTGGTCTTCGCCGGTGCGCACGATGTCGGTGCCGACGATATGGGTGTAGACACCGCCCGGCGGACGAAAGCCGATCATTTCAGGCAGGAAGGCGTCGTTCCTTTCGATCAGCTCGCGCGGGATGCGGCCGGCGCGAATGATTTCCTGCTTGTGGTAGATGTCGTCGAGGAAGGCGTTGAGGGCGATGACCCGCTGTTCGATACCCTGGGCGAGCTTGCGCCATTCGCGGCCTGATATGATGCGGGGGATGATGTCGAAGGGGATGAGCTTTTCGGAGGAGTCTGCGTGTCCGTAGACCGCGAAGGTAATGCCCGTTTTCCGGAAGATGGTTTCCGCATCGCGGGATTTGGCAATAAGGTGGCCCCTGTCCTGGCCTGAGTACCACTCGAAGTATTTCTCGTAAGGCGCGCGCGGACTTTCATCCGCAGTAATCATTTCATCAAATGCCAAAGGTGCGGTCCCCGTGTTTTTACCCATTTGAATACAACGGTTTTTACAATGCAAGAACTATGCGCAGTTGCCGTTGCGAATTTCGCAACATCGAAAAATGCCGGATTTACAGGCATTTAAGAATAATCCGATCGTCACCCGCCGGCTTTCGCCGCAATGCTTGGGTCAAAATTTGAGCATCTGCTTATTTTGCGGACTGAGCCCCTGGATAGTAACCGGAGTTTCTAAAACCAGAGCGATGGTTCGCCGGCTGTGAAGAAAAATTGATGGCTGTTTTCAGCAGATCGATTTTGACCGCTCCGCCGCCATCGGCTATCAGCCTTCAACCTCTCAGCGCGAAACCCCGAATTCGACCAGGATTCCGGCTCCGACGCGCGAAACATATCGGTCCGATTTCCATGTCCCTCGATAAACTCGCGCCGGCGATCTTCGTCCTTCTCTGGTCCACCGGCTGGATCGTCGCAAAATATGCCTCGCAGCATGCAGGCCCTTTCACCTTCCTGATGATCCGCTACAGCCTATCGGCTCTCGCCTTTGTGCTGCTCTGTTCCATCGTCGGCGCCCGGTGGCCGCGCGATTGGTCGAGCGTGTTCCGGGCCATCTATTCCGGCATTTTCCTGCACGGCATCTATCTCGCCGGTCTCTGGTGGGCGATTGCCGAAGGCGTGCCGGCCGGTATCTCCGGCATCATCGCGGCGCTGCAGCCGCTGATGACCGCCATGGCCGCGCCGTTCCTCGTCGGCGAACGACTGCAGCCGATCCAGAAGGTCGGCCTGCTGCTCGGTTTCCTCGGCATCGCCATCGCGATTTCGCCGAAGCTTCTGGCGACGGATACGGCCGATCTCTGGCAGTCTGCCGTTCCCCTGGTCGTCAATCTGCTGGCGATGGTCTCCGCGACCTATGGCACGCTTTACCAGAAGCGCCATCTGCAGACCGGCGATCTCAGAACTATCGCGACATTGCAATATGTCGGCGCACTGATCGTCACCGTGCCGCTCGCCTTCCTGTTCGAAGGTGTCCGCTTCGACGGCACGCATGAAGCCATTCTTGCGATGCTCTGGTCCGTCTTCGGCCTGTCCATGGGGGCCGTCGGGCTGCTGCTCTACCTGATCCGCAGGGGGCAGGTGTCGCGCGCAGCATCGCTCATCTACCTGATGCCGCCAGCCGTCGCCATCGAAGCGGCCATTGCTTTCGGCGAGCCGCTGACACTGCCGATCATCATTGGCACCGTCATCGTCGTGATCGGCGTCTATCTCACCAACCGGCGCGCGGCGGCTGTGGTCCCGGAATAGGTTGGTTTACTGAAACGAAAAGGGGGCCAATCGGCCCCCTCTTGCTGTATCAGGCGCGTTCGCGGCGCTGGCCACCGTTGCCGGGGCCGCGGCGCTTCATGCGGCCGTTGCCGCCATTGCGCTGTTCGCCCTGGGCGCTGCGCTCTTCATTGTGGCGGCCCGTGGGGCGGCCGTGGGCGTGGCGCTGTCCGCGATGGGCGCCGCCCTCATGCGAGGCGCCATTGCCGTTGGCCTGGCCGTTGTGCTGCTTGCGAGCGGGACGAAAGTCCGAAGTGGAGACGAGATCGTTGTCCACTTCCGGGCGCGGTGTCTGCTCGTTGCGGCGCTGGCCGCGGAAATCGGCATTGCGGTTGTTCTCACGCTGCGGACGATCTTCGCGGGGACGGCGATCCTGGCGCTCACCGGCCTGGCCGCGAGCTTCGCCGTTTTCGTTGTCATGGAATGGACGACGAGCCGGGCGAGCGGGACGGCCTTCCTGGCGTCCCTGACCTGCGCCACCACGACCTTGACCTTGGCCCTGGCCGCCACGATTACCGCCGCGGTTGTTGCCGCGAGCCGGGCGGCCGCGATCGGCCGGAGCTTCGCCGCTGGCAACGGCAATCTCGATGCCCATCAGGCGCTCGATGTCGCGCAGCAGGCGGATTTCATCAGGAGCACAAAAGGCGATGGCGATGCCGTCACGGCCGGCACGCGCGGTGCGGCCGATGCGGTGGACATAGGCGTCAGGCACTTCCGGCAGGTCGTAGTTATAGACATGTGAAACGCCGGGGATGTCGATGCCGCGCGCGGCAACGTCGGTGGCGACGAGAACGCGGATTTCGCCGTCACGGAAGCCCTTGAGGGCGCGCTCGCGCTGACCCTGGCTCTTGTTGCCGTGGATCGAGGCGGCGGCAAAGCCGACGTGTTCGAGATGCTTCATCAGCTTCTCGGCACCATGCTTGGTGCGCAGGAAGACCATGGCGCGGCCATCTGGATTGGCGGAAATCGTTTCTTTCAGGATTTCGGTCTTGTGGTTCTGGCCGGAAACGAAGTGGACATGCTGCTCCACCTTGTCGGCGGCCTTACCCGGAGGCGATACTTCGACCTTGACCGGGTTGGTCAGATAGTCGGCGGCGAGATCGGCGATCGCCTTCGGCATGGTGGCTGAAAACAGCATAGTCTGGCGCTTGGCCGGGACCATTTTCGAGATCTTGCGCAGATCGTGGATGAAGCCGAGATCCAGCATCTGGTCGGCTTCGTCGAGGATGAGGTAGCTGACCTGGCCGAGCGACAGGGCGCGGCGGCTGATGAGATCAAGCAGGCGGCCGGGGGTAGCAACCAGAATGTCGGTGCCGCGCTCGAGCTGCAGTTGCTGCTTGTTGATCGAAGCGCCGCCGACCACGACATTGATCCTCAGCGCCGTCTTGCGGACGAAGAGGCGGAGGTTATCGGCGATCTGGTTCACCAGTTCGCGGGTAGGGGCGAGGATCAGGGTGCGGACGGTACGGTTGTCGGGGCGCTTGGCATCCTTCAACAGCATTTCGATGATCGGCAGGCCGAAGGCGGCAGTCTTGCCAGTGCCGGTCTGGGCGAGGCCGATGAGATCGCGGCCCTGGAGAACGAGGGGGATGGCCTGCGCCTGGATCGGCGTCGGCGTGGCGAAGTTGTTCTGCGACAGCGTATCGACGATCTGCTTGGAGAGACCAAGCGAGTGAAAATCGGTCAATTCAATACCTTTCGGGGGCGCCAAAGCAAATAGGCCGGGTCGCACCATGCGGTCCGGTCTGTCTCTGGCGTCAAGAACCCCGCGTGAAGTGGGAACTTGTAAGTTGGAAATAGCTTTCCAGCGCATCGGCCGCAGCGCTTGGCGCGGCCTTATTCATAAAAGCGCTTTTGTCCTTCTCTTGCGTACAGATTGTCCCGCAGGGCACGCTCACGCGGCGGCCGGAAGGTGAAAGCTGAGGCGCATTTGGTCTTATTCGCGACCAAAGTCAAGAGGTGTGGGCAAAAAGCTTTCAACAGGCAGACGAAAATGCCGCCGGAAATCCGGCGGCATCGAGATCGGATACGGCGATAGCGAAAGCCATAAGCAGCTTGCGTCGTCGTCAGCGGCAGACTTCGACCCGATAGGGCCGACCCCAGCCATCATGGCGCCATGCCCAATAGCAGCTCGGATAGGCGCGGACATAGGCCGGAGCATAATACGTGCGATAGGCCGGATAAGCCGGATAGTATGAAGGATAGACCGGGTAGGCAGGTCTTACCGCCTCGGCGGCCAGCGCGCCGCCGATGACACCGGCTGCAAGGCCGCCGAAAATGGCGCCGCGTTCGGAGGCACCGGCATTGGTGGTGGTTACGGCCGTGGCGCTGCCAAGCGTCAGCGCGATCAAACCGGCCGTCATTAAAGTGCGAAGCACAGACATTGATATCCCTTTCCAAAAAACAGCGGCCTCCCAGCCGAAGCCGAGTTTGAAGGTGCGTGGGAAAGGGGGCGAAGTCGCGACTAAAAAGAGAGCCGCGACATTAAATTTCGTTCATGATGAGGCGGTAAAAGCCTTTGATTTTCAACTAAAAATCGGTGGGGACGCCGCCTTCCTTCTTGCGTCTGGCGACAAAGGCGTCGAGCTCCTCCTCGATGGCAGCGTCGAGCGGCGGCTGTTCGTAGCGCGCGAGCGTTTCCTTGAAGATACGGTTGGCATGATCGTAGGTTGTCGGCCGTCCGGCTTCCGTCCATGTCTCGTAGTTACGCCAGTCCGACAGGATCGGCGAATAGAAGGCGGTTTCATAGCGGGCGAGCGTGTGGGCCGTGCCGAAATAATGCCCGCCGGGACCGACATCGCGCACGGCGTCGAGCGCCAAGGCGTCGCTGCTGACGTCGAGCGGCGTCAGGAATTCGGCGACCATCTGCAGCATGTCGACGTCGAGGATGAATTTCTCGAAAGAGGCGGTCAGGCCGCCCTCGCTCCAGCCGGCGGCATGGAGTACGAAATTGCCGCCGCCCTGGGTCAAGGCCCAGAGAGAAAGCGCCGATTCGTAGGCCGCCTGGGCATCGAGCGTGTTCGAGGCGTTCGTGTTGGATGTGCGGTAGGGGATGCCGTAGCGGCGGGCGAGCTGGCCGCCTGCGATGACGGCCTTCATATATTCCGGCGTGCCGAAAGCGGGCGCGCCCGTCTTCATGTCGACATTCGAGGTAAAGCCGCCATACATGACCGGCGCGCCCTTGCGCACCATCTGCGTAAAGGCGATGCCGCAGAGCGCCTCGGCATTCTGTTGCACCAGCGCGCCGGCAATCGTCACCGGCGCCATGGCGCCCGCCAGCGTGAAGGGCGTGACGACCACCACCTGACCGCGCGACGACATTTCGATGATGCCCTGCAGCATCGGCCCGTCGAGACGCAGCGGCGATGAGGAGTTGATGACGGTGAAG
This sequence comes from Rhizobium sp. KNZ2-6A, assembly GCF_056755475.1. Classification (NCBI taxonomy): domain Bacteria; kingdom Pseudomonadati; phylum Pseudomonadota; class Alphaproteobacteria; order Hyphomicrobiales; family Rhizobiaceae; genus Rhizobium; species Rhizobium sp. KNZ2-6A. Next base: position 22,119 of record NZ_JBNDIC010000045.1, on the reverse strand, counting down.
AGTGAGGGTTCGCGCTCCATCTGCTCCATGCCGATGCCGCGGCCGATGCGGGCGATCTCGATCGCGTCGAGATTGCGCTGCTGGCCGAGCGAATAGCAGTGGAAGGCCTTGTCGGTCAGCTTCACGATATCGGAGAGGCAATCGAGATGGCGCACCGAGGGATGGATATCGATGGGCTCGACCGGATAGCCGCCGGTCATATGGATGACGTCGTAGGACTGGGCGAGCTTGATGAGCTTGCGGAAATCCTCCTGATTTCCGGCTCTCCTGCCGCCTTCGCGGTCCGCGACGAAGGGCGCGGAGGCGACCTGGGCGAAGACGAGATTGCGGCCGCCGATCTCGACGTTTCTCAGCGGATTGCGGGCATGCAGGGTGAAGGTCGATGGAACGGAGGCGATCAGCTCCAGGATTAGGTCGCGGTCGAAGCGTACGCGCTCCTTGCCGGGCGTCACGTCGGCGCCGGCGGCCTTCATGCGCTCGCGCGCTTCCGGCAGGATGATATCCATGCCGATCTCTTCGAGGATGGTCAGCGACGCCTCGTGAATATCGTCCAGGGCCTCGGGCGACAGGAGTTCCGTGCGAGCGAGATTATTGACCAAATTGAGATACTTCGTGCCGCTCGGCTTGCGGCCGCGCTCGGCCCCGCGACCGCCGGCCCGCCGCCGCCGTTCGCCCGTCACTGCCGCGGCCTGCGCTTCGTTCAAGGTCAGGCTTGCTTCGTCGCTCATACCGCTCGCTCCCAATGATCCGTTGACGGATTCTTGGCAGAGTTTGCCTCGGCGTGCCGCCGTCGTTTGCGACCAAGACATGGCCGTTATAGGATAGTGCATAGTCTGAACGCGACGTTTCGGTGGCGGTTAAACATGGTTAACGCCTTGTTAAAGCCAAATGTGTTAGAGCGTCGTTTCATGAACTATCATGCGCGGTGAGAAGAGGGGCTCCGTTTGACCCTGGACGGTGAACTGCTTGACATAGTGTGCCGCCGGATCGCCAATCTGGACAGGCCCGCCTACATCAAGAACAGCGAGCTTCGGTACGTCGCCGTCAACGATGCCTATGCGCGTTTTTTCGGCGGCGATATTTCCGATTTCATCGGCAATCGTAGCCAGGACCTCCTCGATGCTGGCGAGAGCGCCGACAGGGAGGACAAGGAGCGTCGCGCTCTCGTCTTCGGTTCGGAGGAGGTCGCGCTGTGCTTCGATGCGTCGGGCCGCCAGCGTTTGCGCGTGGAAATCGAGAGCTTTTCCCCGTCTGAAGACCGTGTCTACATATTCGGGGTGTTCCTCGCCGCACCGGCTGTCGCGCGCGATGCCCCCGCTGCCGGGGCAGTGCAACGGGAGGCCGATGAGCCCGGTTTTTTCCGCAGCGTTCTGGAAGGCTTGCCGGTTGCCACCTTCGTGCGCGATTCCAGCCATCGCTTGATTTATGCCAATGCGGCCCATGCCGATATTACCGGGCTCGATCGTGACGAAATGCTCGGAAAGACTGAGCATGAAATGTTCGACGTCGGCGCCGACGATTTCTTCGTGGAAAACGAAGCCGTGCTGCAGGAAGGGCGGAGGCATGAATTCGAAAGTGAAATCGTCGACCGGCAGCAGGTGACGCATCCGGTGAAGATTTGCCTCAACCGCGCGACGACGGCGGATGGCAAGCATTACGCCGTGGGTTCGGTCACGGATACTTCGGCGCTGAAGCAGCGCGAGATGCAGCTCATCGAGGCGCAGGCCCGTGCCGAAGCGCTGCATCAGGATCTCGACAATATCCTCCGCTCGATGCCGATCGGCGTCCTGATCCACAACGGCGACCATATCGTCGAATACGTCAACGATGCCTTCTACGACATCTGGGAATATTCGAAGGACGAGCACTTCGGAGGCCGCCCCTATCGCGATATCATCGCAAAGCACTACGAGTTGGCACGCTTCGGTGCCGATGGCCGCAGCGTCGACGACATATATCAGGCGTGGCTGGCCAAGCTGCGCAAGGGCGGCGAGCATCTACAGACGGAAGTGAACTTTGCCGACGGCAAATCCGTCATCATCGATGCGCGCCAGATTTCCAATGGCCGGACATTGATGTCCTACATGGATATTTCTTCCGTGAAGCAGCAATCCAGGGAGATCACCGAGACGCGGCTGGCGCTGGAACACCTCGGTGAGTTGATGGCGGATGCCATGCAGGCCATGTCGCAAGGCCTGCTGATCGTCCAGGATGGCGCGATCCTGCTGGCCAACGATCGGCTCAAGGACATGCTGAAACTGCCGGCCGAGCTCACCGAGGTGGGCAGGGACTGGTCAGCGGCGTTCGACTATTGCGCGGAACGCGGTGACTTTGGCAATGGTTCCGAGGGTCTCAGGGAATCATGGGCGGAGAGCGTTGCGGCGGGCAAGCCGATCTCGTGCGTGTTCCAGGTCGTCGGCGACCGCTGGATACAGCTCGGCGCCGCGATCGGCGAGCATCGCCGCTGGACGGTGGTGTTTACCGATGTCACCGAGATGAAGGAACGCGAGGCGGACCTGCAGCTGCTGCTGGCGCGCAGCAATGCCGCAGATCGGGCGAAATCCGAATTCCTGACCCATATGAGCCATGAAATCCGCACGCCGATGAACGGCGTGCTCGGCATGGCGGAGCTGCTTGGCAAGACGGATCTCGATCCGCGGCAAAAGACCTTTGTCGATATCATCGTCAAATCGGGCAATGCATTGCTGACCATCATCAACGACATTCTCGATTTTTCGCGCATCGACACCGGCGATATGCATCTGCGCAAGATGGCATTCGACCCCGCCGAAGCGGTCGAAGACATAGCGACGCTACTGGCCGCCGCCGCGTCTGAAAAGAATATCGAGCTGATGGTGCGCATTGCTCCGGGCGTGCCGGCGGCAACGCTTGGCGATGCCGGCCGCTTCCGCCAGATCGTGACCAATCTCGTCGGCAATGCGATCAAGTTCACCGAACGCGGCCACGTGCTGGTGGAGCTGGACAGCCAATCCGCGCCGGACGACGACATATTGCTCGTGCTCCGCATCGAAGATACCGGGATCGGCATTCCCGCCGAGAAGCTCGATACGATCTTCGATAAATTCTCGCTGGCGGATTCTTCCTTTGCGCGGCGCCTCGAAGGGTCGGGTCTGGGCCTTGCCATTACGGCAGGCCTCGTCGATCTTTTCGGCGGTTCGCTGTCGGTCGAGAGCGAATGGGGCAAGGGATCGGTTTTCACGGTTCATCTGCCCATGCCGCTGGTCGCCCCACGCGGCAAGGTCCCGGAACTGCCGGCCAACGTGAAGCGCGCCGGGATCCTGATCGTGGAAGACGACGAGATCCATCGGCGCATATTGGCTGAGCAATTGGCGCAATGGGGTTTCGACAGCCACGCGGCCGAGGACGGCAAGACCGCGCTTGCCATTCTGGATGCCGCTTTCGACATGGGCGTACCGGTCGACGCGATCATCGTCGACTACAGCATGCCCGGCATGAGCGGTTATCAGATCGCAAATGCGGTGCGCGCCGACCCACGCTTCGAGGCGCTGCCGATCGTATTTCTGACATCGATGGGCGTCGCCGGTCGCGACAAGGATTTTACCACCGTCAACGGTCAGGCGCATCTGATGAAACCCGTGCGTGCCAATGTGCTGCGCAACACGATCATCGATGTCGTGCGCGCGTCGCGGCGGAAAAACGCAGACGAGCAGCCGGGCTCCGCTGCCCGGCCGTTGCCGCTAGAGGCCGAGGCTGCAGCTGCGATCGAGGCCACCGACCGGATAACGCCGACCAGCCCCGGCAACGCCATCGACGTTCTCGTGGCCGAGGACAACGAGGTGAACCAGATCGTCTTCACGCAGATCCTGCAGGCGACCGGGCTTCGCTTCCTCGTCGTTGAGAACGGCCAGGCGGCGGTGGACACATGGCGTCAATTGCGGCCGTCGCTGATCCTGATGGATGTTTCCATGCCGGTCATGAACGGCCATCAGGCAACGCGCATGATCCGGCAATTCGAAGCGCAGACCGAGCAGGGACGGCATGTGCCCATCATCGGGGTGACTGCACAGGCATTGGACGTCGATCGCATCGCATGCATGCAGGCGGGCATGGACGACTGCCTGTCGAAACCGATCAGCCCCGAACTTCTCGAGGCGAAGATTGAGCGCTATCTCGGCGACGCGGTTTTCCAGGCCGATCGCTCCAACAGCTAAGATTCAGCTCGATAGGCCGAGCGCAAGGCTCGATGACGGCTTTCGGCCATCGCGACGGCGGGTGCTCTCAGCCATCCGTCGACACGGTCACGGATTTCCATGCTTCGATCTCCTGTTTGAGGCGCTCGATCTTGTCCGTCACAAGGCCGAGGGCATCGCTGCCGAGCAGGAGCTGCGGCGGAGGCGTATCGGACTCGATCAGGTCCAATACGGCTGCTGCGAGCTTGTCCGGATCGCCGAGCTGCTTGCCGCTTTTAGATTGCCTGGCCTGCCGGATCGGATCGAACAGCGCGTCATAGTCCGCGATCGAGCGCTCGGTCCGGATCATCGAGCGCCCGGCCCAGTCCGTCCGGAAAGAGCCGGGGCATAGGGCGGTTACTCGAACGCCGAATGGCGCCATCTCCGCACGCATGACTTCCGAAATGCCTTGAAGGGCGAATTTGCTTCCGCAGTAATAGGCGATGCCGGGCATGGTGATCATGCCGCCCATCGAGGTCACGTTGACGATGAAGCCGCTGCACCTTTCGCGAAAGCGCGGCAGAAAGGCTTTAGCGACCGCGACGGCGCCGAAGACGTTCACGTCGAACTGACGCCGCATTTCCTCGAGGGACGACTCCTCGAGGATCCCCTCGTGACCGTAGCCGGCATTGTTGATCAGCACGTCGACCGGTCCATGCTCGTCTTCGACCTGTTGAGCGATGTCGGCTATCCGGTCGAACTCCGTCACATCACATAGGACGGACCGTGCCGCCGGCAGGCGTTCCGCAAAAGCTGCCCGCGACTGTTCAGAGCGGACGGTGCCGATAACCTTATGGCCTTGGCGGCTCGCGGCCGCTGCGATCGCGAAGCCGAAGCCGGAGTTCGCGCCGGTGATGAAGAAGGTTTTTCGTGACATGTTTGGCGTTCTCTTCTTGATTGGTTGATGCTGATGACTGATAATCTTCGAAACTGCTGTCGGCGATCGCGAAAACTATGAATACCTTGCCAAATCCTATGAAGATGGAGAATGGGAAGTCGAAGCGTCAGGAACTGGTGGAGCTGGCGGGACTTCTTGCTCCTCGCCAGGGATACAACCCGACTGGGCTTGCCGGCGTGCGCATTCTCAGGACCGAGACGGTCCTTCACGACGTTCCCGTGCTCTATAAACCGGGTGCGGTATTCGTGTTGCAAGGCCGAAAGCAGGGTATGCTTGAGGGCGAGGTGTATCTCTACGATGAGGAGCACTATCTGGCAGTATCGGTGCCTGTTCCGTTTCGGATGGAGTCCTCGGCCAGCGCAGAACGCCCCTTGCTTGCCGTCTATGTCGAGTTCGACATGCTTCTGGCTGCGGAGATCGCCTCGGAAATGGGGATGAGGGTTTCCGAACCGAAGGCCGACAAGGTGCGAAGTCTGATATCGAGCACAATGGAGCCGGTTATCGAGGACGTCGTGCTGCGTCTGCTGCGGGTGCTGGGTGATCCCGTCGAGCTCGCGGTTCTGGGAGCAGGAATCCTGCGCGAGCTGCATTACCGGGTGCTTGTCGGCCCGCAGGGCGGTGCGGTGATTTCTGCCCTGCAGCAACGGGGCACGTCCGGGAGGATCGTGCGAAGCCTGGCCCGGCTGCGCGAAACCTACAGTTCCGAGATTTCGGTCGCCGTACTGGCGCGGGAAGCAGGCATGAGCGTCCCCTCCTACCACGTCCATTTCAAGGTTCTGACGGGCAGCAGTCCGATACAGTATTTAAAGGCGATGCGGCTCCATGAGGCGCGGCTGATGCTCGCGCGCCACGACAGGACGATCTCGGAGGTCGCGGCATCGGTCGGCTACGCCAGTCCCGCCCAGTTCAGCCGTGACTTTAAACGGCACTTTCGGCGTACGGCATCGGAGGAGGCCAATTGGGTTCGCCAGCATTTGGGTGAGCTGGCTTGATCCCCGGCGACGGTCATCGTCCCGCTTGCGAAATGAGCCCCGACCTCAGGCCGGCTTGACGCCGCAGAGCATTTCCCGCTTGCCGGCGAAGCCCTTGCGTCGCTCGACGATAAATCCAGCCGCCTGCAGGTTTCGGCGCACGAAGCCCGCGGCTGCGTAGGTGGCGAAGGTGCCGCCGGGAGCTGTCTTGTCGTAGAGGGCCCGCATCAGCTCGGGCGACCACATGTCGGCATTGCGCGACGGTGCGAAGCCGTCGAGATACCAGGCATCGAAGCCTGATTGCGCGAGGTTCACTCCCTCCAGCGCCGAGCCGCAGACGACGCTGAGGCGCGTGTTTTGATCGAGCGCCAGCGAGACTATGCCTTGCGGATCGTCAGGCCAGGCGGCAACAAGGGCTTGACGTTCGCGATCGATTTCCGGCCAGTGCGACAGAGCACGGTCGATCTCGTCCGCACGCATGGGATAGAGTTCGAACGACATGAAATGCAGTTGCGAACCCGATCCCTCCTGCTGCCGCCACTGGCGCCAGGTCTCGCAGAAGTTCAGGCCGGTGCCGAAGCCGAGCTCGCCGATGAGCAAGTTTTGCTGCTCCTGCCAGCGGGCGGGCAGGCCATTGCCGGCCAGGAAGACGTGGCCGCATTCCAGCCGGCCGTCGGTCTGGCAATAAAAATGGTCGCCAAAGGCCGTCGAATAGGGCATATCGCCGTCGCGCCATTCGAGCTCCGGGCTTGCCGCATTGGTTTCGGACGCTTCAGTCCGATCGGAAACTGGATCTGTCATGGAAAGAGCCGATAATCCCACACGACCCGTCGGTCAATCGTCCGTCGATCTGTTGATCGTCGGCGGAGGGATCATGGGCCTGTGGGCAGCCGTTCACGCCGAGCGTCTCGGCATTCAGGCCCTGCTCGTCGAAGCCGGCCATTTCGGGCAAGGGGCGAGCGGCGGCCTGCTTGGGGCGCTGATGCCGCACATGCCGGATAAATGGTCTGAGAAGAAGCAGTTTCAGTTTGATGCGCTGGTGGCTCTGGAAGAGGAAGTCGCAACATTGGAGGCGGAGACGGGGCTTTCGGCGGGCTACCGTCGCGCCGGCCGGCTGATCCCGCTGCCGAAACCGCATCTACGGCAGATCGCATTTGGGCATTCCCGGGATGCGGAAACGCATTGGCAGCATGAGGAGCGCCGGTTTCACTGGCATGTGCTCGATGCGGCGCCTGTTCCAGGCTGGATCGATCCCGCAGCCGGCGAAAGCGGCTTCGTCTTCGATACGCTTGCGGCGCGGGTTGCTCCGCGTGCTTTGCTGAATGTGCTTCAGAGATCTCTTATGGGGGCACTACATGTCCGGCTGGCCGAGGGCGTTGCAGTCGAAAGCATCGATCCGGATGGGGGGCTCGCGCGGACGAGCGAGGGCGATATCCGCTTCGGACGCTGTATCCTTGCCGCGGGGCATCGGTCGTTTCCGATCCTCGACGCGTTGACGGCAGGCCGCAAGTCCTCGCTTGGCCAACCGGTCAAGGGACAGGCGGCCATGCTGAAGGCCGATGTCGATGGGGGCCTCCCGGTTATTTTCCGGGATGGCCTCTACATCGTTCCGCATGAGAACGGACTGGTCGCGGTCGGCAGCACGAGCGAGAATCGTTTTGACGACCCGCTGTCGACCGATGGGCAGCTAGACGATCTGCTTATCGCAGCGCGCGCCATGGCGCCGATGCTGGCCGGCGCGGAGGTGGTGGAACGCTGGGCCGGCCTGCGGCCGAAGGCGGTCGATCGCGATCCGATGGTGGGCGCGCATCCCGACCACCCGTCGCTGATCGCATTGACGGGCGGCTTCAAGGTGAGTTTCGGATTGGCGCATCGGCTGGCCGAGGCGGCGGTGCGGGAGGCGGCGGACATGCCTTGTAGCTTCCAGTTGCCGCAGAGTTTCACTTTAGCAAGTCATATTTCAGTCATATCACATAAAACGTGAATTCATGCTCCTTTTGGGTCGTCAATCTGTCACGCAAATCACCTATCTCCTTGGCCGTGAGCCCATGCCGGTCAGCCGGTCTATCGTGCCTTGGAGGAATTTATGCGTTACGCCATTTGCTTCACGCCGTCCGCGAGTGATCCGCTGACGCTTGCGGCGGCAAATTGGCTCGGCCGCAATGTCTATTCCGGCGAGATGGTCGATCCGCCTGCCATTCGCGGGCTCGGCATACACGAGATTGCCTTCTATACCGCCGTTCCCCGCCGTTATGGTTTCATGGGCTTGCTGAAGGCGCCCTTCCGGCTGGTGGAAGATATGTCCGAGGCCGCGATGTTGCGCGATCTCATGCGGTTTTCCGGCTCCGTCGCGCCTTTTGAAATCCCTCGGCTGGAGGTCGCGCGGCTTGGCGGAGCGCTGGGCCTCGTCGCATCCGCCCCCAGTCAGCAGATGCATTTCCTGGCGGCATCCCTGGTTCAGGCCTTCGACCAGTATCGCGCGCCATTGACCGAGGCGGAGATCGAGCGCATCGATCCGGACGGCCTTTCGGCGACGCAATTCGCCAACCTGCACCGCTGGGGTCATCCGCATGTAATGGACGAGTTCCGCTTTCAGATGATGCTGACGGGCACTGTCGGCCCGGCTGATCTGCAGCGCATGGAGCGGTCATTGCGCGACTTCTTCGAGCCGGCGCTTGCCGCACCGGTCCCGGTATCCAATATCGCGTTGATGATGGAAGACGGTTCCGGTGGTCCCTTCCGTGTGCATTCGCTGCACCCGATGGGAAAGATCAGCGCCCGGAAGATCGCGTAGGCTAGCGCGGCGGGCTCGCCATTGAAGAGAAAGTGATTTTCCCACTTTCCGTCTCGACTTTCCTGGCATGGATGCTACCGTCCGCTGATCAGAGAAGGTGCTTCAATGTCGGAAAATTACTCCCGCAATCTCATCGGCTACGGCCGTAACACGCCGGATCCCAAATGGCCCGGTGATGCCCGCATCGCGGTGCAGTTCGTGATCAACTACGAAGAGGGCGGTGAAAGCTGCATTCTCGACGGCGATCCGGCTTCCGAAAACCTGCTCTCCGAGATCGTTGGCGCGGCACCTTGGCCGAACCAGCGCAATCTCAACATGGAATCGATTTACGAATACGGCGCGCGTGCCGGCTTCTGGCGGTTGTGGCGCATGTTCACGGAGCTCAAGGTGCAGGCTACCGTCTATGGTGTAACGCTTGCCATGGCACGCAATCCGGAGGCGGTTGCCGCGATGAAGGAAGCCGGCTGGGAGATTGCCAGCCACGGCTATCGCTGGCTGGAATACAAGGATTTCCCGGAGGATCTGGAGCGCAAGCACATTCTCGAGGCCGTGCGGCTGCACACCGAACTCACCGGCGAGCGGCCCTACGGAATGTATCAGGGCAAGCCTTCGGACAATACGCTGCGGCTCGTCATGGAGGAGGGTGGGTTCCTCTATTCCTCCGACTCCTATGCCGACGATCTGCCCTTCTGGGTCGATGGTTTGAACGGCAAGCCGTTCCTGATCATCCCCTATACGCTCGAAACCAATGATATGCGCTTTGCCACGCCGCAGGGCTTCAATTCCGGCGACCAGTTCTTCACCTATCTCAAGGATGCGTTTGACACGCTCTATGAAGAGGGCAAGCAGGGCAGCCCGAAGATGATGTCCGTCGGCCTGCATTGCCGCCTGGTCGGCCGTCCCGGCCGTGCTGCCGCGTTGCGGCGCTTCATCGAATATGTGCAGAAGCACGACAAGGTCTGGATGCCGAAGCGTATCGACATCGCCAACCACTGGCATGAGCATCATATGCCAGGGGGCGAGCGTTGACATGATATCGCGGGCCGATTTTGTCGGCCGCTTCGGCGGCGTCTTCGAGCATTCTCCCTTCATCGCCGAGCGCGCCTATGATGCCGGTGCCATTGCCGAGCCGTTGACCTCGAGCGGCGTGCATGCCGCTTTGGTGCAGTTCTTCCGTGCCGCCAGCGAGGAGGAGCGGCTTGGCGTACTGCGGGCCCATCCCGACTTGGCGGGCCGGCTGGCTATTGCCGGCGAATTGACGGAAGACAGCCGCAAGGAGCAGGCCGGTGCGGGCCTCGATCGGCTAAGCCCCGAGGAGCATGCGCGATTCACCGAACTCAATGCCGCCTATGTGACGAAATTCGGCTTTCCCTTCATCATCGCGGTCAAGGGGCTCGGCAAGGACGATATCCTCGCTGCCTTCGAAACGCGTGTTGACAATGATCGGGATGCGGAATTCGCGACCGCGGCGGCTCAGGTCGAAAAGATCGCTTTGCTGCGCCTGCAATCCATGCTTCCCGTAGGCTGACGGCGAGCTGTTTTCCACGCCGCTCATGACTTGGTATTTCACAAACTGGGGCTGTGTCCTATGAGCCTGGATCGGCTAATCGCCCACCTAGATCACATGCAGCGAGCTGTATCCGAGGCAGGTCAGTTCCTTCGCGGAATTGATCAAGGCGCGTTTTTCAAGAATGTCGGGAAGCAGCGCGCCGTCGGCATGACCCTCCTGATGATCGGCGAGGCGGCCGCGCGCATTGCGGAGGAGTATCCGGAATTCGTCGTTGACCATCCAGAACTGCCTTGGCATGAGATGCACGACTTCAGGAGTAGAATTGCGCAGGGCTATTTCGACATCGAGGTGACGGCCCTGTGGGACATCGCGCAAAAATCTCTTCCGGAATTGCTCTCACAACTGGATTCCATTCGCCATTGGCGAGCGGAAGGCGAATGATCATAGAATGACACAGCATCTTGAAATTCATCCACTGACGAAGGCCGCGTTTGCACCTTTCGGCGATGTGATTGAGGCCGATCCCGCAACGATGCGGTTCATCAATGGCGGTACGACGGAGCGCTTCCATGCGCTGTCCGCTGCCGAAGCCATAGGCGACGGGGCACGGGTCATCCTGAACCTCTTTCGCGGCCAGCCGCGCGCCTTTCCCTTCACGATCGAGATGATGGAGCGCCATCCTTTCGGCAGCCAATGTTTCGTGCCGCTGAAAGGCCGGCCGTTTCTGGTCGTCGTCGCTCAGGATGAGAGCGGCAGGCCCGGCAAGCCACAGGTTTTCCTGGCGAGCGGCGACCAGGGTGTGAACTATCGGGTCAATAGCTGGCATTATCCGCTGATGGCGCTCGGAGAGCAGAGTGATTTCCTTGTTGTCGATCGCGACGGAGCAGGAAACAATCTGGAGGAATATTTCTTCGAAACGCCCTACATCATCGGAGCGCCAACGCTATGACCGGACTGACCACTCATGTGCTCGATACCGCCCTCGGCAAGCCGGCCGAAGGCCTGGTGATCGATCTCTTCAGGATCGAGGGCGACGCCCGTAAGCATCTGAAGACGGTCACGACCAATGCCGACGGACGCGTGGATGGCGGCCCCATCCTGATCGGCGACAGCTTCATTGCCGGCACTTACGAACTGCTGTTCCGCGCCGGAGATTATCTGCGGGCCAGCGGCACCAAGCTGCCGGAGCCGGCTTTTCTAGATCTCGTACCGATCCGCTTCGGCATCGCCGATACGACGGCGCATTACCATGTGCCGCTGCTGATATCGCCCTACGGCTATTCCACCTATCGCGGGAGCTGAGACTTGCGCTTTGCTGCGATCGCGGACATTCACGGCAATCATCTGGCGCTCGAGGCGGTGCTTGAGGATATCAGGAAGCAGGACATCACGGAGATCGTCAATCTCGGCGATTGCTTCAGCGGGCCGCTGACGGCTGGCAAGACGGCCGATATGCTGCTGGCGCTGAATGCGCTGACGGTATGCGGCAATCATGACCGGTATTTGATCGAGCAAGCCCCTGAGGCCATGCATGTTTCGGACCGGGCCGCACATTCGGAACTTGCTGAGCACCATTTCAATTGGCTGCGCGGCTTGCCCTTCAGCACGATTTATCAAAACGAGACCTATCTTTGCCACGCCACGCCGACGTCCGATAACGTCTACTGGCTGGAATCCGTCTCAGTGGACGGTCATGTCCATCTGAAGCCGATCGAGGAAATCGAGGCGCTGGCCGCCGGCATCGATTTTCCGCTGATCCTCTGTGGACATACCCATATTCCGCGTGCCGTCCAGCTCTCCGATGGCCGCCTGATCGTCAATCCCGGCAGCGTCGGCTGCCCCGCCTATGACGACGACCTACCTAGATATCACAAGGTTGAAGTCGGAAACCGCTTTGCCTCCTACGCCATTCTGGAGAAGACCGGCGATAACTGGCTGCCGATCTTCCGGCAGGTCGCCTACGATCACATGGCGATGGCGAGACTGGCGGCGCAGAATGGCCGTGCGGAGTGGGCGAGCGGCTTGGCGACGGGCTGGCTGCGCTAGAGATCAGCGATAATAGTCCGATCCACTGCCTTGATATCCCGCTTGCCGCACAGCGCCATGGAGATATCCAGTTCCTTGCGGATGATCTCGAGCGCGAGTGTGACGCCCTCCTTGCCCATGGCGCCGAGACCATAGAGGAAAGGGCGGCCGATGAAGGTGCCCTTGGCGCCGAGCGCGACGGCCTTAAGCACGTCCTGGCCGGAGCGGATACCGCCATCCATATGCACCTCGATCTGGTCGCCCACCGCGTCGACGATCCTTGGCAGCATGCTGATGGAGGAGGGGGCGCCGTCGAGCTGCCGGCCGCCATGGTTGGAGACGATGATGGCGTCGGCGCCGGTATCGACGGCCGCTTTCGCATCCTCGACGTCGAGAATGCCCTTGATGATCAGTGGGCCACCCCATTGCTTCTTGACCCAGGCGACATCGTCCCAGGACAGCTTGGGGTCGAATTGCGAATGCGTCCAATGCGACAGCGTCGTCATGTCGGAAATATCCTTGGCATGACCGATGACATTGCCGAAGGAATGGCGCTTGGTCTTCAGCATGTTCATGCACCAGCCCGGCCGCGTCGCCATCTGCCAGAGATTCTTCATCGTGAATCTCGGCGGCGCTGAAAGCCCGTTGCGGATGTCGTTATGGCGTTGGCCGAGGATCTGCAGGTCGGCCGTCAGCACCAGCGCCGAGCATTTCGCCGCCTTGGCGCGATGGATCAGGTTCAGGACGAAATCGCGATCCTTCATCACGTAGAGCTGGAACCAAAAGGGCTGTTTCGTCACCGAAGCGATGTCCTCGATCGAGCAGATGCTCATTGTCGAGAGCGTGAAGGGAACGCCGAATTCCTCCGCCGCGCGCGCCGCCAGCATCTCGCCATCGGCGTGTTGCATGCCGGTAAGGCCGGTCGGTGCCAGCGCAACCGGCATGGAAGCCTTCTGGCCGACCATGCTGGTCGCCAGCGACCGGTCGGACATGTCGACGAGAACGCGCTGGCGCAGCTTGATCCTGGCGAAATCCGCCTCGTTCGCCTCATAGGTCGATTCCGTCCAGGAGCCGGAATCGGCATATTGAAAGAACATTTTCGGGACGCGCCGCCGGGCAAGCGTCTTCAGTTCGGCGATGGTAAGCGGCGCGGTCATGGCAATATTTCTCGATAGATTTGTGCTCTGAGCGAGGCTTGGAATTGGGGGGAGACAACTGCGCTTGGAAGCCCGCTCAAGCGGCTTGATCGGATACTTTCGAATCCGGAATGCTCGCTTTCAATGCCTCGATTGCTTTCAACGCGGCAGCTTTGGAGTTGAAAATCTCCGACTGGAGAATGATTTCGCCATTCGGAGAGACAAAGAGATAGAAGAAGCCACCATCCTCATTTCTGACCACCCGGAAAACATGTTTGCCGTTTGACGTTACGGAGCTAGATTCTCCGTCGTTTCTTTGCTCGGCACGGAACGCTGCGATAGCCTCTGGGCTGGGCTTGTCCATCGGAAAGTGTTCGGTCTCGTAGGCGTCTAGCAAGGTTGCAAGGATGTCAAGCTTATCCCCCTCCGGAGTGCCGCTCTTGGCGCCCCAAAGCGTCGAAAACAGTTCCAAGGCTTCCTCGTAATCGTCGCTGGAACGGATGGGCTTCAACTCAATCATATTTTCACCTTCGAGACATCAATCCGGTCGTAGTCTCTGTGCGAACCAATCCATTTTATCCAAATAATGGATTTTTCATAGTCAATCGCAACGACAAGCCTATAGTCATTTCCCTTGATGTTGAAGACAATGCGCTCAGCATTGATGATGCTTGCTGTTGCAAACAATTTCCTCACATCCGAGGCGCTATTCCAGGTTGCCTTACTCACTTCGGCAAACCAGCTGTCAATGGCAGTCTTAACCGCGGCGTGATCCCGGTGTCCCGCCAAACTCGCGGTAAATTCCTTTAGTGTTCGGCGTGAGATAATTCGCATCGCCACGCGATATCATTTTGAGTAATTTTGTTCAACCTAAAGCTGATTTCATCGGCTTTCCAGCGACGTAGGTTTCGGCGACGGCGCGGTCGTCGCCCATGGTCTGCAGCAGGAACAGCTCTTCGGTGAGGCTCTTCGTCACCTCCATCTTCAGCGCCATGGCCGGCGTTGCGGCGGCGTTGAGGACAATGAAGTCGGCTTCGGTGCCGGGGTCGAGCGTGCCAATCTTGTCGGCAAGTAACAGGGCCTCGGCGTTGCCGCGCGTCATGTAGTAATAGCTTTCCAGCGGGTTCAGCCGTTCGCCGAGAAGCTGCTGGATCTTGTAGGCTTCATCCATGGTGCGGAGCATCGAATAGCTGGAGCCGCCGCCGATATCGGTGGCAACGCCGATGCGCACTGGCTTTTCGCGGCGAGCGAGCACCTTCAGCGGGAAGAGGCCGGAGCCGAGGAAGAGGTTGGAGGTCGGGCAGTGGACGGCGACGGCGCCGGCCTCGCTCATGGCATCGGCTTCGCGCTCGGAAAGGTGGATCGCGTGGCCGAACAGGCTTTTAGGACCGAGCAACCCGTAGTGGGCGTAAATGTCGGTGTAGTCGATCGCGTCCGGATAGAGCTCGCAGGTGAACTTGATCTCGTCGTGGTTCTCGGAAAGATGCGTCTGAATATGCAGATCCGGGAATTCGCGCGCGAGGGTCGCGGTCGCCTCCATCTGCGCCGGCGTGGAGGTAATGGCGAAGCGCGGCGTGATGGCGACGTGGTTGCGGCCCTTGCCGTGCCAGTCTGATATCACCTGGCGGGTTTCGTCGTAGCCCATCTCGGGCGTGTCGAGCAGACCCTGGGGAGCGTTGCGGTCCATCATCACCTTGCCGCCGACCATACGCATGTTGCGACGCATGGCTTCGGCAAAATAGGCGTCGGCGGAGGTCTTGTGCACCGAACAATAGGCGACGGCCGTCGTCGTACCGTGGCGGATCATCTCGTCGTAGAAATGGGTGGCTATACGCTGCGCATGCGCGCTTTCGACGAAGCGGCATTCCTCGGGGAAAGTATAGGTATTCAGCCATTCCAAGAGGTTGGCGGCATAGGAGGCGATCACCTGCATCTGCGGGAAATGCAGGTGCATGTCGATGAAACCCGGCAGGATCAGGTGCGGACGATGGTCGATTTCAGTGACGCCGTCCGGCGCCTGCGCCTTGATATCAGCATAGGGGCCGGTGGCGACGATTATGCCATTCTCGACCAGCAGGCCGCCATCGCTTTCGTAAGCGTAGCTGTCCGTGTCGTCGAGGCTTTGCGGCAGGCGCTTGAAGGAAAGCAGGCGGCCGCGCAGAAGGGTGGTCATTGGCTCTTTTCTCCGATGGAGCTTTCGAACCAGGCGACCAGCAGCTTGCGCTCCTCCGGCGTGACGTCGGTGACGTTGCCGGGCGGCATGGCGTGGCTGCGGCCGGCCTGGATATAGATCTCCCGGGCATGCATAGCGATTTCCGCGTCATTTTCCAGCGTTACGCCTTTCGGCGCGCGCACAATCCCCTCATAGACGGGCTCGGCCGCATGACACATGGAACAGCGGGCGGAGACCATTTGCTTGACGGCTGGGAAATGGACGTCAGAGGCGAACTGCTGGAAGGCAGGAGAGACGGCGTTGGCTTCTTTTTCGCCAGTCAGCACCTTCGGAACGGTTGAAAGCCACATGATGACGATAAAGAGGACGACTGTGACGATCCAGGTCCAGGTCGGGCGGCCCTTGCGGGCATGCGTAGTGTTGAACCAATGGCGGATGGTGACACCCATCAGGAACACCAGCGCCGCGATCACCCAATTATAGGCCGTGCCGAAGGCCAGCGGATAATGGTTCGACAGCATGAAGAAGATGACAGGTAGCGTCAGGTAGTTGTTGTGCAGCGAGCGCTGCTTGGCGATGCGGCCGTATTTGGGGTCCGGTGTGCGGCCGGCAATGAGATCGGCGACCACGATCTTCTGGTTGGGAATGATAATCATGAAGACGTTGGCGGACATGATCGTTGCCGTGAAAGCGCCGAGATGGAGGAAGGCGGCGCGGCCGGTGAAAAGGTGCGTATAGCCCCAGGCCATGAAGACCAGCACGGCATAGAGCACGATCATCAGCCCCCAAGTATTGTTGCCGAGCGGCGATTTGCAGAGCAGATCGTAGACGATCCAGCCGCCGGCAAGCGAGGCGAGTGAAATCAGGATCGCGACGGGGACGCTGACATCGAGCACATGCCGGTCGATGAGGAAGAGATCGGCGCCGCCGTAATAGACGATGCACAGCATCAGGAAGCCGGAAAGCCAGGTGAAATAGCTCTCATATTTGAACCAGGTCAGATGCTCCGGCATCTGCGCGGGGGCGACGAGATATTTCTGGATATGATAAAAGCCGCCGCCGTGAACCTGCCATTCCTCGCCATAGGCGCCGGGCGGAAGATGCGGGCGCTTCACCAGCCCGAGATCGAGCGCAATGAAGTAGAAGGACGAACCGATCCAGGCAATGGCGGTTATGACGTGGAACCAGCGGGCAGCAAAGGCCAGCCACTCCCACGCTATGGCGTATTCATACATTCAGTTCCCCTTTTCTTCCTCCGACTCGACACCTTGCAGAATGTTAACAGCGTATGGAAGAGGGGGCGTTTGATGTGCGGGTAAAAAGCCGCGGCCTTGTCTGGCGCCCAGGGCGCATTAGATCAGATTATGGTAGTTTTTATTAAAATGCCTTCGGCTGCTTGGAGCGGGCCGTGTCCGCGGCAGCCGTCTATTTTTTCGACGGAGAATTGCCCATGCGTGGTATTCTGGCGTTCGTATTTTTTCTTCTCTCCGTAGCCTTCGCCCTGGCGCATGAGGCGCCCTCCGGTTGGTCCTACGATCCTTATTGTTGCAGTGGCGACAGCAAGACAGGCGATTGCGAGATGATCCCATCGCGCACCGTCACCATCGTGCCGGGAGGCTATCGAGTGACGCTCAATCCTGGCGACCATCGCTACGTAACGCATGCGCATATCTTCAATCTGCCGCAGGGCAAGACGATGCGCTCGCCGGATGGAGCCTATCACCTTTGCCTGTTTCCGGACGAGAATACGCCGCGCTGTTTCTATGCGCCCGATATGTCTGATTGAGCGTTATTCCAGCGGCATGCCGAATTCGCCGAGGATCCAGTCCCTGAATGCGCGGATGCGCGGTGTATGACGCCTGTTCTCCGGATAGGCGATCCAATAGTCGGACCCGTCTGTCGAAAGAAGATCGAAGGGCTGGATAAGCTGTCCGGAGGCCAGATCATCCGCGTAGAATTCAGGGGTCAGCACGGCGACACCCTGGCCGGCTATGGCCGCACTTGCTTCGAATGATTGTGCGCCGAGGCGGCTGCGCGGCCTGCCCTGAAGGCCGGGATCCGGTACGCCTGCCTCCTGGAACCATTGGACCCACCATGGATCACCGGCATCGATGATGCGCAGTTTGAGGAGATCGGCAGGCTCGTGCACGCCGCCGATCGTCTCGGCCAGGGCCGGGCTCAGCATGGGCGTGAAATGCATCCTCATCAGCAGGTGCGCGCGCAAGCCGGGCCATGCTCCGCGCCCGACGCGTATGGCAATATCGGCAGGCTCCTGGGCGAAATCGATGATCGAGGCTGACGTAGCGAGGCGAACGGCGATCTTGGGGTGCTTGAGCTGGAACGTACCGATATGACGTGCCAGCCATTGGGATGCGAAGGTGGGGGTAGAATGGATATGGAGGGTGGTCTCGGCGTCGCCGCTGATGGAGGCCATGGCCTCCTGCAGCATGCCAAAGGCTTCCGCGACTTTTGGTGCGAGTTGCTCTCCGGCCTCGGTCAATAGAATTTGCCGTGGACGGCGCAGGAATAGGGGCTCGCCCGTCGTCTCCTCAAGCAACTTGATTTGATAGCTGACAGCCGTCTGCGTCATGCCGAGTTCCTCGCCGGCGCGGGTGAAGCTGCCGAGCCGGGCCGCGGCTTCGAAGACGCGCAGGGCATTCAGCGGGAAGCGCTTCGATAGCTTCATGGATAAGTTCTCTTTATGTATGTAGATGATAGTTCGATTGGAATTTCAGCATTTTTCGCGACAAACTGCAATTCATATCGCTGATCTGATTGAGGTGTTGTCATGGATTGCTATGTTGTGGAGCAGGTGCAAGCAGCTAGGCCCACGGTTCTGGAACGTCTTCTGGAATCGTTAACGCAGGCCTTTGGGAAGCATGCAGAGCCGTCGCCGCATCTCGATCTCGACGAGATGCCGGACCGCCTGAAGCGTGACCTTGGATTTCTCGACGGGCGCGAGCCGCGTTATGATGACAGGCAGGTGCTGTAGGCGGAATGGCCCTCCGGATCTGGTCCTTTAGCGCCGATCTGGATGAGGATGGCGTGCGGCGCTGGTACGGAAGGCTTTGAGGAACGGCGACAAGAGATGAGAGGGCTGAGGTGTGGAGAGTGTGCACCCCCCTCTGTCACTTCGTGACATCTCCCCCACAAGGGGGGAGATCGTTGGGAGTTTACCGTACCGCCTAAGAAAACATCGCAACATAGTTTCTACAGGCACAATGCTCGTTTGGTACGCGTAGAAGCTACGAGTTACCAATCTCCCCCCCTTGTGGGGGAGATGTCACGTCAGTGACAGAGGGGGGTATACTTGCGGCACATGCGGTCTTCTCTTGCGGTTCTCGGCACGCTATTGGCCACTATCGCAGTGAGAGAAAGCCTTTGCCGGGAAGGCCTCACATCCCCTTCAGTCGCTCGACCGCCATCAGCACCCGTTCAGGCGTTGCCGGGGCATCGAGGCGTGGGCAGATGCGATAATCCGCGACGCTGGCCACCGCCATCGACAACGCTTCAAGCACGGATATGCTGAGCATGAAGGGCGGCTCGCCGACGGCCTTGGAGCGGCCGATGGTGGCCTCCGTATTTTCGGACCATTCCGTCAGCCGCACGTTGAAGATCTTCGGACGGTCGGAGGCGAGCGGGATTTTGTAGGTCGACGGCGCGTGCGTGCGCAGTCGGCCTTTGGCATCCCACCAGAGCTCTTCGGTCGTCAGCCAGCCCATGCCCTGTACGAAAGCGCCTTCGACCTGGCCGATATCGATCGCCGGGTTGAGGGAGCGGCCGACATCGTGGAGGATGTCGGTGCGGTCGATCAGATATTCACCGGTCAGCATGTCGATCGACACTTCCGAGCAGGCGGCGCCATAGGAGAAGTAATAAAAGGGCGTGCCGCGGCCGGCCTTCCGATCCCAATGGATCTTCGGCGTCTTGTAGAAGCCGGCGGCCGAAAGCTGCACGCGGGCGAAATAGGCCTGCTTGACGAAATCCGGGAAGGGAATTTCCTCTTCGCCGACACGCACGCGGTTCGGCAGGAATTGCACTTCCTCGGCACCCACGCCCCATTTCTCGGCCGCGAAGGCGATAAGCCGCTCCTTGATCTGCCGCGCGGCGTCATAGGCCGCCATACCGTTGAGGTCGGAGCCGGATGATGCGGCCGTCGCCGATGTATTCGGCACCTTGCCTGTGGTCGTCGCGGTGATCTTCACGCGGTCGATATCGACCTGGAAACTGTCGGCCAGAACCTGGGCCACCTTCGTATAGAGGCCCTGGCCCATTTCGGTGCCGCCATGGTTCAGGTGGATGGAGCCATCCTGATAGATATGCACCAGAGCGCCTGCCTGGTTGAAGGCGGTCATGGTGAAGGAGATGCCGAATTTTACCGGCGTCAGCGCAATCCCCTTGCGGATGAAGCGGCTGGAGCGGTTGAACTCGAGGATGGCGTTGCGGCGTGCCTGATAGTCGGAGGTCTGTTCCAGCTCGTCCACGACGCGGTCGATGATGTTGTCGGTGATCTCCTGATGATAGGGGGTCAGCGTCCGGCCGGAGCCCGGCTGGCCATAGAAATTGGCGCGACGGACCTCCAGCGGATCCTTGCCCAGCGCATAGGCAATCTCCTCGATCATGCGCTCGCCGCCGACCATGCCCTGCGGGCCGCCAAAGCCACGGAAGGCGGTGTTGGAGACGGTATGCGTCTTCAGCGGCTTCGAGACCAGATGCACATGCGGATAGAAATAGCTGGAATCCGCATGGAAGAGCGCACGGTCGGTGACCGGGCCGGAAAGATCGGAGGAGAAGCCGCAGCGTGCGGCATAGTTGGCATCGACGGCATGGATGTGGCCTTCGTCGTCGAAGCCGACTTCGTAATCCACCAGGAAGTCGTGCCGCTTGCCGGTCGCGCTCATGTCCTCATCGCGGTCGGGACGGAATTTCACGGCACGGCCGAGCTTTTTGGCGGCGACGGCTGCGAGTGCGGCAAACTGGTTTCCCTGCGTTTCCTTGCCGCCGAAGCCGCCGCCCATGCGGCGCACATTGACTGTCACGGCATTGGACGGAATGTTCAGCGCATGGCCGACGATATGCTGGATCTCACTCGGATGCTGCGTCGATGACCAGACGGCGACTTCATCGTCCTCGCCGGGGATTGCCATGGCGATGTGGCTCTCGAGATAGAAGTGCTCCTGACCGCCGATGCGCATCTGCGCCTTGATCCGGTGCTTGGCGTTGGCCATCTCGGTTTCGGGCTCGCCGCGCTTCAGGGTCATCGGCTCGTAGACGAGCGGTGCGCCATTGGCGAGCGCACCATCGATATCGCTCCAATGCGGCAGATCGCGATAATCGATCTTGACGAGGCGGGCGGCGCGGCGGGCAGCATCGCGGGTCTCCGCGATGACAGCGAAGATCGGCTGTCCGTGGAATTCGACTTTGGTCTCGGCAAGCAGCGGTTCGTCATGCATGCCGTTGGAGCTGGTATCGTTGACGCCGGGGATATCGGCACCGGTGAAGACCCAGACGACACCGGGATAGGCTTTGACGGCCGACAGATCGATGCCGGCGATCTCGGCATGGGCGCGATCGGAAAGGCCGAGCGCGCCGTGCAGCAGGCCAGCGGGCTCGGGAATATCGTCGATATAATCGGCGGCTCCGGTCACATGCTTATGTGCCGAATCATGCTTCAGCGACCCATGCATCGAGCCGTTGATGACCTTGCGCTCTTCGAAGGTGGATTTGTCCATGGCTCAGACCTCCGCCGTCGCGAAACGCTTCAATTCCTGCGGCGCACCCGATGTTTCCAGATAGAAGCGGATGAGGAGGTTCTTGGCGGTTAGCTGGCGGTATTCGGCCGAGGCGCGCCAATCGGTGAGCGGTGTGTAGTCGGCGTCGAAGGCGTCGCGTGCGGCCATAACGGCTGCTTCCGTCCACGGCTTGCCGATCAATTCGGCCTCGACGGTGCGGGCGCGCTTCGGGGTACCGGCCATGCCGCCGAAGGCGATGCTGATATCTGCGACATTACCGGCTGAATCCAATGACAGATGGAAAGCGCCGCAAGCGGCCGAAATATCCTCGTCGCGGCGCTTGGAGATCTTGTAGACGGCAAAATGCGCATCATCGGCGGGGTAGGGTACAAAGATGCTTTCCACGAACTCGCCGGGATTGCGATCCTGCTTGCCGTAATCGATGAAGAAATCCTCCACCGGCAGGCTGCGCGTGCCTGCCGTCGAGCGAAGTTTGACGGTTGCGCCGAGCGCGATCAGCGGCGGCGGCATGTCGCCGATCGGCGAGCCGTTGGCGATATTGCCGCCGATGGTGCCCATATTGCGCACCTGCTCGCCGCCGATGCGGTTGATGAGCTTGGTAAATGCCGGGATCTTTTCACTGATCACAGCAAAGGCGCGGCTATAGGT
>NZ_JBNDIC010000044.1:0-57679 GCF_056755475.1 Rhizobium sp. KNZ2-6A | reverse complement strand
TATCAGAACCGCTTGAAGACGCTGAACGCCTGCGACTTCGGCGACCTTTTGCTGCATCCGATCAATATGTTCCGGCAGAATCCTGATATATTGAAGGATTATCACCAGCGCTTCCGCTATATCCTCGTCGACGAATATCAGGACACCAATACGGCGCAGTATATGTGGCTGCGCCTGCTGGCGCAGCGCCAGAAGGGCGAGCCGCAGAACGTCTGCTGCGTCGGCGACGACGACCAGTCGATCTATGGCTGGCGCGGCGCCGAGGTGGATAATATCCTGCGGTTCGAGAAGGATTTTCCCGGCGCCAAGGTCATCAAGCTCGAGCGCAACTACCGCTCCACCGAGCATATTCTCGGTGCCGCCGCGCATCTGATCGCCCATAACGAAGGCCGGCTCGGCAAGACGCTGTTCACCGATCGCTCCGATCCCGACGACATCAAGGTGCAGGTGCATGCCTCCTGGGATTCCGAGGAGGAAGCGCGCGCGATCGGCGAAGAGATCGAGCAGCTTCAGCGTAACAAGCACAATCTCAACGACATCTCGATCCTCGTGCGCGCCTCTTTCCAGATGCGCGAATTCGAAGACCGTTTCGTCACGCTCGGCCTGAACTATCGCGTCGTCGGCGGCCCGCGCTTCTACGAGCGCCTCGAAATCCGCGATGCCATGGCCTATTTCCGCCTTGTCTGCCAGCCGGCCGACGATCTTGCCTTTGAGCGCATCATCAATACGCCGAAGCGCGGTCTGGGCGACACCACGGTCCGCGCTTTGCACGACTATGCCCGCGCGCGCGATATCCCGATGCTGGCGGCGGCGGCCGATATCATCGAAACGGACGAGATGAAGCCGAAGGCGCGCAAGGCGCTGTTCGACGTCGTGCAATCCTTCCGCCGCTGGCAGGGCCTGCTCGAAAACACCCCCCATACCGAGCTTGCCGAGCAGATTCTCGAAGAGTCCGGCTATACGGATATGTGGAAGAACGACAAATCGGCGGAAGCGCCGGGACGCCTGGAAAATCTGAAGGAACTCATCCGTTCCATGGATAGTTTCGAATCCATGCGCGGCTTCCTCGAGCACGTCGCCCTTGTCATGGATGCCGAGCAGAACGAAAATCTCGACGCCGTTTCCATCATGACGCTGCATTCCGCCAAGGGTTTGGAATTCGACACAGTGTTCCTGCCCGGCTGGGAGGAAGGCCTGTTTCCGCACCAACGCTCGCTCGACGAAAGCGGCCGCGCCGGCCTGGAGGAAGAGCGCCGCCTCGCCTATGTCGGCATCACCCGCGCCAAGCGCCGCTGCCACATCTGGTTCGTCTCCAACCGCCGCATCCACGGCCTCTGGCAGTCGACCATACCTTCCCGCTTCCTCGACGAACTGCCGGAAACGCATGTCCAGGTCGCCGAAGTCGAGCAATCCTATGGCGGGTATGGCCGCGGCGGCTACGGCCAGTCCCGCTTCGACAAGGCAGATCCCTTCGCCAATTCCTACTCCACGCCCGGCTGGAAGCGCGCGCAGGCCAACCGCAACGATGCGACGCGCGACAACTGGGGCAGCCGCTCCGGCCATGCCGTCGAACGCATCGGCTACGGCGAAAGCGGCCCGAAGGTGCGCACCATCGACGGCGAGCTGGTGGCCAAATCCACCTCCAACGAACCCTCCAAATTCATGGTCGGCGACCGCGTCTTCCACATCAAGTTCGGCAACGGCAACGTCTCGGAAATAGAGGGCAACAAGCTGACCATCGAATTCGACCGCGCCGGGCAGAAAAGGGTGTTGGATGGGTTTGTGGAGAGGGTTTGATCAGGAGCCGACGTATGACTGGATCACAGCTTGAATCTGCGCTTTGGCCTTAAAGATATCGGTGGTCTGCGTGATATCAAATCGAAATCCAGCCTTTTCCGCATCGAAGATTGTTAGAAATTTGGTCTTGGAATTAAAATGCAATCTAACAATTGGTTTGCGATTGTTGTCATCGAAATTGATACCACAGTAAGATTTTTGATCGCGCATAACAATTCGAGAGACATCTGCTAGCTCTGCTCCGATCGCTCGCACAATATTAAAACCGTCAATCTCCTCTTGGGTCGTTTCGATACCATCACCGTCGTCATTGATTTGTGTGACCGAATCTACGTCCTTAATCGTTGGGATGTTCACATTCTCATTGAACGCCGCACTCAGTTTCCTTTGGATTTTTTGACGAACTAGATCCTCAAAGGCACGTTTGATTATCGGCTTGAACTCAGCGACAACAGCCGCAGTGAGCTTACCATCGTGTATTTCCTTCGAAATGAATCGAACGAATTCGTCATCAGGATCATTAAACTGCGCTTCTATGCAGTTAATAGTCGCTTTCATCCGTTTTAGCGTGCTGGCCGAACTTTTGATGTCTTCAATTGAAAATTTTTCTTTATGAAATTTTTCTAGCTCTTTCAGATCGTTATCGTCGTAGTCGAAAAGATCAAATTTAAAGAACGGATTACTATCGAGTTTGTTGGGTGCATCAAGATCGGTAAAAAACCAGATTTGTATACCGTTGGTGAGAATGGCAATGGAGCAATCTGTGGTCGAAAAATATCGGTAAAGTTGACTGTATTGAGCCTGTGAAAGATTCGCGCTAACCGCCTTTGCCTCCAGAATAAACTCAATCCTGTCGTTTATCTTTACGGCGTAATCGACCTTTTCTCCCTTTTTTAGGCCAACATCAGCTATAAACTCCGGCACAATCTGGGTCGGATCAAAGACATCGAAACCAAGTGTGCGCAAAAATGGCATAACAAGGGCATTTTTTGTCGCCTCTTCAGTAAGAGCAATATTTTGCGCAGCAATCGCTCGCTTCGATAGTTCTGCAACTTGTTCTTTGAACGACATAATTAGTGCCCCAAAATTCGATCTCCAAGTAAACAATATTATATTTGCTGCTGGATGCAATCGATACGAGTGCATATTTTTGATTGAGTTTATTTTTTACCAACTCGCCTTAACTGCGAGCCGATTTCTCATTACCGGAAAACGTCGAGCTAACCCATGTTGCATAGTTCGCCACTAATGCCGTCATCCTCGGGCTTGACCCGAGGATGACGGAGTTAGAGGTGTAGCAGGGTGGCAAATGCAAACCCTGTCACGACCGCTATTAGCTCTTGACGACCATCATCCCCACCAGCATCCTACACGCATGGGTGGATATACCTACATCATCACCAACCACAAGCGAGGCACGCTGTACATCGGCGTCACGGCCGATATCGAGCGCCGCATTTATGAGCATCGCGAGGGCCTGACACCCGGCTTCGCCTGGAAATATGAGTGTACGCGATTGGTCTGGTATGAAGACCACGCAGATATCGTTTCGGCCATTCAACGCGAAAAATCCCTGAAACGCTGGTATCGCCAGTGGAAGATCGAGCTGATTGAAAAGACAAATCCCGATTTGGCGCGATCTATACTACGAGCTCTGGTGAAGCCTCACGCTCCTCAGTCCTCTGCGCATCCCGATCCTTCAGCCACAGCCCGAATTCCTTGACCACGGCCACCACCTTCTCCAGACGTGTCCCATCCTTCGTCAGAGAATATTCGACCTTCACGGGAACCGTCGGATAGACCGTCCGCCGGATGAGACCGGCCTCCGCCAGCGCGCGCAGGTCCAGCGTGAGCATCCTCTGCGAGATGCCGGGCATCAGCCGTCGCAGCTCGTTGAAGCGCTTGGGTTCATCGACCAGATAGGACACGATCAGCAGACGCCAGCGGCCTCCCAGCAAATGCATCGCCTCCTCGACGGAGCAGCCAGTCACGGTCTTTTTCATCGCGCAAACCTCATGCTCGAGCCGGTATAATTTTTGTACCTAGATGTCAAACTTTTCCGTTCTTACGATTCCATACCATAGAGACTACATGGTTCAACAGCCGGCTTTCCAAGGGAAGCTGGCACAGGAAACACCATGGAGATCCCCAGTGAAACTATACTACATGCCCGCCAGCTGCTCGCTCTCGCCCCATATCGTTATCAACGAACTCGGCCTGGAGGTCGAGCTGATCAAGGTCGATCATATCAGTCACAAGACGGAGGCGGGGCTGGATTTCCATGGCGTCAATCCGCACGGCTATGTCCCTGTTCTCGAACTCACCGATGGCAATCGTCTGCGGGAAGGGCCGGCCATCGTCCAATATCTGGCGGATTTGAAGCCCGAGGCCGGACTGGCGCCGGCTGCCCGCACGATGGCGCGCTACAAGCTGCAGGAAATGCTCGGTTTCCTGTCGACGGAAATCCACAAGGGCTTCATTCCGCTCCTCTATGCGCGGCTGGCGGGAAACTATGTCGAGACGGCAAGGCCGAAGCTCGAAAAGCGATATCAATGGATCGACGCGCACCTCGCCGATCGCCCCTTCCTGATGGGCGACAGCTTCACGGTGGCCGATGCCTATCTCTTCGCGCTGACGGGATGGGGTCAGGCGGCCTGGCTCAAATCCTACTACAAGGCAGGGATCCACTTCGATGAACTCGACCATCTCAAGGCTTGGTATCTGCGCATGAGGCAGCGCGATGCCGTGCGCAAATCCATCGCGGAAGAAGGATTGGCATTCGACTGATCACCACGGCGGCAACAAAAAGGAAGCCATCGCGGGACACTACCGGTCTCGCGATGGCGCCATTCGATACTCCCTACTTTTGGCGATGGAGGATCATGCCCCCGTGGTGAAGCACGTCGTCGATGAAATCTCCGTCTGCGGTAAAGCCGGTGTCGTCCCAGTAATCGATGTGATCGCCGCGAACTTCATAGCGCCCCTGATAGGCGCTTTCGCGCCGGCCGCGCGCCTCGTCATAGCGGCCGTTCGGCAGCAGATTGTGGCGCACATAGCCATCGGCGGTAACCCACATGCCGACGTAAGGATGGCTTTGCTGGATGGTCGCGGATGCAGCAGGCTTGTTGTTCATGGTAGCGTAGACCTCTGATGTGACGATGAATATGGCGCAGGCGGCAAGAGCCAGGGCGAGACTTCGGACGAACAAAGCCATCTCCATCGCCGCTTACGTGTTGGCCGTCGGGCGCACGACGATCTCGTTGACATCGACATCCTCGGGCTGTTCGATGGCGAAGCGCACGGCACGCGCGATGGCATCCGGCTTCAAGGCAATGGCACGATAGGTCTTCATCGCCTCCGCGGCGACGGGATCGGTGATCGTGTCGGCAAGCTCGCTTTCGACGACGCCGGGGTGGATGCAGGTGACGCGCAACGTCTTGTGTTCCTGCCGCAACCCATCCGAGATCGCCCGCACCGCATATTTCGTGGCGCAATAGACCGCAGCCGTCGGCGAGACCGCAAGCGCTCCGATCGACGCGATATTGATGATCTGGCCGGAATTGCGTGCGACCATCTCAGGTAGGACCGCGGCGATGCCATAAAGCACGCCCTTGATGTTGACATCGATCATCCGATCCCATTCCTCGACCTTCAGCGACGCCATCAGCGACAGCGGCATCACGCCGGCATTGTTGATGATGACATCGACGCGTCCCCAAGTCCGCCGGGCGGCATCCACAAAGGCATCGAAGCTTTGGCGATCCGTCACATCGAGAGGGTGAGCGAGCACGGTGCCGCCCGCAGCGCTCAACTCGGCGGCCAGAGTCTCTAGGCGCTCCACGCGCCGTGCACCCAGCGCCACTTTCGCGCCGGCGGCGGCAAGTTCGCGGGCAATGCCCTCTCCGATTCCGCTTGAAGCGCCTGTTATCAGAATGACTTTATCCATCGGCATGACCTCATCCTTTCTTGATCCATGTCATGAGGCCTTGACTGTAAGGACCAGCCATTGTTTCGATAAGCCATCACCTCCTTCCCATATTGGAAAGAAAAAATAACCAATGGAGCCAGATCTGAATGCGCTCGCCGTCTTTGCCCTCGTTGCGGAGGAGCGGAGCTTTCGCGCGGCGGCCACACGCCTCGGCGTGACACGCTCCGCCGTCAGCCAGACGATCCGTCGCCTGGAAGAAAATCTCGGCATCGCGCTTGTGCTGCGCACGACGCGCAGCGTCAGCCTCACCGAAGCCGGCGAGCGGCTTTATGAAAGGGTCGCGCCGGCCGTCGAGGAGATGCGTGCGGCGCTGGCGAGAACCGAAGCGCTGACGGAACTTCCGCGCGGCCGCCTGCGGCTTGCCGTCTCCTCGATTGCCGAACGCTTTCTGGCAGGCCCGCTCCTCGCCGCCTTCGTCCATCAATATCCCGAGGTGGAGCTTGATATCACCGTCACGGACGAGGAATTCGACATCGTCGCCGAAAGCTATGATGCCGGCGTGCGGCTGGGAGAGGTCATCGCGCAGGACATGATCGCCGTACCCATCGCAGGCGTGGAACGACAACTGGCCGTCTGCGCTCCATCCTATCGCGAGCATTTCGGCATGCCGTCACACCCGGCAGACCTTGCCGGCCACGCCTGCATCGGCTGGCGCCCCTCCCCGAAATCGGCACCCTATCGCTGGGAGTTCGCCGAAGCAGGCAGGGAATTCAGCGTCACCGTGCCGTCGACGATCACCACCAACGACATGGGCCTGATGATCAAGCTTGCCGTCGCCGGTGCCGGTATCTCCTTCGGAATGGAGGAAAGCTTTCGCCCCTTCATCGGCCGTGGAGAGCTGCTGCCGATCCTCGAGGATTATTGCCCCTATTTTGCGGGCTTCTATCTCTATTATCCCAGCAGAAACACGGCTCCGAAGCTTCGCGCGTTGATCGAGCATGTCAGGCGCTTTCCCGCCGACGATGATTTCAATTGCGCCCGCCATTCGCCCGGATGATCTGGCCGTTGATCCAACCGCTCTCAGCGCTGGCAAGAAACGACACGATCTGGGCGATCTCTTCCGGCAGCCCGAGACGGCCAAGCGGGATGTCGTTGATCAGCCGCTGGATCAGCTCCTCGGATCGTCCCTTGAACAGGAGTTCTGTGGCGATCGGCCCTGGTGCGACCGCATTGACCGTCACGCCGCGCGTGCCGAGTTCCTTGGCGAGCGTATGCGTCATCGCTTCCACCGCCGCCTTCGTCGCCGCGTAGACGCCGTTGCCGGGGGAATAGTGGCCGATAATGCTCGTTGACAGGTTGATGATGCGGCCGCCATCCCTCACCCGCTTTGCACCCTCGCGCATTCCATTGAAGGTACCCGTGAGGTTGACGGCGATCTGCTGTTGAAAATCCTCATCGCTCACCTGGGCCAAGGGCGAGAACTTGCTGATCCCGGCATTGTTGACGAGCACATCGACCTTTCCGAACTCAGCTTCGGCACGATCGAACAATGCCATAACAGCCGAAGCATCGGCCACATCCGCACGGACCGCGATCGCGCGGCCGCCGGCCGCCTCGATGCCGGTGACGACATCCTCAGCCTCACGGAAACTCGATGCATAGTTGACGACGGTCTGAAAATCATCGGCGGCAAGATGCCTCGCAATGGCGGCACCGATGCCCTTCGATGCACCGGTGACGATGGCGGTTTTGGTTTCGCTGGACATGCATTTGTCTCCATTTGTCTCTCCGCCCGAATGGCGAACGTCGCGCACGCATGCGCTCTCGAACACGCCGAAGGAGTTCAATCCCCGGATGTCGCTGAAACGCTTGTTTCGCTGAGCCTTGACCTATAATATGAGCGATAATTCGCTTTTTACCACTCGCATTCCAGGAACATGTCCGAGAGCCCTCTGAAGAGCCGCCCCGCGCCGAGAAAAGCGCCGAAACAAGCCCGTTCGCTCGCGACCGTCGAGGCGATCGTGGAGGCTGCGGCTCGCATTTTGGAGGAACGCGGCCATGAAGCTTTCTCCACCAACGCCGTGGCCGAAAAGGCCGGTGTCAGCGTCGGTTCGCTCTATCAGTATTTCCCGCGCAAGGACGCGCTGATCGGAGCGTTGATCCTCAGGGAAACGAGCCGCCTCGTCGAGCAGGCGGAAAGCGCGGCTACTCAGCCCACGGGTAAGGAGGCTTTGTCAGCGCTCATCCTCCCCTGCGTCGAACAGCAGCTTCGTCGGCCGGCTCTCGCTCGCCTGCTCGACTTCGAAGAAGCACGCCTGCCGCTCGATGCCGCCACCGAACGGGTCAAGATGCGATTCTTCGAGCTCACGCGCGCAACGCTCCAGCGACCGGACCTGCCGCCGCAGGCGGATATCGATATTGCAAGCCGGGACGTGGTGGCGATCATAAAGGGAATGGTCGACGCCGCCGGAGAACATGGCGATCAGGATAAAAATCAACTGGCGTTTCGCGTGCAGCGTGCCGTACTCGGCTATCTGAACAGCAGCTGATGCCAGGCGGGCATGCAGCCAGAAAAGCAGGATTGCTCCACTCGACGTCTTCGCCATTGCAGCAAACCGCATTGCTGCATTGCAAAATCCGCATTCCTAGCAAGCTACCAATAATGATCCAATCGATTATATCGATTTAAGCGGCTTCGGGATTCCGTGCTTCTTGCGGGCGTCTCGGCAAGCCGCTGCCAGTCCTTCCGGCCCGTTCGGGCTTTTCGCCCGGGTCGAATCTCGAAGCCTGGCAACAACAAGAACCGAGGATAAAAAGTGGCTGGCTCAGCAACAAGCTCTGCGCCCACCAGCGCCCGTGCATCCGCACGCCAAGGCCAGGGCAATTACCAATTCGCGCTTATCGCACTCACCTCACTCTTTTTCATGTGGGGCTTCATCACTTGCCTGAACGACATTCTGGTCCCGCACCTAAAGAGCGTCTTTCAGCTCAATTACACTCAAGCGATGCTCATCCAGCTCTGCTTTTTCGGCGCATACTCCATCGTATCGCTGCCGGCTGGAGCACTCGTGAAGCGCATCACCTACAAGTGGGGCATCGTCGTCGGCCTCACGATCGCCGCGGTCGGCTGCGCCCTGTTCATCCCGGCCGCCAGCTATCGCGTCTATGCCCTCTTCCTGGGCGCGCTCTTCGTTCTCGCCACCGGCATCACGATCCTGCAGGTCGCCGCAAACCCCTATGTCACCGTATTGGGACCGCCGGATACGGCTGCCAGCCGCCTGAACCTGACGCAGGCCTTCAATTCGCTCGGCACGACGATCGCACCATACTTCGGCGCGATGCTGATCCTGTCGGCCGCGACCGTTGCCGCCGCTAACGCTACCCCCGAACAGCTAGACGCCATGCGGCTTGCCGAAGCCGGCGCCGTGAAATTCCCCTACCTGTTGCTTGCCGCAGCCTTTCTGGTGCTCGCCGCCGTCTTTGCTGCGTTGAAACTGCCCGAAGTCGAAGACGAGGAAACCGTCGAACCGATGCGCGGCGGCGGCTCCGCCTGGCAGTACCGCCATCTCGTGCTCGGCGCTGTCGGCATTTTCCTCTATGTCGGCGCCGAAGTCAGCATCGGCAGCTTCCTGGTCAACTTCCTCAGCCAACCCGACATCGCCCATCTCTCGGAGGCCGAGGCCGCCCACTACGTCTCCTATTTCTGGGGCGGCGCCATGATCGGACGCTTCATCGGTTCGCTGATCATGCGTCATATCGATGACGGTAAGGCGCTTGCCTTCAACGCCGCTGCGGTCATCATCCTGCTCGTGGTCACCGTGCTGACAACAGGCCATGTCGCCATGTGGTCTGTGCTGGCGATCGGCCTGTTCAACTCGATCATGTTCCCGACGATCTTCAGCCTGGCGCTGCACGGCCTCGGCAAATATACGAGCCAGGGCTCGGGCATCCTTTGCCTTGCCATCGTCGGCGGCGCGATCCTGCCGGTCATCCAGGGCGGCCTTGCCGATACGATCGGCATTCATCTCGCCTTCCTGATGCCGATCATCTGCTACGTCTACATCGCCTTCTACGGGCTCAAGGGCCATAAGCCGGCTTAAGCTCTATCACTTCGCGCCTCGCCGCCCGATCGGCGGGGCACAAAGGGCTTGATCCGGGGCTCGCCGCTTGGCATCGTGCGCCGCAACAAACCTGGAAGGACAGGCCTCATGAAAGCACTGCTGCTCATCGACATTCAGAACGGCTTCTGCCCTGGCGGAAATCTCCCCGTGCCGGATGGGGATCAAGTCGTGCCCGTCGCCAACAAGCTCATCGACAGCGGCAAATATGATCTGATCGTCGCTTCGCAGGACTGGCATCCGGCGGGTCATGGCAGCTTCGCTTCCGCCCATCCCGGCAAGAAACCCTTCGAAATCGGCACGCTTTCGGGCAAGCCGCAGATGATGTGGCCCGACCACTGCGTCCAGAACAGCAAAGACGCCGAGTTCCACCCCGATCTCCATGTCGATGCCATCGATTTCATCCAGCAGAAGGGCCAGAACCCAGTAGTCGACAGCTATTCCGCTTTCCGCGACAATGACCAGTCAGCCCTCACCGGACTTGCGGCCTATCTCCGCGGCAAAGGCGTTACCGAGCTCGATCTTTGCGGGCTGGCGACCGATTACTGCGTTAAGTTCTCGGCACTCGACGCCATCGAAATGCTGCCTGATGCGACCGTCCGCTTCATCGAGGATGCCAGCCGTGGCATCGATCCGGCTGGCGTCAAGGCAGCGATCGAGGAAATGCGAGCCCGCGGCGTCACCGTGATCAGCAGCGGGGATGCACTTGCCTAAAATCGCATCGGCCGGGCTAAACCTTCTCTAAACAAAATGGTGCAAGCTGTGTCCCGTC
Source organism: Rhizobium sp. KNZ2-6A (assembly GCF_056755475.1). NCBI lineage: Bacteria > Pseudomonadati > Pseudomonadota > Alphaproteobacteria > Hyphomicrobiales > Rhizobiaceae > Rhizobium > Rhizobium sp. KNZ2-6A. The sequence continues at coordinate 47,064 of NZ_JBNDIC010000044.1, read as the reverse complement.
AATAAGTCATCGGGACCACTAGCGTGCAGTCGATTGTCATCAACGGGCGTTTTCTCGGCCAGCCCTTGTCCGGCGTGCAGCGCTTCGCGCGCGAGTTGACGCTGTCACTCGACCGCAAAATCTCCTCAGGCGCCCTGCCCGCCTCGTTGAGAGGCGCGCGCTGGCGTCTGGCCGTGCCGCGCAATACCCCCGTCGATATCAGGCTCTCGGCCATCGAAATCGACAGCTTCGGTTCCGGCCCCGGGCACGTCTGGGAGCAGACATCGCTGCTTTCGCGCTCGCGCGGCAGCCGGCTCATCGGCTTCGGCGGCAGCGGCCCGCTCCTGCATCGCCGCCAGGCGGTCGTCATCCATGACGTGACGATCTTCCGCCATCCGCAATCCTTCAAGCGCAGCTACCGCCTGCTGCACGGTGCGCTGGGCACGGTGCTGACGCGCACCGCCAAGATCGGCACCGTCTCCGAATTCTCGCGGCAAGAGCTCGCCTCCGTCTTCCGGGTTCCCTCGGCTGGCATCGACGTCGTCTACAATGCCGTCGATCACTACGCCGCCATCGAACCGGATGAAGCGGTGATGCAGCGGCTTGGCCTGAAGACGAACGGCTTCTTCCTGCTCGTCGGGACGATGAAGCCGAACAAGAACCTCGACTTCGCCATTCGCGCTTTCGAGGGGTTGAAAGATGAAAATCAGAAGCTCGTGGTCGTCGGCGGCTCCGCGCCGACCGTCTTCAAATCGGATGACCAGCAGTCGAACGACAGCATGCTCTTTCCAGGCCGCCTCAGCGATGCGGAAATCGCCGCTCTGGAGCGGCATGCCACCGCATTCGTCTTCCCAAGCCTCTATGAAGGCTTCGGCATCCCACCCCTGGAAGCGATGACGCAGGGCTGTCCGGTGCTTGCCGCCGATATCCCCGCCGTGCGCGAGGCCTCGGGCGATGCCGCGCTCTATTTCGACCCATTCCGGCAGGATGAACTCGTTTCCGCCATGCGGAGCATCGCGACGGACCACGCACTGCGCCAGGATCTGCGCCGGCGCGGCCATGAGAATGTCACCCGCTTCTCCTGGGACGCCAGCGCCGACCGCGTGCTCTCCATTCTCGAAGATCTCTGAGAGATTTCACGATCGAGTTTGCGACCGGAACATGGTGACGAAGTAGCTGTAGAGGCCGAGCAGGCAGAAGAGCGCGCCGCCGACTACGCCGACCGCCACCGATATCCAAAGCGAATAGCCGAAACCGGCCGTCGCCAGCACCGGCACGGCAAGACCGATGGCGGAGAAGACGACCGGCGGCCAGACGAAATCGAAAGAAAGAGACGTCATGACCTTCACGCCGATCGCCATGGCGCAAAGCGCGCCGATCATGCCGCCGGCCATGAGGCCGGCATCGCTGTCGGAGCCAAGGTGACCGCCGATAAGCGTGCCGGCATTCAGCAACACGCAATCCAGCGCCGCAAGCAGGAAGATCGTCAGTAGCCGATGTTGCAGATGTGCCGGGGTCGGCATCATGTTGGCGGTCAAGGCGCGGCATGTCGCAAGACCGATGACGAAGGGAGCAACGGCAAGAAACTCGTTGCGCAAACCGGCGGCGACGACCAATTGGCCGACCGGCTGCAGCACCGCGAAGATACCTGCGGCGGTCATGAGCGTCAGGCCGGTCAGCAGCGAATAATATTCCCCCAACTGCTTGGCAAAGGCAGGTGTTGCCCCATCGCGATCATAGGTCGTGACGACATCGGGATATTGAATGGCCTGCAGGGCGGAGACGATCAGCACGAAGGGGCGTTGCAGCAGATCGAGCGCCAGGAGAGCACCGGCTGCGGCCCCCGCTCCCAACGTCGCCGTGAGAATGGATTTCAATCCCAGCGGCGTCAGCATGCCGATAACGGAAGCGCTGGCGGCAACGCTGCCATAGACGAAGTGCTTGCGCAGCAGCGCTGGCTCGAACGGCGCCGCCTCGCGCAGGCTGTTGCGGGTCAGGAAGACCGCCAGGAGACCGTAAGCGCCATAGCCGGCCATCAGGCCGATGACGGTGCATGTAAAAGTCGGGGCAACTGCCGCACCCGCAAGCGTGCCGGCTGCGAGAATGGTGGCGCGTGAGCCCTGCAGCCTTGAGAAGACACGAAATTCCTGGCGGAAGCGTAGCATAGTGAGGTGCAGGTCGCTGCCGCCCTGAAAGATCGCCACCAGACCGCCAAGCACGGCAATCTCCGCCGATACGGAAAAGAAGATCGAAGCCGACGCGGCAATCAGGCAGATCGCCGAGCACGCCGCAAATTCCACCGTCAATGCCTTGCGCTCCAAGGCTTCGCTTCCAGGCCCCTGCCCCGGATAGAAGCGGCTGCAGGCAAAGCGGACCCACTCGAAACAGAAAATCGCCGCGAACTGGCTGACCGAGATGAACAGCGAATAGGCCGCATAATCCGCCGGAGCCAGCAGATGCGCCACCGCGATCAGCAGCCCGAAGGCAACCGCCGCCTGATAGAAATATGCAGCCAATGCCACGATTTTTGCCATGCACGGCAGCTAACAGCAAAAGATTGAGGAAAGCGCTAAGCCAGAACGGACAATTGTCATACCGGCTCGAAAAGCGAATGTCGTCGTTGGACGGGCGAAGCGGGTCAGGCGGGGCCAGCGGCCTTGAATTGCCTTTTTGCGCCGCACACGTTAGAAGAGCCGCCAAAATTAAAAGACGAAAGACGGACATGCACCGGGCGGCGCGTCCGGGGAGGAGCATCATGGAGACCATCAATACGATAGCCGCTCTGCGCGAACGGCTCGGCGAACATCGCGCGGCCAGCAAGCGCATCGGCCTGGTTCCCACAATGGGCTACCTGCATGCCGGCCACATGGAACTGGTCTCCCGCGCCAAGGCCGAAAACGATATCGTCGTCACCTCCATCTTCGTCAATCCGCTGCAGTTCGGCGCCAATGAGGATCTGGCGAAATATCCGCGCGATCTCGAACGCGACGGCGCCATGCTGCGCGATGCGGGCGTCGACTTTCTCTTCGCGCCCGGCGTGACAGATATGTATCCGCGCCCGATGGAAACCGTCGTCGACGTGCCGAAGCTCGGCGCGGAACTGGAGGGCGCGGTTCGCCCCGGCCATTTCGCCGGCGTTGCCGCGGTCGTCACCAAGCTCTTCAATATCGTCCAGCCCGACAGCGCCTATTTCGGCGAGAAGGACTATCAGCAGGTGGCGATCATCCGCCGCATGGTCGAGGATCTGGCGCAGCCCGTTTCTGTCGTGCCCGTGCCGACCGTTCGCGATGTCGATGGTCTGGCCCTCTCCTCGCGCAACGTCTATCTCTCGAAAGAGGAGCGTGCTGCCGCCGTTATCGTTCCCAAGGCATTGGCGGAAGCCCAGAGGCTTTACGATCTAGGCGCGGATGACCCCGCAGCACTCGAGGAGGCCTTGAGCGCCTTCATCGAAACGGAGCCGCTGGCGACCGCGGAAGTCGCCGCCGTTCGTCATCCCGACACGCTGGAACCGCTGACGACCTTGCAGGGACAGCCCATCCTCGTCGCGCTCTTTGTCCGCATCGGCACCACCCGCCTGCTCGACAACCGTGTCATCGGCCGCAAGCCATCAAACAACGAAAAGGCCGCCTGAGATGAGCACTGTCGGACACACTAAGCGCATCACGCCCGCCGCGATCGAGACGATGAAGGGCCAACGCCCGATCGTCAGCCTGACGGCCTATACGACGCCGATTGCCCGCCTCCTCGATCCGCATTGCGACCTGCTTTTGGTCGGAGATTCCCTCGGCATGGTGCTCTACGGCATGGAGACGACCGTCGGCGTCACGCTTGATATGATGATCGCCCATGGCCAGGCCGTCATGCGCGGCGCCAAGCATGCCTGCGTCATCGTCGACCTGCCGTTCGGCTCATACCAGGAATCGAAGGAACAGGCCTTCCGCAACGCCGCGCGCATCCTGAAGGAAACCGGCTGCGACGGCGTGAAGCTCGAGGGCGGCGAGGAAATGGCTGAAACCGTGGCGTTTCTCACCTCTCGCGGCATTCCGGTCTTCGGCCATGTCGGGCTGATGCCGCAGCAGGTGAATACGACCGGCGGCTATCGTCCGCTTGGACGCTCGGACAAGGAAGCCGGCAAGATCCGGCGCGACGCCAAGGCGATCTCCGAGGCTGGCGCCTTCGCCATGGTGATCGAGGGCACGATCGAACCGCTCGCCCGCGAGATTACCGCGGCAGTCACCATTCCCACCATCGGCATCGGCGCATCCGCCGCCTGCGACGGGCAGATCCTCGTTTCCGACGACATGCTCGGCCTGTTCAACGATTTCAAGCCGCGCTTCGTCAAGCATTTCGCGGAGCTGGCGCCGCTGGTCTCGAAGGCCGTGGAAGCCTATGCCGAGGAAGTGAAAGCCCGCACCTTCCCGGCACTGGAGCATACATTCCAGCCGAAAAAATGAGGCCGCATCAGTCCTTGGCCGGTTCCTTCTCCAGTAGATAGATCGCCTCGCCGAAATCCTCCATCTTGCCCATCAGCGCGGCATGAGCATCGCGCAGGCCCTGATTGTAGTAATAAGGCCCGATCTCCGTTGTGAAGAAATCGAGCAGGAATTCGGCGGGCAGCGAGCCGAGCGTCTGGTCCAGTTCATCGGCGAAATAGCGCTGAAGACGCGCGACCATGGCTGCCTTCTCCTCCTTCGAAAAGGTGATCTTCTTCATCTTTCCATCTCTCATTTTGCGCGCGGTCTCAAAGCGCTGGATCAAGGAAATCAATTGATCCATCAAGTAAATTCAATTGCTGGCCCGGCGCACACGGCTTACACGTCCCGCCATTGAACAGCGCGGAAACAAATGCGCAAGGGGTACAACCGTTGTCGTTCCCCATGCGGGATCCGCGCCCTCGACACCGCATCCGGAGCAAAGCCGGTATTTCCACGAAGGACAGAGCGGACCATGAGTCGCGCGGAATTTCTTGACGGGTTGAAGGGCGGCATTCCTGTCGGCCTCGCCGCGGCGCCTTTCGGCGCTCTCTTCGGCGCGCTGGCGCGGGATCAGGGCATGTCGCTCGGCGAGTTGACCCTGATGAGCGGCACCGTCTATGCCGGTGCCAGCCAGATGGTTGGGATCGATCTCTTCGGCCACAATGTCCAGGCTTGGCTCATCGTGCTGTCGATCCTGGCGGTGAACTTCCGCCACGTGCTCTATTCGGCAGCGATCGCCCGCTACATCAGGCATTTTTCTATGGTGGAGAAGTTCTTCACCTTCTTCCTGCTGGTCGATCCGCAATTCGCCGAGACGATCAAGCGCCACGAAAGCGGCAAGCCGGTGACCTTCGCCTGGTATATCGGCTTTGCTGCGGTGATCTATATTCCCTGGGTGGTGGTGAGCCTGGTCGGCGGTCTTCTCGGCAGCCTGATCGGCGATCCCAAGGCCATCGGTCTCGATATTCTGCTGCCGGTTTATTTCCTCGGCATCGTCATGGGCTTCCGCACGCGCGACAACTTCCTGCCGGTCGTCGCCGTCAGCGCAGTCGCATCAGCCATCGCATATCGCTATGTCGGCTCGCCCTGGCATGTCAGCATCGGCGCATTGGCAGGCGTCGCGCTCGCCGCAATGCTGCCGCCAGTAAAGGCGAACCGCAAGCCCGATCTCGCACACGAAAATCACGAGGTCTGACCATGTTCGATTTCAATCCGCACATGGTCTTGCTCATTCTGGCCGCAGCCGTGGTGACCTTCCTGACACGCATCGGCGGCTATATCCTCATCGTCAAGATGACCCGCATTCCGCCGCGCGTCGAAGCGGCGCTGAATGCCGTGCCCGCCGCCGTGCTGACGACGCTTGTCGCCCCCGCCTTCTTTATCGGCGGCTGGGACACGAAAGCAGCGATGCTCGCTGCCCTTCTCGTCGGCCTGCGCTACCCCTCGACCTACATGCTGGTCGCGGGATGGATCATCGTGATGGCATGGAGACATTCCGTCGGCGCTTAACCCCATCCCGTTTTGAGGCGGAATGGGGTCGCGCGTCTCAATGGCCGAGCGCGCGCGTGGCATTTTCCAGCCATGCACGGATGTCGCGATCATGGATCAGCGGCATCAGCGCCTCGCGCGTCCGTGCATGATACTCGTTCAGCCAATGCAACTCTTCATGCGTCAGCAGCTCGACGAGAACCAGGCTGCGGTCGATCGGGCAGAAGGTCAAAGTCTCGAAGCCCAGCATCGGCATGTCACCGCCCTCGATCTCCTCCGGATCGCGGATATAGATCAGGTTTTCGATGCGGATGCCGAATTGACCCGGACGGTAATAGCCGGGTTCGTTGGAAAGGATCATGCCGGGAAGCAGTTCCTGCACGGCAAGGCGCGCAATGCGCTGCGGCCCCTCATGTACCGACAAATAGGAGCCGACGCCGTGGCCGGTGCCATGGGCGAAATCGACGCCCGCCTTCCACAGCGCGATGCGTGCCAGCGGATCGAGATCGCAGCCACGGGTGCCCTTCGGAAAACGTGCCGTGCTGATGGCGATCATTCCCTTCAATACCAGCGTGAAGAGGCGCTTGTGCTCTTCGGAAACGGCACCGATGCCGACCGTGCGCGTAATGTCCGTCGTGCCGTTGATATATTGCGCGCCTGAATCGATGAGAAACAGTTCACCGGCCTGGATCAGCCGGTCGCTCTCCGTCGTCACGCGGTAATGCATGATGGCCGCGTGCTCGCCAGCGCCTGAGATCGTATCGAAGGAGATGTCCTTCAGCGGGTTCTGCATGCTTTCGCCGACGCGGGCGCGGCAGGCTTCCAACCGTTCCGCCGCAGCGATTTCCGTCACCGTTCCCGGCTTGCTCGTCTCCAGCCAGTAAAGGAATTCGACCATGGCGGCGCCGTCCTGCAGGTGGGCGGCGGCCGATCCGTTGATTTCGGCGGCATTCTTGCAGGCACGCGGCAGCTTGGCGGGATCATTGCCCTCCACGACCTCTCCACCTTCACGACGGATGATGTCGGTCAGAGCGTAGGAGGCAAGATCCGGGTCGACCAGGATGCGCCCGCCATTCGCGGCCGCGGCGGCCAGGCGCTTGACGAGCTCCGAAGGCGGCAGCTGCTTGCACATCTGCGTGAGATAGGCTTCGGCCTCGACCTGGGTCTTGCGCTTGTCGAGGAAGAGCGCCGCTTCACCTTCCGCATAGATGATGGCGCGGGCCAGGGGATGTGGCGTGTGCGGCACGTCACCGCCGCGGATATTGAAGATCCAGGCGACAGAGGACGGATCGGTAATCAGCGCCGCCTTGAGGTTCTTTTCCTTGAGACCGTTTGCAATCGTCGCAAGCTTGTCCTTCGCGAGGATACCGGCCTGGGCGATATCCTGAATGATAACGTTGCTCAGCGGCTCGGGCGGCCGGTCGGTCCAGAGCTTGTCGAGCGGATTATGGGGCAGGAAGACGAGCTTGCCATCAATCTCAGCCAATGCCTTTTCCAGCCGTCGCACTTCCGCGCCCGTATGCAGCCATGGATCGATGCCCAGCCGGAAACCCTTCTTCGCATGGCGCGGCAGCCACACATGCGGAGGCTCGTTCACGAGATCGCCGCCGGTGAAGACGCTGCGGTCCACCTGCTCGGCAAGTTGCGTCACATAGCGACCGTCCACGAAAACCACGGCCTGGGAGTGTGTGATAAGCGCAACACCCGCCGATCCAGTGAAACCCGTAAGCCACGCCAGGCGCTCCGAACATTTGGGCACGTACTCGCCCTGATACTCGTCCGCACGCGGCACGAGGAAGCCGTCGATGCCGAGATCACCGAAGGCGGCACGCAGACCGGCGACGCGCTCGCGACCGAATTGCGGAGTGGAAGTGACGTCGAAAGACTGAAACATGAGCTGATCCGAGACTGGTGGAGAATCCGTGAAACCGAATGGTGCCAGTATGTTAGAGCATGATGGCCGGAAGCGCGACGTGATTTTCGATCGTGGCGACGATATGCGCAGCATCGAGCCATCGGGCTCTCTCCCAAGCGCGCAGCTCCTCTCCCCGCCGTTAACGAATCCGCCCATTTCGTGAGCATCGCTTACCAAATATGACAACTTCACGGCAGGAAACATGCATATAACGCATAGCTCCCATGAAGCTGCCCCCCTGCCACGCCGGCAAGCGAGTCGCTATATCCGCCGCATCAAACGGGTTCACGACGAACCCGCACGAACCAAGGACTTGAAGACAATGCCTATCTCTCGCTCCGCATATGTTAGCCCGGCGCTGGCTGGCGAGCGTCGCACCGTACGCCATTCCGTCGGCTCGCTTCGTCAGCTCGAAGTCGAAACCGCAAAGGCAATCGGCGCAAGCCGCGGCGGTCGCCGCTAAGAAGTTTACGAGCTACGCGTTCTTATCGATCGCAATCCGGTTCTCCTCCTCCCTACCGGATCGTAATCGGAACGCTTAGAGCCCGCTTGAGCACTCCTCCACACGCTCGCGGGCAAGATCGGTGAAAATCGATCTCAAGGCGGTGCTTCGGCACCGCCTTTTTCGTTTTCAGCCCCATGGCAAAATTCCCCCTCCCGCAAGGCAGGACAATCGCATTGTGAAGCACGGCAGCACCGCAAGTTCTTTCTTCCCTCAGGAGAAGGTGGCCCGAAGGGTCGGAGGGGGCTTGCCGCCTTAAATGCGGCGCGAAGGATTCTAAGGCCGGTCGAGATGGATGGTGACCCAGCCGTTGCGCCAGATCGTGCGCACGTGCCGCAGGTTCGCTCCGTTATAGGCCGCCAGAACCTTCCAGCGCTGCTCGGCGAGGATACCTGATAGGATGACTGAGCCGCCCGGCGCCAGATGTGCCACAAGCTGCGGCGCCATCTTGATGAGCGGACGCGCCAGAATATTGGCGATGATCAGATCAAATGGTCCATGACGGGAGAAAGCCGTGGAATGAAAGCCGGGCGCCGTCTCCAGCGCGATACCCGAAGCAATCCCGTTGCCGCGGACATTCTCCCGGGCGACGCGAACGGCAACAGGATCGATATCCGTCGCCAGAACCGGAATGTTGCGCAGCTTGCGCACAGCAATCGCCAGAACGCCGCTGCCCGTCCCGAGATCGAGCGCATTGCGCACGCGGCGGCTCGCAAGAACCTTCTCGATCGTCTCCAGGCAGCCCGCCGTCGTCCCGTGATGGCCCGTACCGAAAGCCTGTCCGGCCTCGATTTCGATGGCGATATCGCTGGGGCCGACCTTGTCGCGATCATGCGAGCCATGCACGAGGAAGCGGCCGGCCCGTACCGGCTTCAGCCCTTCCAGCGACTTGGCGATCCAGTCGATATCCGGAAGTATTTCCTTTTGGATGGGAAGTTCGGCGAAGGTGGGCTTCAGGAGCGCTTCAAACCGACCACGAACCTCCTCTTCGTCCACGGCATAGAGATAGATCGACGCTTCCCAAATATCGTTCTTCTCGTCGATTTCCGTCGTTGCGATCGGCAACTCCTCGTCTTCGAATACCGGCGTCATCAGATCCAGGACCTGCGCGGCCTTCTTCTCGGTCGTTGTCACATAAAGGCGGATTTCGCTCACTCGTCGCTCTTTCTCGTTCTTATTCGGCCCAGCCGATCCAGGGCGGTCTCGGTGTGTCATAGCCGGCGACGCTCTGAAGCAACGTCCGATGGGCCGAGCCAAAGCGCAGGAATAGCGGCGCAAACAGATTGCGCGCCGCAATCGCCAGCGGATTTCTCATGGTCACCAGTCGTGTCAGGCCGTAGGTCTGCTTCAATACCAGCTTCACGGCGGGAATTCTCAAGGCCGAATACTCCTGTTCGCGGCCTTCCGCAATGAGCCACGCAAGCCAGCAGGCATCTTCGATGCCGAGATTCATGCCGCGTGCGCCGGCCGGCGAATGGATATGAGCGGCATCGCCGGCCAGAAAGACATTGCCTTTCGCCATAGGCTCGACATGGCGGAAGTTGATGCGAAATTGCGAGGCCCAGGTCTTCTCGGCAATGGCGGCCGGATGAACGATGCGGCTTTCGAAATCCTCCAGTGTCGAGATATAGCGGAGGATGTCGGCCGCAACAGGCAGGCGCCCGACCATGCCGGGATCGAAGAGCGAGATTTCGCCGTAGTGAGTATCGACCGGCTCCGCATAGCGAAAATCGGCGAGATAGAAATAGGCCTCCAGCGCCTCGCCGGGGAAGCCGGCGCCCGTCGCCTTGCGAACGGCGGAATGCGCGCCATCGGCACCGATCAGAATATCCGGCCGCACCGTCTCCGGCACACCGTTTGTCCGGCGCAGAGTGACCTCCGGCTTCCGGAAGTCCGATATGGCCTCCACAACCAACGCCGTCTGCCATTCGGGCAAGATGCCGTAGGCCGAAAGTGCCTCCATCAACAGGCGCTCGGTGGCGCCCTGCGACAAGGCGCGAATGGCGCTGAAGCGGCCTTTCACCTCTCGAGTATCCAGCTGGAGAAGAATTTTCTTGTCCGAGCGGACGCGAAAACGCTCGATCGGCTGGGCGGCGGCGAGGATGCGCTCCGCAACGCCGGAGGGGGACAGCAACGTCAGCGTGCGGGCATTGACGCCGAGCGCCCGGCTCTCTTCCGTGGGGGTCGGGCCGGCGCCATCGTCAACGATGCGGGGCCTATAGCCGCGCCGGGCGAGTTCAAGCGCGGCGGTAAGGCCGACCGGCCCCGCCCCCGCGATCAGGATGGATCTGGATTTTCCCTGTTCGCCAAGCCCCTCGCCCATGCGGGCCCTACCCCTTCTTGATCAGGTTCTCCAGCTTCTTCGCCGCCACGGCTGCATCTTCTCCATAGGCGATGGTTCCGGCAAAGCGGCCTGCCGAATCCAGCAGGAACACGGAAGCGGTATGATCCATCGTATAGTCGCCATTCGGCTGCTTCTCGTCCACCGGCACTTTCTTGGCGTAGACGCGGAATCCTTTGACCATGTCCATCACCTTAGCGGGATCGCCGGAAATGCCGGTGATGCGCTTCGACACATTGGAGACATACTGGTCCATGATTGCCGGCGTATCGCGCTCGGGATCGACGGTGACGAAATAGGCGTTGAGTTTGCTGCCATCGGGATCGATCTTCTGCAGCCAGCCATTCAGCTCGAACAGCGTCGTCGGGCATACATCCGGGCAATGCGTATAGCCGAAGAAGATGGCCGACGGCTTGCCGCGAAACGCCTGTTCGCTGATCGGCTGGCCGCTTTGCGAAACGAGCGTGAAGGGCACGCCATAGGGACCGGATGCCGCCACCTCGGGCGACTTGCCTCCGCCAAAGCTCAGCCAGCCCAATATTCCGGCCACGATCAACACGGCCACCCAAATCGCAATCCGCACGCTTCTCATGACTGCCTTCCCTCACCGATTCCGGCGACCGCACCCGAAAGGCAGCGCGATCCGCCCTCCAGCCGATGTAATGGCTCGATGCTGAGGACGCAATTCAAGAAGATGTTCGCAAGGGGCCGAAATCGTCGCAGCATGCGCTTCAAGGTCTCTCACTCAGGCTCGGCCAGACAGAATTTACGATCATGTTAAACCAATCCTAACCTGTCCGCGCCAACATCTCTTTCAAAGGTCGAACTCGACTTCGCCCGCCGCCCGAAAACGCGGCAAACTCTTTATTTCAGAAGGGCATGACGCCCGCCGGAAAGCCAGGCGCTTTGCGCCGAAGCACCGGATGCTGCCGCTGCCCAAGCCGCTTCAGCCGATCTCTTTTTCAATCGCGAGCGTCGCTTGCCGGCGATGCCAATCGGGAAGTCCTCGAACATGACGAACGCCATCAAGCAATCGGGCGCCTATCTGGAAATCGTCTCCTTTCACCTCGGCGATCAGGAATTCTGCATCGACATCATGGCCATCCGCGAAATCCGCGGCTGGGCGCCGGTGACGCCGATGCCACATACGCCACCTTACGTGCTTGGCCTCATCAATCTGCGCGGCGCCGTTATCCCGGTCATCGACATGGCCTGCCGCCTGGGCATGAAAATGACGGAGCCTTCCGAGCGTTCGGCCATCATCGTCACGGATATTGCCGGCAAGCTCGTCGGCCTTTTGGTCGAACAGGTCTCGGATATGATGTCGATCAAGAGCGAAGATCTGCAGCCGGCGCCGGAAATCGTTCCGGAAGCGCAGCGCGCCTTCTGCCGCGGCATCGTAGCCCTGGAAAAGACCATGGTCTGCTTCCTCAACCTCGATACGGTCATTGCAGACCAGCTGGCCCAAGCCGCCTGATTTCAATAGGTTAGAGATTACCCCAAAAAGATCGCCCTGGAACTCGGCTCCAGGGCGATCGTTTTTCATATAACCGGCTTTGGCAGGGGTGTAGCCAATGATGCCGGTCTTGCAGGCCGTGAACAGGGGTCAAGAGTCGCCTCCGTGTTCGCTTTCAAAATTGCATCAAAAAGGTGCAAACCGAAAGCAACCAGAAGCAATTCGACAACCCAAGAGTATGACTTTTTTTGGTATTACCTCTCCGCCAGTTGTGATTGCGGTATCCCGGTAACGATAACGCATTTCGCGCAGAAGTCGCGATCCGCTCTAATTGGGCTTGCCCTTCTTCCATGTCACCTGCTGACCAAACAAGGGTATCGTCGAAATCGCCATCTTGGCCGAACCATCCGTCAGCTGGCGTGAATGGATGAGGTAGATCAACGTGTCGTTCTTCTTGTCGTAGATCCGGGTGACGACCAGCTTCTTCCAGATGAGCGACAATCCGGCGCGAAACACCTCGTCGCCGCTCTGCGACAGGTTGATATCACCGATTTCGATCGGGCCGGTCTGGCGGCAAGCAATGGAATTGTTGGAGGGATCCTCGAACCAGTTGCCCTTGCGCAGCCGGTCGATGACGCTGCGATCGAAATAGGTCACATGGCAGGTCACGCCGGTGACTTCCGGGTCCGGCACGGCATCGACCAGAATGTCATTGCCCGTCCAATCCACACCGACCTTGCCGACGACCTCGGCGGAAGCGGAAACGGGCGCCAGTGCCAGGAGAAACGCGGCAATGGCGGCAAAGAACTTGAGTGAACGCATCAATCATCCTCCAACAGCGGCCGCGGGGAGCGAAAGCGGCACGGCTAAGGTAAGATGGCTGATGAGCGATGCAAGATAAGGCTGGCAATCAGTATCGCACGCAGTCGGGACGCCGCCGCAAGAGCACCGGCGTCCCGACGGAAACGCGAGGCGCTCCACCTTACGTCTGGCTGTTCGCGACTGCTCCGGTCTCCAGCAGCGACTTGAGGTTCGACAGTATTTTGGGCCAGCCGCCCGACACTGCCTCGATGAACTTGGAGTTCTCCACATCGATCGCATGGGTGACGGTCAGCTTCACGGCGTTATCCGCGGGCTCTAATTCCATGACGCAGCGCGACCAGCCCTCGGCTTTCAACTCGGGACGAAATTCGTTGCGCCATTTGAAAGCCAGGCGCCGAGGCGGATCGAACTCTGCAATCTCTCCGGTGTCGGCGACGCGGCCATCCGGAAAGAGCATTTTCCACGGCGCACCGACCTTCCACTCAGTGTCATGGACCATGTCGAACCAATACTGCTTGGCGAATTCCGGCGTTGTTAGCGCCGACCAGAGTTTCTCCGGTGTGGTGCGAATAAAGGTGACGTAGACGAATTTGCTTCCAGTCATGTCATTTCTCCTTGTTTGAATGTCTGGGCTTGTCGCGGTTACTGACTGCCCTCGTCTTCCAACGCCTTCTTCAAGGCCGAAAGCGCGCTCAGATGGCGATGTTCGAACTTGTTGATCCAGCGCTCGGCAATGCCGTTGATCGGGACTGCGTTGATGAAATGCAGCTTCTCGCGGCCATGCTTCTCCGAGGCGACCAAATTGGCTTCTTCCAGAATGGCAAGGTGCTTGGCCACAGCCTGGCGGGACATCTCCAGATCTTCGCAGAGCGCGCTCAGGGTCTGCCCGTTGCGCTCATGGAGCCTGTCGAGCAATTGCCGCCGGCTGGCATCGGCCAGCGCCTTGAAAACTGCATCATCATTCACAGATACGGAACCATCTAGTTGCCTGTTTGTTATATATAGGCAACCAACTGGTTGCCTGTCAAGCTATCGATGGAAAGCAAGCAGAGGGAATTCCGCCGGGAATGATTGACAACGACGTCACCGCATCGGATCATCCACCCATGATCGCAAACCGCACCATAATGATGCATCTCACCATCTCTCCCCTTGCAGGGCGAGTGGAAGCTGTGTTGCGCTGAGCTGACCGCGATCCATCTCAACCCTGCCGAGGCGAGCAGGGTTGAAGCCTCCTTGCTCTCCTCGCCCGACATCAAAGGAGAGCCCATGAATTCCGACCAAGACGACCCAAGCAAACGACGATCAGGCAAAATCGGCCCGATCGAGATTCGCGCCACGCGGCCGTCGGATGCCGAAGCGATCGCGGCGATCGCCAATCTCCCCGGTTTCCGCGCCGGCACGCTGCGGTTGCCTTTTCAAAGCACCGAAGAGACACAGCGATGGCTGGACAAGCATGACCCCAATGCCGTCAGGCTCGTCGCTGTGCTTGACGGAAAGGTCGTCGGCAATGCCGGCCTGAACCGCCTTGCCGGCCGGCGGATTCACACCGGCAATATCGGCATGGGCGTACACGACGATTTTACGGGCTGCGGCATCGGCTCGGCGCTTTTGGGCGCCCTCGCCGATACCGCCGACAACTGGCTTGCGATCAGGCGTCTGGAACTGACCGTCTACGTCGACAATGCGCCGGCGATCCGGCTCTACGAGAAATTCGGGTTCGAAACCGAGGGCCGGCTGCGCGCCTTTGGATTCCGCAACGGCGAGTATGTCGACGCATTCACGATGGCACGCCTGAAATTCTGAGCACTCAAGGGCGGCGGATTACGATCCCGCCGCTTCCATCATCCGCCAATCAAATCCAGCCACTCGTCCTCGGTCATGACCTGGACATCGAATTCCCGCGCCTTGTCGAGCTTCGAGCCGGCGCCCGGTCCCGCAACGACGATGTCGGTCTTTTTAGAAACCGAGCCGGATACCTTCGCGCCCAGGCTCTCCGCCTTCGCCTTGGCCTCGTCACGCGTGAACTTTTCCAGCGAGCCGGTAAAGACGACCGTCTTACCGGCCACGGGGCTGCCCGAGGTCACCGGCTGCTCCGCTTCTTGGGGACGAACCTCCTCCAGCAGCTTCGCGATCACCTGCGTATTGCGCGGTTCCTTGTAGAACTCGACGATAGCTCGCGCCACCACCTCACCGATACCCTCGATATTGTTGAGGTCGTTCCACGCATCGCCGGCAAGCGCCGCCGCCTCCTTCATGCCAGCTTCAAAGGCATCGTAAGTGCCATAGGAACGTGCGAGCAGCTTGGCCGTCGTCTCGCCGACGTGGCGGATACCGAGCGCGAAGATGAAGCGATGCAAAGCGATCTGTCGCCGCTCGTTGATCGCGACATAGAGCTTGCCGACGCTGACCTTGCCGAAGCCGTCGATATTCTCCAGCTTGGCAAGCGACGACTGCTGACGTCTCTCCAGGGTGAATATGTCAGGCGCGGTCCTTATCTGCAGCGCCGGGTCCTCGCTCTCGAAGAAGAAATCGATCTGCTTCGAGCCCAGCCCTTCGATGTCATAGGCGTTGCGCGAGACGAAATGCTTGAGATGCTCGGTCGCCTGCGCGCGGCAGATGAAGCCGCCTGTGCAACGCGTGACGGCGTCGACCTTGCCGGTCTTCTCGTTGATATCTCGCACCGCATGGCTGCCACAAACCGGGCAGACTTTGGGGAATTCGTAAGGCGCGCTCGACGTTTCGCGCTTTTCCAGCACGACATCGACGATCTGCGGGATGACGTCACCTGCCCGCTGCACGATCACCATATCGCCGACGCGGATATCGCGGCCATCGCGGATGGGCTCGCCCTTGTTGCCGATGCCCTTGATATAGTCGGCATTGTGCAGCGTCGCATTGGTCACAACGACACCGCCGACTGTGATCGGCTCGAGCCGCGCGACCGGCGTCAGCGCCCCCGTGCGGCCGACCTGGATGTCGATGCCGACCAGACGCGTGAATGCCTGTTCCGCCGGAAACTTGTGCGCCGTCGCCCAACGCGGCGAGCGCGAACGGAAACCGAGGCGGGCCTGCAGTTCCAGGCTGTCGACCTTGTAGACGACACCGTCGATATCGTAATCGAGATCGGGCCGCTGCAGGCCGATCTCCTCGTAATGCCCGAGAATATCGGCGACCGAACTCAGGCGCTCCATGAGCGGATTGACCGGGAAACCCCAGGACTTGAAGGTCTGTACCATGCCGTATTGCGTATCGGCCGGCATCTCCGATATCTCGCCCCAAGCATAGGCGAAGAATTTCAGCTTGCGGCTGGCCGTCACCTTCGCATCGAGCTGACGGAGCGACCCCGCCGCCGTGTTGCGCGGGTTGACATAGGTCTGCTTGCCCTCGGCCTCCATCTGCGCATTGAGCGCCAGGAAGTCGCTCTTGGCCATGTAGACCTCGCCGCGCACCTCGACGACCGAGGGAGCGCCTGCGGGCAAAATCTGCGGTATCTCCTGGATGGTCCTGATATTGGCGGTGACATTCTCACCCGTCGTGCCGTCGCCACGCGTCGCAGCGCTCACCATCCGGCCGTTCTCGTAACGAATGGACATCGAGAGCCCATCGATCTTCGGCTCGGCGGTAAAGGCAATGGAATTGTCCGGAAGGCGGCCGAGGAAGCGATAGACGCTGGCGACGAAATCCTCCACGTCTTCCTGCGAGAACGTGTTGTCGAGCGACAGCATCGGCCTCGCATGCACGACGGGCGCGAAGGTCTCCGACGGCGCGGCACCGACCCGACGCGACGGGCTGTCGGCGCGAATGAGTGCCGGAAACCGGGCCTCGACGGCATCGTTGCGTCGCTTCAGCGCATCGTAATCCGCATCGGAAATCTCCGGCGCATCCTTGCCATGATAAAGCGCGTCGTTGCGCGCAATCTCCGCAGCCAGATAGGCAAGCGACGCGGCCGCTTCCTCTTCGGTCAAATCCTCGACGGGCTTCTGTTCGGTGCTCATGAATCGACACTCCCCGATTTCGGAGATGTTTTAGAGCACTTGGAGGAAAAGTGCGAAGCGGTTTTTCCGTTCGGACCGGGTAAAATAAAGAGAAAAATCAGGCGGTCAAAGGGGCAGCAATCAGCCGTTGCCGGCCAGCAAGCGCTTGGCGGCGGCCCTCGCCTCTTCCGTCACCGACGCGCCGGCGAGCATGCGGGCGATTTCCTCGGTGCGGTCTTTCGGCTCCATGGTGGCAACGCGCGTGGAAATCTTTTCAGAACCGTCCGCAACCGGTCCCTTGGAGATCAGGAGATGCGTCGCGGCGCGTGCGGCGACCTGCGGTGCGTGGGTGACGGACAGCACCTGCACGCGGTCGGAGAGGCGCTTCAGCCGTTGGCCGATCGCATCCGCGACCGCGCCGCCGACGCCGGTGTCGATTTCATCGAAGACGAGGGTCGGCGCCGAGCCGCGATCGGCAAGCGCTACCTTGAGCGCCAGCAGGAACCGCGATAGTTCGCCACCGGATGCAACCTTGGTGATCGATCCCGGGCGCGTACCGGGATTGGTCTGCACGTGGAACTCGACGACGTCGATGCCATCAGCCGTGCCGGCTTCGGGATCGCTTGTTATCTCCACCATGAAACGCGCCCGCTCAAGCTTCAGCGCCGGCAATTCCGCCATGACAGCCTCGGCAAGGGCTTGCCCGGCATGGCGGCGCTTTTCCGAGAGGCTGCGTGCTGCCGCATCATACTCTGCCTTGGCGGCGGCAAGCTCCGCGGCGAGCCGCGCAAGCCGCTCCTCGCCGGCATCAAGATCGGCGAGATCCGAAACCATGCGTTCGGCCAGTGCCGGCAGCTCGGTGACCGGCACCGAATATTTCCGAGAGGCGGCCCGCAGCGCAAACAGGCGTTCCTCGACCCGCTCCAGTTCGCGCGGATCGTATTCCGTCTTGCGCAACGCCGTCTCTACTTCCATCTGGGCGTTGGAAAGCTGGTCGAGAGCGGCATCGAGCAACGCCACCGTATCTTCCAGCAGGCCCGGCGCTTCATGGCTCTTGCGCTCCAGCCGGCGCACCAGCGAGGCAATATGCGGCACGGGCGATGCATTGCCGTTGAGGAACTCCGAAGCCTCGGCAATATCGCCGGCAATGCGCTCGGCCTTCATCATCCGCGAGCGCTTTTCGGCAAGCTCATCCTCCTCGCCATCCTGCGGCGAGAGCTTTTCCAGTTCTTCGACGGAGGCGCGAAGATAGTCCGCTTCGCGGGCGGCCTTCTCCACCTGCTCCCTATGCTTCTTCAAGGTGCGGTCGGTGTCGCGCCAGACCTTGTGAAGCCGGCCGACGTCCTGCGCCTCTTCGGCAAGGCCGGCGAAGGCATCGAGCAATGTGCGATGCGCGTCGGTATCGACAAGCGCGCGATCGTCATGCTGCCCGTGAATTTCGACGAGAAGTTGCCCGATCTGGCGCATGAGCTGGACGCTGAGCGCCTGATCGTTGACAAAAGCCTTGGTACGGCCATCGGCGGACTGGACGCGGCGGAAGATCAGATCGCCGTCATCATCAATGTCGTTCTCCCGCAGGAGCTTGCGGGCGGGATGCTGCGTACCGACGTCAAAAACCGCGGTCACCTGGCCACGATCCTCGCCATGACGCACGAGGCCACCATCGCCGCGCCCGCCAAGCGCCAGCGACAGACTGTCAAGCAGGATGGATTTGCCCGCACCCGTCTCGCCGGTCAGCACCGAAAGTCCGGACTCGAAGGCAAGATCCAGCCGCTCGATCAAAACGATATCGCGGATCGAAAGCTGGATCAGCATCTGCGCTCAATCTCACGTCCCAAGAAGAAGTTTTTTGCCTGCCCTGGAAATCCACGAGCCCGAATTTTCGCTCGGCTCTACGCCGCCCTTCTGCAGCAGCTGATAGGAATCCTTATACCAGCGGCTGTCCGGATAGTTGTGGCCGAGAACGGCGGCTGCCGTCTGTGCTTCCTGGACGATACCCATCGCATAGTAGGCCTCGACCAGGCGCGCCAGCGCTTCCTCGATCTGGTTGGTGGTCGGATATTGCTCCACGACAATGCGGAAGCGCGAGATTGCCGCGAGGTAATCCTTGCGTTCCAGATAGTAGCGGCCGATCTGCATTTCCTTGCCGGCGAGCTGATCCTTGGCAAAGCGGATCTTCTCCTGCGCGTCGCTGACATACTGCGACTTCGGATAGTTGTTGACGAGCTTGGTCATCGCCTCGATCGTCTGTTGTGCCGCACGCTGGTCCTGCGTTACGTCGACGATCTGCTTGGCAAAGGACGCGCCGACCAGATACTGGACATAGTCGGCGTCTTCCGAGCCGGGATATTGCTTGAGGTAGCTGTTACCTGTCTGCACTGCATCGTCGTAACGGCCCGTGCGATACTTGACGAATGTGCTCATGACGAGCGCTTTGCGTGCCCATTCGGAGAATGGTTGCTGCTGGTTGATGGCGTCGAACTTCTTGCCGGCTTCCGTCATATTGCCGGCCTTGATGTTGGCAAGGCCCTGATTGTAGAGCATTTCCGGAGGATCGGTCTCGACACCGAGCTTGGTGATGTCGATATCCTTTTTGGTATTACAACCCGTCACCACCGCACCGGTACCGGCCAGAAGGAACGATACGAGCAAAGCCCGTGCTGTGATATTCATGCGTTCAGACCTTGCAAAACCCATCGGATAACTGTCCCACTAGCCGTCGTTGCGGAGACGGCGTTCTCTCGCTGGCGTTTCTAGCCGCAAAAACACCATCAGGGCAACGCATTGATGATGCATTAACGCATTTTTGTGGCAAAGCCGCATATCCGCAGTCTTTAATCCCTGTTTTAACAGGGAATTCTCATATCGGCCCGCGCGCATTCTCCGTCTTGTTAAGACTGACGGCAAACCGCGCGAGTCGCCTGTCAAAAAAAGAGCCGCTCCTCATCGGAGCGGCAGCTTTTGTTATTCAAGTTCCGCAGCGTTATGCCGACCAGGGAGCGAACTCAGGCGCATTGACGGGCACGAATTCGCGGCTGTGAGCACGCTGGCGCGGAGCCGAGGTTTCGACGACGTCATAGGCGCTGCCATCGCTGAGCAACGCCTTCAGGGCATTCGCGTTCATGCGATGGCCGCCGCGGTAAGAGCGGTAGCAGCCGATGAATTGCGCGCCAGCCAATGCGAGGTCGCCAACCGCGTCCAGCGTCTTGTGGCGAACAAATTCGTCCTTGGCGTAACGCAGGCCCTCGACGTTGATAACGGTGTTGTCGTCGGAGATAACGACGGAGTTTTCGAGCGACGAACCCAGCGCATGACCCGATGCCCAGAGGCGTTCCACATCGCGCATGAAGCCGAAGGTACGGGCACGCGACAGCTCGGTCTTGAAGGTCTCGGCAGTCAGGTCGCCTTCCCACTTCTGCCGACCGATCAGCGGGCATTCGAAATCGATCTCGACTTCGAAGCGCGTGCCGTCATACGGGCGGAATTCACACCAGGAACCGCCGGCTTCGATGCGAACCGGCTTGGTGACGCGGATATAGCGGCGCTTGACGCCGAGCGACACGATGCCGGTCTGCTCGATCGCCTCGATGAAGGGATAGGAGCTGCCATCCATGATCGGCATTTCAGCGCCGGTCACTTCGACGACGACGTTATCGAGGCCGATCGCGTAAATCGCGGCCATCACATGCTCGACCGTAGCGACGGAACGCGCCGGAGAAAAACCGAGAACGGTGCAGAGATCCGTATTACCGACTTGCGAGGAAACGGCGCGCAGTTCGGTCACATCGCCATTGTCGTGCAGGCGCTGGAAAACGACACCGGTGCCGGCTTCGGCCGGATAGAATGTGATCGACACATTGGCGCCGGAATGAACGCCGATACCCGAAAGTGTCACAGGGTTTGCAATGGTGGTCTGAAAACCAAGCAATCCGATTGCCATATAGTTCTGCCTTCGTCTGTCTGATCCAGGCCGGGCGGTCATCTTCGGACGCTTACCCTTATCGCCGGTTCAGTCTGTTAACTATGCCGCACACACCACATACATTCATCATTGAAATGTGAGTCCGCAGGCTTGCTTGGTATTTACATACGCGCCGAGGCATCGCATTCCAAATCACTGTTTCTTTCGTTTTGTTACGAAAGTAGCCAATTGAATTTGTTGGATAATTTCAAATATGGCAATAGGTCTAAAATAAGGAAATCCGGGGTCTTTCGGCCCCGGATTTCATCAAGATGGTTAGCAACCTATTAAAAGGCCGTCCAGCATCAGGTCAGTTCGACTGCCGGCGCAGGAATGCCGGAATCTCGAGCTGATCGTCCTCATGGCTCGTCATGCGCGCCTGCGGAACCTGACGACCCTGGTCGTCGAGCGTGCCGCGACGCGGAGCGTAGAGGCTGGCTTCCGGCGACGGTGCGCGGCGCTGCGGAGCCGCGTTGTTCGTCGAAGCCATCATGTCGTCGAAAGCCGGATCTTCTTCGCGGCGGCCGAGCGAATTGGTGATTCGCTTCAGCAGGCCCATCGGGCCCCGCTCTTCGGAAGCCTGACCGGCGGCCGGCTGTGCGCGGTGTTCCATCTCGGCCTTAACGACCGGCGGGAAATCCTCGACCTTCGGCATGCGGACCTGCTCGGGAGCCTGACGGATGATCGGCTGCTGATGCATGACCGGTGCCTGCTGCTGAGGCTGCGGCTGAACCGGAGCCTGACGGACCGGCTGGGCTTCCGGGGCTGCTGCGAAGATGCGGCTCTGCGGACGGAAGTTATCTTCCGGCGCAGCGGCCTGCTGCATCACCGGCTGCTGCTGGACATGGGCCTGACGACCCATCTGGAATTCCAGTTCGCGCTCGAGATCGGCCTCTGCCGCACGAATGGTCTGGGCAACCGGATCGACAGTGCGAGGAGCCGGAGCGGCAGCCTGTGCGGTCTGGGCCTGCGCGACGTGGGCAGGCTGAGCTGCGGCCGCTGCCGGAGCGGCGGCCGCGGAAGGACGCATAGCGGGCTTCGCGGCCGGGCGGAATTCCATGTTTCTCTCGGCTGCTTCGTTCATGGCGCGGTCGATACCCGTTGCAACCACGGAAACGCGGATGATGCCCTCAAGCGATTCGTCGAAGGTGGCGCCGAGGATGATGTTGGCGTCGGGATCGACTTCTTCGCGGATGCGGGTCGCAGCTTCATCGACTTCGAACAGGGTCAGGTCACGGCCGCCGGTGATCGAGATCAGCAAGCCCTGAGCGCCCTTCATCGAGGTTTCGTCGAGCAGCGGGTTGGCAATGGCGGCTTCAGCAGCCTGCATTGCGCGGCCCTGGCCGGAAGCCTCGCCGGTACCCATCATGGCGCGGCCCATTTCGCGCATGACCGAACGGACGTCGGCGAAGTCGAGGTTGATGAGACCTTCCTTCACCATCAGGTCGGTGATGCAGGCAACGCCCGAATAGAGAACCTGGTCGGCCATCGAGAACGCATCAGCGAAAGTCGTCTTGTCGTTGGCGATACGGAACAGATTCTGGTTCGGGATGACGATCAGCGTGTCGACCGACTTCTGCAGTTCCTGGATGCCCATCTCGGCGAGACGCATGCGGCGGCCGCCTTCGAAGTGGAACGGCTTGGTCACGACGCCGACGGTCAGGATGCCCTTGTTGCGAGCCGCCTGCGCGACGACCGGTGCTGCACCCGTACCCGTGCCGCCGCCCATGCCGGCGGTGACGAAGCACATATGCGTGCCGTTGAGATGATCGATGATTTCATCGATGCATTCCTCGGCGGCTGCGCGGCCGACTTCCGGCTGCGAGCCGGCGCCGAGACCTTCCGTGACGTTGACGCCGAGCTGGATGATCCGCTCCGCCTTCGTCATGGTCAACGCCTGCGCGTCCGTGTTGGCGACGACGAAATCGACGCCCTGCAAGCCTGCCGTGATCATGTTGTTGACGGCATTGCCGCCACCGCCACCAACACCGAATACGGTGATTCGCGGCTTAAGCTCGGTGATATCTGGCTTATGCAGCTTGATAGTCATTGTACCCGTTCCTTCTCTTTATGGCCGCATCGCCACGCCGGCCAATTCACTCGATTTCACTTGCCTGACGCTTACCCGGAGAGCCTCTCCGGATCAGGCACTCAAAAACTCTCCTTCAGCCATTGGCCGACACGGCCGATCCGGCTGTTGTTACCCCCAAACGACGAGAGCAGACCGCTGCTCGGCGCATGTGTCTCCATGTCTGCGACCTGCGGATAGATCATCAGACCGACTGCCGTCGAAAAAGCCGGCCCCTTGGCCGCCGTCGGCAGGCCGGATACGCCCATCGGACGGCCGATGCGGACATTGCGGGCAAGAACGCGGCGCGCCACTTCGGGCAGGCCGGTCAGCTGGCTGGCACCACCCGTCAGGACGACGCGCTTGCCGACGATCGGGCTGAAGCCCGAACGCTGGATACGATCGCGAATGAGCTCGAGGGTTTCCTCGATGCGAGCCTTGACGATGCGCGACACAAGTGCCTTCGGCACCTGCGTCGGCTGGTCACGCTCGTCTTCGCCGATCGGCGGGATGGAAATCAGTTCACGCTCTTCCGAAGAATTCGCAAGCGCCGAGGCATGGACCACCTTCAGCCGCTCCGCATCCTCGATACGAGTGGAAAGGCCACGGGCAAGATCCGTGGTGACGTGATGGCCACCAAGGCTGACGGCATCGGTATGAACCAGCTTACCTTCGGCAAAGACCGAGATCGTCGTCGTGCCGCCGCCCATGTCGATGGCGGCGCAGCCGAGCTCCACTTCGTCGTCAACGAGAGCCGCAAGGCCGCTGGCATAAGGCGTCGCTACCATGCCCTCGACCGAAAGATGGGCGCGGTTGATGCAGAGTTCGAGGTTGCGCAGTGCTGCGCGCTCCGCAGTCACCACATGCATGTCGACGCCGAGCGCGTCGCCGAACATTGCCAGCGGGTCGCGGATGCCGCGCTCACCATCGAGCGAGTAACCGGTTGCCAGCGAATGCAGCACGGCGCGTTCCTGGCGGATCGACTGCTGGCAGGCGGCAGCCAGAACCTTCTTGAGATCGTTGGCCTCGACTTCCTGGCCACCGAGATCGATGGTCGCGGTGTAGATGTCGCTGCCGAGACGGCCGGCCGAGACATTGACGATCAGGCTGTCGACGGTCAGCCCAGCCATGCGCTCGGCCGCATCGACGGAGAGCCGGACGACGCTTTCCAGTGCGTCGAGGTCGGCGATGACGCCGGTCTTGATGCCGCGCGAGCGCTGATGGCCGATGCCGATGATCTCGATATTGTGCGAGCGGTTCGGAAGAACCTGGCTCTCCTCGCGCGGCGTCAGCCGGCCGATCATGCAGACGACCTTCGTCGAGCCGATGTCGAGGACCGACACGATGTGCGACCGCTTCGACGACAGCGGCTTCAACCGAGGCAGGCCGAAATGGGACGAACCGAATAAGCTCATGTATCCTGCCCTGCTTTCTTCAAAGCCTTGTTTCTCGCATCGACGGCGGCCTGACGACGAACTGCGGCATCCGGGGTTAGTTCTATTGCGGTGCGATCATCGAGACGGAGATCGACGGCGGCGATATCGCGCTCAAGAAGATTTTCGTTCTTGTCGAGCATGGTGAGGCGCGCGAGCGCGCCGTCGATATTGTCTTCCGGCAATTTGATGATCACGCCATTGTCGAGATAAAGATCCCAGCGACGGCCGGCGACGCGGACGAAGGCCTTCACATGACCACGGACATCCGGCCACTTGGCAAACTCGTCCTCGACCGAGGCGGCTGCGGTTTCGGCGTCGCGGCCGACGAAGAGCGGCAGCTTGGCGAACTTGTTGTCGCGCAGCGGCGCGATCACGCTGCCGTCCTTCTGGATCAGCGAAAGCTCGGAGCCGTGCTGCCAGATGGCGTAGGCCTTGCGCTCCGTCAGCTTCACCTCGACCGCCCTCGGATAGACCTTGCGGACTTCCACATTTTCGACCCAGGGCAAATTCGCGATCTTCAGGCGAGCCGCATCGGCATCGAGAGCAACGAGCGAAGTCGTGCCGTCGAGGCCAAGCAACTGCAGAATCTCGATTTCCGAGGTCTCGTCATTGCCGGAAACCTTGACGTCCTCGATCGCGAACCCGGCGGCAGAGGTCGTCGCCTCGGCGACAGCCTGGGTGTGACCACCAAGCGACATGCCGTAAAGACCGGTTGCAGCCAGGAGCATCAAGGCGGACACCGTACCCGTATGCGCGGGAATGTTGACACGGCCCGAGCCGAGGCTGACCAGGAAGCGTACGGCGCGGCGCAGCGGACGCGGCAGGACGAACGCATCCTCGACATCATCGATGGCGAGCGGGACGCGATGACGGGACCGCCTCATATTTTTGAGCGTCAGCGCAAACAAGACGCGTCCTCCACCATCCACCGGAGAAATTCACCAAAAGAGTAGCCGGCATGCGCCGCCATTTCAGGCACAAGGGAGGTAGGAGTCATGCCGGGCTGGGTATTGATCTCCAACCAGACAAGTTCGCCCTCTTCGGAAAAGCGATCGTCAAAACGGAAGTCAGATCGACTAACGCCGCGGCAGCCGATAGCTTCATGTGCCCTTAACGATAATGTTTGTATCTTTTGGTAAAGATTCGGTGAAATTTCCGCCGGCAAGACATGTTTTGACCCACCCTTGGCGTACTTGGCGTCATAGTCATAGAAGCTGTGCCCGAGCGGCACGATCTCAGTTACACCGAGAACCTTGCCGCCCATGACGCCGCAGGTCAGCTCCCGCCCATAAACATAGCGCTCGACAAGCACCTCGTCGCCGTAGCGCCATTCGGAAGACGTAATGATCTGCGGCGGATGCGCCTGATCTTCCTTGACGATCACGACGCCGAAGCTCGACCCTTCACGCACCGGCTTGACGACGTAAGGCGGCGCCATCGGGTGCTCATTGACGATGCCGAAACGGTTCATGACGATCGAGCCCGCGACCGGAATACCGGCCGCGGCGGCAACGGTCTTGGCACGCGACTTGTCCATCGCGAGCGCCGAGGCAAGCACGCCGGAATGCGTATAGGGAATCTGCAGATATTCGAGGACGCCCTGGATCGTGCCATCCTCACCGAAAGGACCATGCAGCGCATTGAAGACGGCGTCGGGCTTCAGCTCGGCCAGACGGCTGGCGACATCATGCCCCACATCGATACGGGAAACCTGAAAGCCTTCGGCTTCGAGGGCATCGGCGCATGCCTTTCCCGAAGAAAGGCTGACAGGCCTCTCCGAGGAAAATCCGCCCAAAAGGACAGCCACATGCTTGCCACCCATCAATACCCCCGACTTCACGGTCTCTGCTCTGCATTTGCGGGCCTCGCCTAACAGCGATTCTCGCCCCGCTTTCAATAGGCTGATTAGAACGACATTAAGGTTAATGAAGCGTTTACTTTCGTTAACTTTCGGCCGCTCCGCCGATGATCGAATGGTTCGAATCAAACCGGCCCAACGAATTCTGCCATTAGAATCAGAGAGTTGCTACTTTTGAAATCGCTACATTTAGATTTTTTAAACAAAGAGGCCCGCATCGGGTGTTCCGATGCGGGCCTGAAGGCATTAAAATCGTTGGGATTTCACTCGCTGTCGTCGACCAGCTTCCAGACCAGCCCGCCCAATGCGCCACCGACGATGGGAGCGACCCAGAACAGCCAAAGCTGCTGCAGGGCCCAACCGCCGACGAACAATGCCTGGCCTGTCGAACGGGCCGGATTGACCGACGTATTGGTAATCGGGATCGAAATCAGGTGAATCAGCGTCAGCGTCAGGCCGATGGCAATCGGCGCGAAGCCGGCCGGCACCTTGCTACTCGTCGAGCCAAGAATCACGACGAGGAAAAACAAGGTCAGCACGATCTCGGCCACCAATGCCGAGACCAGCGAATAGCCACCCGGCGAATGCTCGCCATAGCCGTTCGCCGCAAAGCCGCCGAGCTGAAAATCGGCCTTGCCGCTGGCGATCAGATAGAGCACGGCTGCAGCCACGATGGCACCGACAACCTGCGCGACGATATAAGGAATGAGCTGCCCGCCCGGAAAGCGGCCAGCCACCGTCAGACCCACCGAGACGGCTGGATTGAAATGCCCACCTGAAATGCCGCCGACCGCATAGGCCATCGTCAGCACGGTCAGACCGAACGCAAAAGCAACACCCAGAAAACCGATACCGAGGCTCGGAAATGCCGCCGCGAAAATTGCGCTGCCGCAGCCACCAAATACGAGCCAGAACGTCCCAAGAAACTCAGCGATGAGTTTTTTCTGCATGAAAGCCTTCTCCTTTGCCCTCAACCACAGCGAAAATCGACCATCTATGAAAAAACGTCGGGCAAGGACTCACCCGAAGCACGCCCCACTTAACGGCAAACGTTCGCCCAATTGTTTGCGAATCAACAATTGCGGCTAAATAGTAGCACACAACCGCTGATTTCTTGCGCATTTGACGTTTGCGTCGAACAAAAATTACGCTAAGGACACGCCTTACCTAATAAGAAAACCTTAGCATCCTCTAAATTGGTGGGATCATGACTGACGCGATATCTCCTTTATCGCCGACCCCCTCGTCATCGAACAATGCTGTTGCGAATTCCCCGGCACGTGTTCTGATCGCGAGCCTTATCGGCACAACGATCGAATTTTTCGATTTCTATGTTTATGCAACGGCGGCGGTTATCGTCTTCCCGAAGCTGTTCTTTCCAGCAAGCGATCCGACTTCGGCAACGCTGCAGTCCTTCGCGACCTTCTCCATCGCCTTCTTCGCGCGTCCGATCGGCGCGATGATCTTCGGCCATTTCGGCGACCGGGTCGGCCGCAAGGCGACGCTCGTCGCGGCTCTGATGACCATGGGTCTCTCAACGGTCGTGATCGGCATGCTGCCGACCTACGAATCGATCGGCGTTCTCGCACCCGTGCTGCTGGCGCTTTGCCGCCTCGGTCAGGGTCTCGGTCTCGGCGGCGAATGGGGCGGCGCGGTGCTGCTGGCGACGGAAAACGCGCCTGAAGGCAAGCGCAGCTGGTACGCCATGTTCCCGCAGCTCGGCGCCCCCATCGGCTTCATCCTGTCGGCCGGGCTTTTCCTTATCCTGCGCGAAACCATGGCGGATGCGGACTTCCTCAACTATGGCTGGCGCGTCCCCTTCCTGATCAGCATCGTGCTTGTTGCCGTCGGCCTCTATGTCCGTCTGAAGATCACGGAAACTCCGGAATTCCAGCGCGCGATCGAAAAGGAAGAACGCGTTTCCGTCCCGATCGCGGTCATCTTCCGTTCGCATCTCCGCAGCCTGATTCTCGGCACCATCATCGCGGTGGCGACCTTCGTGCTGTTCTATCTGATGACGGCCTTTACGTTGAGCTGGGGCACCAGGCCTCCGGGCAACGGTCCGCTGCCGGCAGGTCTCGGCTACTCGCAGGGCCAGTTCCTCGTCGTCCAGCTCGCCGGCGTCGTCTTCTTCGGCCTGATGATCCCGATCTCCGGCCTGTTGTCGGACCGCTATTCGCGCCGGCTGGTTCTGATCCTGACGACGATCGGCATCTTCATCTTCGGCCTGTTCTACTCGTCGCTGCTGACGGCCGGCCTTTCAGGCACTTTCGCTTGCTCGATCATCGGCCTTGCGCTGATGGGCTTCACCTACGGCCCGATCGGTGCCGCGCTAGCGGCACCCTTTCCGACCACCGTACGCTATACCGGCGCCTCGATGACCTTCAATCTCGGCGGCATCGTCGGCGCGTCGCTGGCTCCCTACATCGCCACATGGCTCGCGACGACCTACGGCCTGGTCTATGTCGGCTACTATCTGGCGGCCGCCGCGCTGCTCTCGCTGGTCGGCATCCTGCTCTCGGGCAACGACGAAGTCTGAGGACTTCACGATAACCAATTGAAAAGGCCGGGTAAAAACCCGGCCTTTTTGTTGAATCATTGTCTGAAGTTCGGAGCCTGTGACAACCCACTCATTACTCGGTCGTGACACCCTGGAACGGGCGAACCTCCCGGCCGGGCATGAAGTAGCCGAGGCGCTTGATTTCCCACTCCAGCTTGACGCCGGATTTCTCGAAAACCTCGCGGCGCACCTGCTCGCCGAGATATTCCAGATCGTAGCCCGTCGCCTGCTCCATGTTGATCATGAAGTTGCAATGCAGCGACGACATTTGCGCGCCACCGATGACGAGACCGCGGCAGCCCGCCTCATCGATCAGTTTCCAGGCGGAATGACCTTCCGGATTCTTGAAGGTCGAACCACCGGTCTTTTCCCGAATCGGCTGCACGGTTTCGCGATGGGCGCGCACGGCATCCATCTCAGCGCGAATCTTGGCGCGATCTTCCGGATGCCCCTCGAAAAGGACATGCGTGAAGATCAGATCGTCGGACGCATCCGAATGCCGGTAGCTGTAGCCCATCTCGGCATTGCTAAGCACATGCTTGTCGCCCTTGCGGTCGATGGCATGCACTTCGACGACGCGCTCGCGCGTTTCGGCTCCGTTGGCGCCCGCATTCATCCGCGCGGCACCACCGATGCTGCCAGGAATGCCGTAGAAGAAATGGAAGCCGCCGATGCTGTTGTCCATCGCCATGGCCGCGACATGCTTATCGGGGCAAATGGCGCCGGCCAGGATACGATTTTCGCCGGCAAGCTCGACGGAGCCGAAGCCCTTGGCCGAAAGCCGGAGGACGACGCCCGGAATGCCGCCGTCGCGCACCAATATGTTCGAACCCACGCCGACGACCGTCAGCGGCACGTCTTCCGGCAATATCTTCAGGAAGGCGATGAGATCGTCCGTGTCATGCGGCTGGAACATCAGTTCCGCCAGTCCGCCGGCGCGGAACCACGTGACACGATCCATCGGCGCGTCCGGCGTCAGCCGGCCCCTGATGTCCTTTACACTGTCGCCGAGCGACGCGAGAAGCTTTTCCCCATTTACCTGTTTCATGCGGACTTACCCGAGAGGCCTTCCAATTCCTTTGGCAATGATGCTGCCCAATATGTGATACTGCCAGCCCCCAACAAAACCACAAAATCACCCGGTCGCGCAATCTCTGCAACCATGGCGGCAAGATCTTCCTGCGATGGCAGATAGCGCGCATCGCGATGGCCGCTAGCCTTGATGCGCGAAACCAGTGCCTGCGAATCAGCACCCTCGATGGGATCCTCGCCGGCTGCATAGACGGGGGCCAGGAAGATGCTGTCGGCATCGTTGAAGCAGGCGGCGAACTCTTCGAAGAGGCTCGACAGGCGCGTATAGCGATGCGGTTGATGAACGGCGATGATGCGGCCGTTGCAGGCTTCGCGCGCGGCCTTCAGCACCGCCTTGATCTCGACGGGATGGTGACCATAATCGTCGAAGACCTTCACGCCGTTCCATTCGCCGGTCAGCGTGAAGCGGCGCTTGACGCCGCCGAATGATGCCAGACCCTTGGCGATCGCCTCGCTGGAGATCCCCAGACGGTTGGCAACGGCAACGGCCGCCGTCGCGTTGGAGATATTGTGACGACCAGGCATCGGCATGACGAGATCCTTGATCTGGATCACCTTGCCCGTGCGCCGCCTGCGGATTTCGATATCGAACACCGAGCGCGTGCCGTCGATGCGCACATTCGAGAAACGCACGTCCGCCTGCGGGTTTTCGCCATAGGTGATGACCTTGCGGTCCTCGATGCGTCCGACCAGCGACTGCACCTCCGGATGGTCGATGCACATGACGCCGAAACCATAGAACGGCACATTCTCGACGAACTGCCGGAAGGCGGCACGGACGGCATCGAAATTGCCGTAGTGATCGAGATGCTCCGGATCGATATTCGTGACGACGGCGACATCGGCCGGCAGTTTCAGGAAGGTGCCGTCCGATTCGTCGGCCTCGACCACCATCCACTCGCCGGCGCCCATGCGCGCATTCGTGCCGTAGGCATTGATGATGCCGCCATTGATGACTGTGGGATCGAGCCCGCCAGCTTCGAGCAGCGTCGCCACGAGGGATGTCGTCGTCGTCTTTCCGTGCGTGCCGCCGATGGCGATGGCGTTGCGGAAGCGCATCAACTCGGCCAGCATTTCGGCGCGACGGACGACCGGCAGCAGTTTTTCGCGCGCGGCGGCAAGCTCGGGATTGCTCTTCTTGATCGCGGTCGAGACAACGACGACTTCGGCGTCGCCGAGGTTTTCCGCCTTGTGGCCGATATGGACCGGGATGCCCTTGTCGCGCAGTCGCTGCACGTTGGCGCTTTCCGATTGATCGGAACCCTGCACGCGATGGCCGAGGTTATGCAGCACCTCGGCAATACCGCTCATTCCGATACCGCCTATACCGATAAAATGCACAAGGCCGATGGCCTTCGGCAGCTTCATACGCCTGCCCCCTTGAATTGCTGAATTGAACGTCCCGCGGCAATAGCCTCAACCATGTCGGCAAGCAAGTTTGCCGCATCCGGCTTGCCCGCCTGCTTGGCGGCTGCCGCCATCTTTGCAAGCTTTTCCGGCATGGTCATGGAGCCGCGCAGGATGGTGGAAAGCTTTTCCGGCGTCAGTTCCGATTGTACGATGACCTTGACGCCGCCGGTTGCCGCCAGCGCGGCCGCATTCGCAGCCTGATCGTGATCGAGCGCATGCGGATAAGGCACGAGGATCGCCGGGCGGCCGATGACGGCAAGCTCAGATACGGTCGAGGCTCCGGAGCGGCAAAGAACCAGATGCGCTGCACCGATGCGCTCGGCCATATCGGTAAAGAACGGCGCGACATCGGCGCCCATGTCAAGCTTTCTCGTGCAGCTGTTGACCGTCTCCATATCCTCGGGGCGCACTTGCTGCGTGATCCGCAGGCGCTTGCGCAGCGGCTCCTCAAGCAGGCTGATTGCCGTAGGCACGGCCTTCGAGAAATACTGCGCACCCTGGCTGCCGCCGAAGACGACCAGATTGAACGGATCGTCCGGTCCGGATGGCACATAGGGACGCTTCGCCGCCTCGATGACGGCCGGGCGCACGGGGTTTCCCGTCGTGACCGTCTTCTCCGCAAATGCGCCGTTATCCGTGAGGAACCCACCCGCAATCGCGCGAACGCGCGTCGCCAGCATCTTGTTGGCGCGGCCCATGACGGCGTTCTGCTCATGCAGCATGGACGGCACGCCCATGCGCGTGGCCGCCAGAAGCGGCGGAACAGTCGGATAGCCGCCGAAGCCGACGACGCAGACGGGCTTGATGCGCTGGATCAGCTTGCGCGCAGCGCGCATGCCCGTCCACAGCGTCCAAAGTGCGCGCGCGACCTTCAGCGGGTTCTTCGAACCGATCGTCGCCGAGGGCACGACATGGATCTCTTCGGCCGGAAACTTGCCGGCATAGCGTTCGGCGCGGCTGTCGGTGACGAGGTGCACGGAATAGCCGCGCTCCTTCAGTTTATAGGCCAGCGCCTCGGCCGGAAATACGTGACCGCCGGTTCCGCCGGCGGCTAGAAGGACAATGCCTTTACTCATAATTTTCGCTCCCGCGAACACCCCACGACTCGGGGCATCTCCCTAATATAGGAAGCCGCCACGGCCGCGTCATCGACGCGGGCCAAGCCCCCCTCATAGACCGCCGCTTCCCGAAAAGCGACCGGAGAATGAGGGATAGGCGGGAGACAGCGAGAGCAAATGGCAAATGGTCCCAAGTCGCTCACTCCGCCGGCAATCCGTGCGTCACGCGGAACAGGGTGCGATCCTGCGCGCGCTTTTCCGGCCTGTGCCGCGTCAGCGCCAGGATGAAGCCTGCCGTCACGCAGATCGCGGTCATCGACGAGCCGCCGTAGGATATCAGCGGCAGCGTCATGCCCTTGGCCGGCAGGAGCTGCAGATTCACGCCGATATTGATGATCGACTGAATGCCGATCTGCAGCACGAGGCCGGCAACGGCGAAACGGTTAAAATCGTTCTTTTCCTTATAGGCGTGCGACAGGCCGCGCAGCACCAGAACGGCAAAGATGAGGACAAGCACCATGCAGAAAATGACACCGAATTCTTCGGCAGCCACCGAGAAGATGAAGTCCGTATGGGCGTCCGGAATGATGCGCTTGACGATGCCCTCGCCGGGACCGACGCCGAACCAGTTGCCGTGAACGATCGCCTCCTTGGCGGTATCGACCTGGAACGTATCGCCCTCGCCCGTCATAAACTTGTTCACGCGCTGCGCCACGTGATCGAACACGTAATAGGCCGCGACGAAACCACCGGCGCCAAGCCCGCCAAGCACGATGATCCACAGCCAGGGCATGCCCGCCATGAAGAACATGCCGCCCCAGACGGCCGTCGTCAGGATGGTCTGGCCAAGGTCCGGCTGGGCCACGAGCAATGCGAC
The DNA here is from genome assembly GCF_056755475.1 of Rhizobium sp. KNZ2-6A. NCBI lineage: Bacteria > Pseudomonadati > Pseudomonadota > Alphaproteobacteria > Hyphomicrobiales > Rhizobiaceae > Rhizobium > Rhizobium sp. KNZ2-6A. The sequence continues at coordinate 13,789 of NZ_JBNDIC010000044.1, read as the reverse complement.
GACGATGCCGAACAGGATGATGGCGAAGAGATTGCCCGGAATTTCCGGCTGGCGCGCATGTTCGGAAAACAGCCAGGCGCAGACGACGACGAAAGCCGGTTTCATGAATTCGGATGGCTGGATCGACAGCGCGGCGATATTGACCCAGCGCCGTGATCCCTTGACCTCGATACCGAAGAAGAGCGCGAAAAGCATCATCGCCAACGCAACGATCAGCAGGATGACCGCCGTGCGCCTGACTTGTCGGGGCGTCATGAAGGAGATGCCGATCATCGCCGCGATCGCCGGAACGAGGAATAGGGCGTGACGCTTGACGAAGTGGAACGGCTCCAGCCCGATACGCTCAGCCACCGCGGGCGAGGCCGCGAAGGAAAGCATGAAACCGATGCCGATCAACAAAATGAAAAGGGCGAGAAACACGCGGTCGATGGTCCAGAACCACTCGGCCAAGGCCCCACGTTCAACGCGGCTTACCATATCATTTGCCTCCAGCTGCTGAACCGATCAGCATGGAGACGCCCTCGATTGCAGCCACATGGCTGACGAAGGCGTCGCCCCTGACCTCGAAATTCTTATACTGATCGAAACTTGCGCAAGCCGGTGACAACATCACCGCCGCGGACACATGTTCATCCTTGTCCGCATCGGCTGCCGCATGCGCGACGGCCCGCTCCAGCGTACCGGAAATTTCGTAGGGCACCTGCTCCCCGAGCGTTGCGGCAAAGGCGGGTGCGGCCTCGCCGATCAGATAGGCCTTGGCTATGCGCGGAAAGAGCGGCGCAAGCGTCGTGATCCCGCCTTCTTTCGGCAGGCCGCCGGCAATCCAGTAAATGTTCTCGTAGCTCGAAAGCGCAGGCGCGGCCGCATCCGCGTTGGTCGCCTTGGAATCGTTGACGAAAACCACTCGGCCGCGCTTTCCGATCGGCTGCATGCGATGCTTGAGACCAGGGAATGATCTCAATCCGGCCCGAATTTCATCGGCCGAAACGCCGACGGCCAAGCAAGCTGCGATTGCCGCCGCCGCATTCTGTGCGTTATGGCCGCCGCGCAAGGTCTGAATGCCGTCGAGATCGGCGATCTCGCTTGCCGCACCGCTGGATGCCCGCATGATGCGGCTGCCTTCGGCATAGAGGCCGTGCGCCAATGCATGCCGGCGCGAAATCCGCATCACCTTGCCGCCCGCCCTTTCGATGCGATCGGCGATCAAGGAGGAATGACTGTCGTCAATGCCGACTATGGCAACGTCGCTTCCCGCGACAAGGCGCTCCTTGATATCGGCATAGTGCTGCATCGTGCCGTGCCGATCGAGATGATCGGGTGTCAGGTTCAGCAGAATGCCGGCGGAAGGATTGAGCGTCGGCGCAAGATCGATCTGGTAGGAAGAGCACTCGACCACATAGAAGCGGCCAGCCTTCGGCGGATCGAGGGTCAGCACGGCTGTCCCGATATTGCCGCCAAGCTGCGTGTCCCGCCCGCTCGATTGCAGGATATGAGCGATCAGCGCCGTCGTCGTCGATTTGCCGTTCGTGCCGGTAATGGCGATGAAGGGGCAATCCGGCGCATGCGCCCGCCGCTCCCTAACGAAAAGCTCGACGTCGCCGATAACCTCGACGCCGGCGGCATGAGCGAGATCGACGGTCCAATGGGGCTTCGGATGCGTCAGCGGCACACCGGGCGACAGCACGAAGACCGACTGGCTGTTCCAGTCGATCGTCCTCAGATCGGCAACCGCTATTCCCTCTGCTGCCGCCTTGGCCACGCTGTCCGGGTTGTCGTCCCAGGCCGTCACCTCGGCGCCACCCGCGACCAACGCCCGCGCCGTGGCGAAACCCGAACCTCCGAGGCCGAAGAGAGCAACCTTCTTTCCGTTCAGCGTGGTAACGGGGATCATCGGTGCCTCACCGCAACTTCAGGGTGGACAGGCCGACCATCGCCAGGATGACCGCAACGATCCAGAAGCGCACGACGACCTGGCTTTCCGTCCAGCCCTTCTTTTCGAAGTGGTGATGGATCGGCGCCATGAGGAAGACACGACGCTTGGTCATCTTGAAAAAACCGACCTGGATGATGACGGAAAGCGCTTCCAGCACGAAAAGACCACCGATGATCGCCATGACGATCTCGTGCTTGGTGGCGACGGCGACCGAGCCGATCATGCCGCCGAGCGCCAGCGAACCCGTATCGCCCATGAAGATGGCGGCGGGTGGCGCATTGAACCAGAGAAAGCCAAGACCCGCCCCGATGACAGCGCCGAGGACGACGGCCAGTTCGCCCGTGCCGGGCACGAAATTGATCGCCAGATAGTCGGCGAAGACGAAATTGCCGGCCAGATAGGAGATGACGCCGAAGGAGGCCGCCGCGATCATGACCGGCACGATGGCAAGCCCGTCGAGACCGTCGGTCAGGTTGACGGCATTGCCGGCGGCAACGATGACGAATGCACCGAAGAACACGAAGAACATGCCAAGATTGAGCAGCAGGCTCTTGAAGAAGGGGAAGGCGACAGACGAGCCGAAGGTCGAACCGGCCGGGCCGGAGGATAGCGCGGTCGTCATCATGAAGTAGACGGCGATAGCGGCGATGATGAACTCGATGCCGAGGCGCGCGCGGCCGGAAAAGCCCTTGTCGCTCTGCTTGGTCACCTTGAGATAGTCGTCATAGAAGCCGATCGCGCCGAAGCCGAGCGTCACCAGCAGGGTGGCGACGACATAGACATTGGCAAGATCGGCCCAAAGCAGCGATGAGACGACGATGCCGGCCAGAATCATCAACCCGCCCATCGTCGGAGTGCCGGCCTTCTTGAAATGCGTCTGCGGACCATCGGCGCGGATCGGCTGCCCCTTGCCCTGGCGCACGCGCAGGGAGGAGATGATTCGCGGCCCGAAGAGGAAAACAATCAACGCTGACGTGAACAGGGCACCGCCGGTACGGAACGTGATGTATCTGAACAGATTGAGGAATCTGAAATGAGTACTGAAAAAATGAATATGGTCCGACAGTTCGGCAAGCCAGATCAGCATAAGAGCCCTTTCTAAAGCCCCTGATGGGTATGGGGGCCCGTGTCGGAAAATGCGGGAAACTTGTCAAGCAAGCCCGCTATGATCTTTCCAAATCCCAGCCCCAGCGATGATTTCACCATCAAGACGTCGCCAGAGGCGACTGAATTGAGCGCGAATTCCGAGAGCTCCTCCGTCGTCTCGCGATATTCGACATGAACACTTTCCGGCAGCTCATCCCTTAAAGCCGCCATCTCCGGACCCGCCAGCCAGACATGCTCGATGCCGGCCGCCAGCAGCGGTCCGGCAAGATTGGCATGCACGCGCTGGGCATAATCCCCCATTTCCAGCATATCGCCGAGAACGGCGATCCGCCTGCCCTGCCGTCCGCCCGGCCCCGAATGCGGCGAGGTCGTCGCCAGCAGCGCGATGGCCGCGCGCATGGAAGCGGGATTGGCGTTGTAGCTTTCGTCGATCAGCGTGAAGTAGCCGTTGCCGATCGCGCGCTTGTGGCGCTGTCCCCGGCCCTTTTCCGGCTGCAGATCCGCCAAGGCATCGACAGCCTCGTCGAGATCGGCCTCCACCAGCATGACCGCGCCAAGCACGGCAAGCGCATTTTCCGCGATGTGACGGCCGGGTGCGCCGAGGGCCACTTCCATGGTCTCACCGCCGATCGTCAGCCAAAGCGTCGAATTCTCTTCAGAGGCATTGAATTCCGCAAGGCGCACATCGGCCTTGGCATGCTGACCGAAGCTGTGAACATGCTCGATGCCCGCCTGCCGTGCCGCATGTTCCAGCATCTCGAACTGATCGCTGTCGTGATTGAGAATGGCGTGACCACCAGGCACGACACCCTCGAAAATTTCCGCCTTCGCGGCCGCGATCTCGCTGATGCTGTTGAAATTGCCGAGATGAGCCGGCGCGATCGTGGTGATGATCGCCACATGCGGCTGCACCATCTTGACCAGCGGGCGAATTTCCCCGGGATGGTTCATGCCGATTTCGAAAATGCCGAAATCCGTATCTTCAGGCATGCGCGCCAGGGTAAGCGGGACACCCCAATGATTGTTGAACGAGGCGACGGAGGCGTGCACCCTGCCCGAGGGTGTCAGCGCACGCCGCAGCATTTCCTTGGTGGTCGTCTTGCCGACCGAACCTGTAACGGCGATGATCTTGGCCTGTGTGCGCTCGCGGGCGGCGGCGCCGAGCCGCGCAAGGGCTGCCAGCACATCGTCCACCACGATCTTCGGTACGGTCAGCCTGCCCATTGCCGGCAGGCGCCCCTCGCTGATCACGATAAAAGCCGCGCCATTCGCCATTGCCAGATTGGCATAGTCATGGCCGTCGACGCGATCGCCCTTGATCGCAAAAAAAGCCTCGCCGGGCTGAATGGAACGGCTGTCTATGGATATGCCCGTAATGCCCTCCGGCAGCGCTCCGAAAGAGCGGCCCGAGATTGCGGCGATCATATCCTCAGTTGTCCATAACCAGCTCAAGACTTCAAATCCTCCAATGCTTTGCGCAATTCGGCATGGTCGGAGAACGGCAGCGTGACGCTGCCGATCGTCTGACCTTCCTCATGCCCCTTGCCGGCGACGATCAGCGTGTCGCCGGATGTTAGCATGCCGACCGCCGTGCGGATCGCTTCGGCGCGATCGCCGATCTCCGTCGCACAGGCAGCGGCCACCATGATCTCCGCGCGGATCGTTGCCGGATCCTCGGATCGCGGATTGTCGTCGGTAACGACGACGACGTCGGCGAGACGGCAAGCGATCTCGCCCATGATCGGCCGCTTGCCGCGATCACGATCACCGCCGCAGCCGAAGACGACAATGACGCGGCCCGTCGTGAACGGCCGCACCGAATTCAGGACATTTTCGAGCGCATCCGGCTTATGGGCATAGTCGACATAAGCGAGCGCCCCATTATGCGTATGACCGACAAGCTCCAGGCGGCCGGATGCACCGACAAGCTTTTCCAATGCCGCCATGGCAACCGGCGCAGCGACACCCGTCGAGATGGCGAGGCCGGCGGCAACAAGCGCATTGGCGATCTGGAAGTCCCCAGCCAACGGGATATGGACTTCGAAGATATCGTCGCCGACATGCACCTCGGCGATCTGCTTGTGGCGGAAATGCTCCACGCGCTTCAACGTCAGGAAATCACCCTTGCGCCCGACGGTACGCACGTCCTGCCCGGCCTCGCGGGCGGCGGCGATGGCCTGAGCCGACCACGCGTCATCGGCAAAGATCACTGCGGGAGAGCCCTTCGGCAGCAGATCCCGGAACAGCCGCATCTTGGCGGCCATGTAGTCCTCGACCGTCGGATGATAATCCATGTGGTCGCGGCCGAGATTGGTGAAAGCGGCGGCACCGAGCTTCACGCCATCGAGCCGGAATTGATCGAGTCCATGGCTGGAAGCTTCCATGGCGGCATGAGTGACGCCTTCATCGGCGAGCTCGGCCAGCAGCTTGTGCAGCGATACCGGATCAGGCGTCGTCAGTGCACCATATTCGTTACGGGTCGGCGATACGACGCCGGTCGTGCCGATCATGGCAGCCGGATGACCGGCATAGGCCCAGATCTGGCGCGTGAAGGAAGCAACCGAGGTTTTGCCGGCGGTCCCCGTCACCGCCACCATCGTTTCCGGCTGCCGTCCATAGAAGCGCGAAGCTGAGACAGCCAGAAACCGACGCGGTTCGGAAACCGGAAGCACGGGCACACCGCCAGCATCAATCTCATGGCCTGCAACCACAACCGATGCCCCGCGCGAAACGGCATCGGCGATAAAGCTCGCCCCATCAGCCTTGGTCCCGGCCACGGCAACAAATGCCACACCGGGCGACACCTTCCGGCTGTCGGCGGAGATCCCGATTATCTCAAGATCGCCAAGCGTCCCGCCAATCTGTGTGTTGAGTTCCGGAAATCCATTTCCGGCAATTTCCCGCAAGTTCATCGAATATACTTTTCGCCTTCTCGATCAGTCCGCCCCTCGCGAATCGACGTGTGTATTCTTTCACGCTTAATAAGACACCAGCAAGGCCGAGTTGCCGTTTCCAAAACTTGGCTGAATGCCGAGGATCGGTGCTGCCCGGGCGATGATATCACGCGCGATCGGCGCCGCGGTGTAGGCAGAGATCGTGCCGCCATGCTCACCGGTCTTCGGCTCGTCGCAGAAGGTCATGATGATGTATTGCGGATTATCGATCGGGAATGCGGCCATGAAGGTGTTGAAATTCAGCGTATTGGAGTACCGACCGTTGACGACCTTGTCGGCCGTGCCGGTCTTGCTGCCGACATCGTAACCCGGCACGCGGGCAGCACGGCCCGACCCCTTGGAGCCATTGAAGTCAAGCAGGAAGCGTACATTGTCGCTTGTGCTTTTCTTGACGACGAGCTTGGCAATCTCGTCGGCCTGCTCGCGGGTGCGAGGCAAGAAAGTCGGCTCGATCAGCCTGCCGCCGTTGACGAGCGCCGCACCGGCAACGGCTGTCTGCAACGGCGTCGTCGAGACGCCGTGACCGAAGGAGATCGTGATCGAATTGATCTTCTTCCAGACGCGTGGCTGCGTCGGCATCTTCACCTCGGGCAATTCGGTCTGCATCTTGGTGAGCAGGCCGATACGGGTGAGGAATTCCTTATGCGCGTCGATGCCGACGAGATCGGCGACCTTCGCCGTGCCGATATTGGACGAATACTGGAAGATTTCCGGAACGGTCAGTACGCGATGCTGACCATGGAAATCTTTAATGGTGAAGCCGCCGATACGGATCGGATTGGTGGCGTCGAAAGCGTCATGAAGCGTGACCTTGCCGGAATCGAATGCCATAGCCATGGTAAAGGTCTTGAAGGTCGATCCCATTTCGAACGTGCCGTTCGTCATGCGATTGAGCCAGCCTTCGGAGGCACCTTCATTCGGGTAGTTCGGATCGAAATCGGGCGCGGATGCCATGGCGACCACTTCGCCGGTGTTGACATTGACCACCGCAGCGCCGGCACCCTTCGCCTGGAAATTCTTGACCGCGTTGACGACCGCATCATGGACGATGTCCTGCACGCGCAGATCGATCGACAGTTTCACCGGTTGCAGCGGCTGGTCGTTGGTCATGCCCGCGGCGGCGAGGTCGGCGAGCCCCTGGTCGTCGATATATTTCTCCATGCCGGCAACGCCGCGGTTGTCGATATTGACGTAGCCGAGAATATGGGCCGCGGTCGAGCCGCCGGGATAGAAGCGGCGCTTCTCCGGACGGAAGCCGATGCCGGGAATGCCGAGCGCCAGGATCTGGCTTTGCTGTTTCGGCGTCAGTTGCCGGCGCAGCCAGGCGAAATGCGAGCTCTTTACCGAAAGCTTCTTGTAGGTGGACTTGGCATCGAGATCCGGCAGGACCTTGCGCAGTTCCTCGACGGCCTCATCCGGATCGATGATTTTGTTCGGTTCGGCAAACAGCGAGACGGTACGGATGTCCGTTGCCAGAAGGGCGCCGTTGCGATCGACAATGTCGGGCCGCGACGCCATAAGGCGATCCGGCGGCAAAATGCTTGACGTCGTATCCGGAGGCGTCATGGCGAACTGGACAAGACGAGCGCCGACCACGCAATAGACCGCGATGAAACTCGCCACCAGCAGAACGACGCGGCTCTTGGCCTGAGTGGCCTTGCGCTTGCGCGCGCCTTCGAAGGTCGAGCGCGAAAAGCCGTCGCTCGGCCGATTGTTGCCGTCGGTGGAGAAGTGCGCCTTGCTCTTCAGGACCATGATGCGAGAAAGAAAAGACATTATTCGTCCACCGATCCCGTTGCGATATTGTCGATGTCTGGTTTCTTGCGCTTCACCAAGGTGGGCGCCTTCGGCCGCGGCGCGGGAGCGGCGGCCACATCCGCAATGGCCTTCCTGATCTGCGCGTCGGTCGTATCGCTGCTCTTGGAGGCTGCGGATGCATTGCCCTTGGCGGGCTTGCCGCTCTTCGGATCGTTGGATGCCGTCACCGTCGGCGGCGGAAGCTGCGAGCGCAGCATCGGCATCTCGCTCGGCTGGACGATCGCGGTCGAAAGCGTCGGCTGCAGTTGCAGCTCACCACTATAGGCGTTGACGAGCTTTTCAAGACGGTTCGGCTGCGAGACCAGCGCCCAGTCCGCCTTCAGAAGCTCGATCGTGTCCTTCTCGAGCTTGATTTCGGATTCGAGACGACGAACCTCTTCCAGCTTCAGCTCGGCCCGATGCTTGATCGTATAGGTCACGCTGGCCATGGCCGTCATGACGCCGATCAGCACGATGTCAAAAGTCTTTAGCATCTCAACCTCCGAGCTTTCCGAGACTGGCGAGATTGGGCAGATCGAAGATCGAGAGATCGGCAGCTTCGGCTGGCGCGGCGGTGCGAAGCCCCGCACGCAGCTTGGCCGAGCGCGCGCGCGGATTGGCTTCCGCCTCGGCATCGCTCGCAGAAATCATCGACTTGCCGACCGGCTCGAAGGTGGCAGGCCGCTCACTCACGATCGGCATGTGGCGCGACCCGACGGCACGGCCCGAGCGATCGGCAAAGAACTTCTTGACGATCCTGTCTTCCAGCGAATGGAAGGTCACAACGACAAGGCGCCCGCCCGGCTTGAGGGTGCGTTCGGCTGCAAACAACGCCTGGGCCAGCTCGCCGAGCTCGTCATTGACGAAAATGCGCAAGGCTTGGAAGACCCGCGTCGCGGGATGAATCTTGTCCTTCGCCTTTCGCGGCGTCACGGTCTCGATCAGGCCGGCGAGATCGCGGGTAGTGACAAAAGGAGCCTCCGCACGCCGTTTCTCGATCGCATGCGCAATGCGTGGCGCCTGCTTTTCCTCGCCCAGAAACACAAAAATACGAATGAGATCGGCGAGCTTGGCTCGATTGACGACATCGGCGGCCGATACGCCGCTTGCCGACATGCGCATGTCGAGCGGACCGCTCTTGTTGAACGAAAAACCGCGCTCGGCCTCATCGATCTGCATGGAGGAAACGCCGATATCGAGCACGATGCCATCAAGGCCGCCTGCCGGCGCATGATCGGCCAATTGCGAAAACTGCGATTGGATGAGATTGAGATGGCCGGCATGGGCCGAAACAAGTGCCTGGCCCGCCGCAATCGCCGTCGGATCGCGATCAAGAGCAATCACATCGGCGCCGGCAGCAAGGATGGCCGACGTATAGCCGCCAGCCCCGAACGTTCCGTCGAGTATAATTTTGCCGGACGCCGGAGCCAGCGCATCGAGCACCTCGGAAAGAAGAACCGGAATGTGACGAACCGGTCCGCCACCGGCATCAGAAGAACCTCCGCCTGAATTCGCCGCCATTCCGTTTCCCCGCTCTAATCCGAGCGCCTGCCCGCCAGCCTGCGCTCCTCTCGTGCCTGCGCCTGCAAGGCCAGGAAGGCCTCCGGTCGCCACAATTGAAAATGATCCGCCCGCCCAACGAAAGTCACTTCGCCCGCAATTCCGGTGAAGTCGCGGATGAAATCCGTGACCATCAACCGCCCTTCCGCGTCGAGCTTCATAAAGACCCCACCCCCATGAATGAGGAGCGACATCTGATTTGCCGCCGGCGAAAACGGATCGTCCGCCGCAATCTGCCGCTCGAACCGATCGAGCAGATCGAGACCGCCGACGCTGATCGCCGGAAACACAAAATCCTGGAAGCAGTACAGCTCCTGGATATTGCGCTCGGCCAGCACGGAACGAAACGCCGCCGGCACGGAAACCCGTCCCTTGGCATCGATCCGGTTGGTGGCATTTGACAGGAAGCGGTTCATGACACGAAACACCCGTCCCCCATGACCCGCAAGCAGCTACACGCTCACAGGCACAGCCAAAATCGGACACAGCTTCGCAAGCCGAAAGAGCGAATGCCCCTTCGATACTTCCGGAACGGAAGCAATCACGGCCTTGCGATGATTGGGCACTGATTTGCCCGTATGCAGTGTTCTTTTGGGATACCATGGGACCATATGGGCGTCAATGGGATGAGGCCACGTCTGGCATGGCATCAGCTCGAATATTCATAAGCCGTTAAGTTTAACGAAAGGTTAGGATCGGCCTCAGCCAATGTCCCGAAACGGATTGTTTTCACAGGCGAAACGCCCCGCCTGCCAGGGCCGAAAACCTTGGAAATCCGGGCATCCCGCCACTCTCGAAATTATTTGCGGAGAGCGGGAAACGCGCCTTTCGCAGAAGGCGCGATGATTTGCCAGTTGGCCTGTAAGCCGGGTTCTGTATGGCTCCGGCCGAGGCCGGAACGTGGCAGCCATTCATCTGGGACGGCGCTTGCGCGACGCCTCATGCAACCCACCCGGATGACCGGCCCGGAAACGGGCTGGAACGCTTGCGCGCCCCGCGTCATCCCTATTCGGTTTTGCTCCCGGTGGGGTTTTCCGTGCCGTCGCTGTTGCCAGAGACGCGGTGGGCTCTTACCCCACCCTTTCACCCTTACCCGGCACGAGACCGGGCGGTTTGCTTTCTGTGGCACTTTCCCTGAGGTTGCCCTCGCCGGACGTTATCCGGCACCGTGTTTCCGTGGAGCCCGGACTTTCCTCACCTCATCGCCTTTCGGCATTGATGAAGCGCGGCTGCCCAGCCAACTGGCACTGGCTCATTAACCGAGACCGCCCTCAATTGCCACCGAAATATGCGGCCTCGTGAACGGTGGATGTCAGTTGCGGAAATGCGCTGAGAAATCCGTGCCGTAGCCTTCGTCCTTGATTCGGCCCGCGAACAACAGTTCCGCCCCCAACCGGCCGATTTCGTCGGAACTCTTGGCAGCCATGCCGCAACCGCCGGTCAGAACCGCCACGCGTGGCGACGACGTATAACCGATCATCGGATACCCCGTCGGCGAATAGGAAACGGCACAGGAATTGGTGAAAGCTGCAGGGCGCTTCACAGCGGGAACGAGCGCGTGGAAGATTCGCACCAGATGTTCTCGGGCCTTGTCGCGGCCGGCCGTGCGAAACCAGGCACGCAATTCCGCCTCGGTCTCGAATTGAAGATCATCGGGATCGCCGCCGATCTTGATGTAATACTTCCCGTCGGGATAGCGGATCGGCGGCAGCATATAAATGCTGTCCACATCATCGGGCGTCACGGATATCAGCGAGGGCATGCCGGAAAGCGCTTCGGCTTCCGCTTCGCTGACCTCGAAGAAGGTGACCGTGCGGCCATAAACCTTCATCTCAACAGGTCGCGGCAAGAGATTCTCCGCAATGGAGAAACCGCCGGCGGCCAGCAGGATTTTTTCCGCGCTGAAGGTCTCACCTTCTGCCGTCGTGACGATCGCGAGACCACCCTCGTCGCGGATCGACAATGCCGTCTGCTTGATGACCTTGGCGCCGGCTTTTTCCGCCAGCAACGACTGCGCCTTCACCAGCCGGCGCGGACTGATGTGACCTGCCCCACGCGGCTCAAAGACCCCTTCGCTTCCCGATGGAAAGGAGAAGAAAGGGAACTTCTTCTCAAGCTCCGCGTCGCCGAGGATTTCGGTTTGAACACCGAGCCGGCCAGCGGCTTCGACGACATCGCCGACATAGGTGGTTTCTCCTCCTCGTTTCGGACCGGTAACGAGGCAGCCGACAGGCGCATAGAACTGGATGCCGCTATCCCGTTCGATTTCCGCATAGCGGCTGATCGAACGGTTCGCGAGACGGGCCCAATCGGCATCGGGATCGATCGTCCGGGTGATGCGGCCCTCGTCGTAATGGCTGCCGAAGACGCCCTGATGACTGGCGCGATCTTCGGGTTCATCCGGCCCGATAACGGCAATGCCGTCGGTTTGCCTAGCCAGGTGACGGGCCGCAGCTGCCCCCATCATGCCCCGGCCGACGACGATGAACCTGAAATCCGCTGCCATGCTATGATCCCCGCAAACAATAGCTGTTCGATAGCATGGAAGACGATTCCGCCCTAACCCGTAATTCCTGGTTCTTCGGACGTCAGTCCAGAAGCGCCAGCACCTTGCCGCAATAACGCTTCGAGATCGGGTTCATGCGCGTGGCGCCGTGGCCGGCATTGTATTTGAGGATGGTATTGCACGTCGCACCGCCGCCGAGATCCTGCGCCATGGCCAGGTACTTCATGCCGAACCTGATATTCGTCTCGGGATCGTAGAGCCCCTTGGCCCCTCCGGCATATCCCATCAGCCGGGCGGTTGCCGGCTTGATCTGCATCAGGCCGATCTCGCCTGCGCTGCCCCGTGTTTTCGGATTGAAATTGCTTTCGATCTTGATGACGGCAGTCGCCAGTTCAACGGCAACGCCGTTCTGCTTGGCATATTTGGCAATCAGGGCGGAGTAACGATTTTGTCGTGCGAAGGAGGTTTCCGCGTCACGCAATTCGGCGGGAACGTTTGGCATCGGAAAGCCGGTGGTGCGGCTGACGATCTTGAGTGGAACCGTTTTCTGCTTTGCGTCACGCTGGGCCGCAAAGGCGCAATCATATCCCGCCAGCAGCACGCCCACGCATGCTGCAGCCGCAACAATCAAATTTTTCATGTAGTCTTTTGTCTCCAGGGGCGGGACCGCGGACAGCACAAGCCGTCACGTCCGGCTGGAGGCAAAAAGAGCCGCCGGAATGCACAGTCCCCATTAGTCGTCTACGGCCGCGCGACACACAAACCCAGACGGCGCGACCGCCGTTCAGCGAGCGCCGTTAGACCAATGCAATGCGGAGATAATAGGGAAAAGATGTGGCGTAGCAGGGAGTTACGCATTTTCGCATCAATAGCCGGCTATAAACATGGCCACCGACAACGGCGAGGCTACGAATAGCGGGGCAGCGTGGACAGAAGGCGATGAAGCGTATCGATCGTGGAAAAATCGGCGATGCCATCCACGCGCTCCTGGCGGAAATGGCGCTGAAAGGCTTCGACGTCCCCCTTCAGCTTCTCCGAGAATTCCCCCGTTATTTCAGTGCTATAGCCATAAAGCGAGAGCATGGACTGCAGCGCCTCGATCGGTTGACCGACATCGCCTTTCTGGAAGAACCTCCCGCCGGTGATCGGCGTCGGTTCCACCCAATGCCCTACCCCTACCTTAGCCAGCTCCGCCCAAGGGAATTTCTCGCCCGGATCCACCTTTCGCACGGGCGCCACGTCGGAGTGTCCGAGCACGCGTTCAGGCACGATTGCCCAGCGTTGGCCGCAATCGCGACACAGTTCGACGACCGCTTCGACCTGCGCATCCGGGAAATCCGGCAGTCCGCCCGGATGGCCGGCATTGGCGATCTCGATGCCGATCGACCGCGAATTGATATCGATATCACCATGCCAGGAGCTCTTGCCCGCATGCCAAGCGCGACGCTCTTCCGGAACGAGCTGCACGACGCGCCCGTCCTCGAAAACGAAATAGTGGCTCGACACCTGGCTCTCCGGGCGACACAGCCAGTCGAGAGCTCCCTCGGCCGTGCCCATGCCGGTATAGTGCAGAAGGATGATATCAGGCCGGCGTCCGTCCCGCCGCTCGCCATGGTTCGGCGAAGGCTGCACATGGGCGCGAGTGAAATCGGCCTTAAATGCACTCATGCGGCGCGGCGTTCTTTCTCGATCTCGGCATAGGCCGCATTCAGGGCTGCCATGCGCTCGTTGGCAATGGCATGAAACTCTTCGGGGACCCCTCGCGACACGAGACGATCCGGATGGTTCTCGGAGACAAGGCCATGATAGCGGCGACGGATCGTCGGAAAATCGTCCTGTCGCGATACGCCGAGCACCTTATAGGGGTCACGGCCACTGACGCTCACATGGCGGGCCATGATCTGCTCGAACCGCTGTTCGCTCATATGGAAG
>NZ_JBNDIC010000043.1:0-58660 GCF_056755475.1 Rhizobium sp. KNZ2-6A | reverse complement strand
GCTCTTCACCATCATCCGCGACAGCCGGCTCGAACTGGTGGTCGATGTGTCCGAAAGCGACATCACGAAGATCGTCATCGGCCAGAAGGCTTTCATCGCCCTCTCCGGCAGCCGCGAGAAGCTTGCCGGAACCGTCCGCCTCGTCGCCCCCATCGTGGATTCCGTCACTCGCCTCGGCGCGGTGCATATCTCGATCGATGATGGTGAGAAGGCACGCGCCGGCATGTACGGCAGCGCCGAAATCATCATTCGCCAGGAGGATGGCGTCGCCCTGCCTCTGACGGCAGTCAACAGCGAGGAAAACGGCTCCTCCGCCCGCAAGGTCGAGAACGGCGTGGTCAAGTTCGTGAATGTCGAGACCGGCATTCAGGACGCAGGCTATGTCGAGATCCTCAAGGGCCTGAAGGCCGGTGACGAGGTCGTCGCCAAGGCCGGTGCCTATGTTCGCGACGGCGACCACATCACGCCCGTGCGCGACGCGTCGCAAGCCTCCAACTGAGCGAGAACGCCAAGATGAACTTCTCCGCCTGGTCAATCCGAAATCCGGTCGCCCCGCTCCTTGGCTTCTTCCTGCTGATGGTGGTGGGTGCGCACGCCTTCTTCAATCTGCCCATCACCCGGTTTCCGAATATCGACGTGCCCGTCGTCAACGTCACCGTGACGCAGAGCGGCGCCTCGCCGGCTGAACTCGAAATGCAGGTGACGAAGGAGATCGAAGACGCCGTCGCCAGCATCAACGGCATCGACGAGATCCAGTCGACCGTCACCGACGGCCAATCGCAGACCGTCGTCATCTTCCGCCTGGAAGTGCCGACGCAGCAGGCGGTTCAAGACACCAAGGACGCCATCGACCGCATCCGGGGCAACCTGCCGTCGACGATCGACGAGCCTATCGTCTCCAAGGTCGATGTCGAGGGACAGGCGATCCAGAGTTTTGCCGTTTCCTCTCCGAACATGACGCTGGAAGAGCTGTCCTGGTTCGTGGACGATACGGTCAAGCGCGCCCTGCAGGGTCAGGCGGGCATCGGTCGCGTCGACCGCTACGGCGGCGCCGACCGCGAAGTGCGCATCGAGCTCGATCCCAACAAGCTGAACGCCTACGGCATAACAGCGCTCGCGGTGAGCCAGCAGCTGCGCAGCACCAATATCGACCTCGGCTCCGGCCGCGGGCAGGTTGCCGGCAGCGAGCAGGCGATCCGCGTGCTCGGCGACGCCCGCAATGTCGCCCAGCTCGTCGACACCACGATTGCGCTCACCAACGGCCGCTTCGTCAAGCTTTCCAATCTCGGCGTGATCAAGGACACCTATCAGGAGCCGAAATCCTTCTCCCGCTTCAACAGCACCCCCGTCGTCACCTTCGGTGTATTCCGCTCTAAGGGCGCCAGCGAAGTAACCGTCGCGAAGACGGTCGGCGATACCCTCGACAAAGTGCGTGCAGAGAACCCGAACGTCTCGATCGAGATGATCGACGACTCCGTCTACTACACCTATGGCAACTACGAATCCGCGATGCACACGCTGATCGAAGGCGCCATACTGGCCGTCATCGTCGTATTCCTGTTCCTGCGAAACTGGCGCGCGACGCTGATATCGGCGGTCGCCCTGCCGCTCTCTGTAATCCCGACATTCTGGATCATGAACCAGATCGGCTTCTCGCTGAACCTCGTGAGCTTCCTGGCCCTGACACTCGCGACCGGTATTCTCGTCGACGACGCCATCGTCGAGATCGAGAACATCGCCCGCCACATCAAGATGGGCAAGACACCCTACCGCGCCGCCATCGACGCTGCGGACGAGATCGGCCTGGCCGTCATCGCGACGACTTTCACCATCATCGCGGTCTTCGTGCCCGTCTCCTTCATGCCGGGCATTCCGGGCCAGTACTTCATCCAGTTCGGTCTGACCGTCGCCTTCTCGGTGTTCTTCTCGCTGCTGGTGGCGCGTCTGATCACGCCGATGATGGCCGCCTATCTGATGCGTGCCGAAGACGGAGTCGATGACCATCACGACAATGACGGCCGCTTTATGCGTGGCTATAGCTGGCTGGTGCGGCTGACGACGAAGCGCTGGTACACGCGCTATCCGACGCTGCTTGCCGCCTTCGCCTTCTCGATCGCTTCGGTTTTCGCCCTCATCATGTTCGTCCCCGGCAGCTTCATCCCGCCGGAAGACGCCTCACGCATCGTTCTGTCGGCGGAACTGCCGCCGAACGCCCGGCTTGACGATACCGAGCAGGCGACCAACGAGATCTACCGGCGCGTCAAGGGCATCGATGGCGTTGAAAACGTCTTCGTGCTCGGCGGCGCCTCGCCGAAGGGCGATCTGGAACTGCGCCGCGCAACTGTGACTCTGACGCTCGGCAAGCTCGACCAGTCGCTGGTGAAGAAGCTGGTAAACGACGTCCTCGGCTCACTCCCCGTCATCGGCCCCCACTTGCCGAAGGTCACCGTCCATGGGCGCGTACGCCCGCAATGGGACATCGAGAAGGAAGTCTTTGCGAAGCTCAGTTCCATCCCTGACGTCCGCATCACCAAGCTGAACGATCGTGGCGATCGCGACCTGACCTATAACTTCCTCTCGCGCAGCGAGAAGGATCTCAACCAGGCCGTCGGCATCCTGGAAGCCAAGCTGCGTACCGATCCGGCGCTTGCCAATGTCAGTGCGGACGGCGCCCTGCCGCGGCCAGAACTGCAGATCTATCCGCGCAAGGACGAGGCGGCGCGGCTCGGCATCACGCCGCAGATGATTTCCGACACGATCCGTGTGGCGACAATCGGCGATATCGACGCTTCGCTCGCGAAGATCTCGCTCGACGACCGCCAGATTCCGATCCGCGTTCAAGCCTCGCTCGGCATGCGCCGAGACCTGGCGGCGATCCGCGCCTTGCGCATCAAGACCGCCACGGGTACCACCGTGCCGTTGTCGAGCGTCGCCGACGTCGACTATTCGGAAGGCCTGTCCTCGATCAAGCGCAACAACCGTTTCCGCGTCGTCGCCATCGGCGCCGACCTGCCGCAGGGTGTAGCGCTGGATACGGCCTCCGAGCATTTCCTCGATATCGTCGACAACGCCAAGATTCCGGCAGCCGTGCATCTGGCGGAAAGCGGCGATACCAAGGTCCAGAAGGAAATGCAGCAGAGCTTCGGCAATGCCATGCTGCTCGGTCTCATGCTTGTTCTGACCGTGCTCATCCTGCTGTTCAAGGATGTGATCCAGCCTTTCACCATTCTGCTCTCGCTGCCGCTGGCGATCGGCGGCGTGGCGCTGGCCTTGATCATGACCGGCAATGCGCTTTCGATGCCCGTCATGATCGGCATTCTTATGCTGATGGGCATCGTGACGAAGAACGCCATCCTGCTGGTCGATTTCGCCATCGAGATGATGCATCGGGGCATGCCGAGATTGGAGGCGGTCGTCGAAGCCGGCCGCAAGCGTGCCCGCCCGATCATCATGACCTCGATCGCCATGTCAGCCGGCATGCTGCCATCGGCTCTCGGCGTCGGCGAAGGCGGCTCCTTCCGCGCGCCAATGGCGATCGCGGTGATCGGCGGCATCATCGTTTCCACCGTGCTCAGCCTCGTGGTCGTGCCCTCGTTCTTCCTGATCATGGATGACCTGTCGCGCCTGCTTGGCTTCCTCTTCGGCAAGCTTGTCGGCAGAAAGGATGCGGATGACGAGGTGCTGACCAAGGAAGGCCTGGCGCTCGCCGTCAACGAAAACCGTCAGTCGCTCGCCACGCTGGAAGAGCGTCTGGAGGCGATTGAAGACAGGAATGCCGGGGGCAGAAAGTCTACCGGTACGAATGTCCTGAAACTGCCGCCTTTCGCGGCCGAATAACCGTCCGCTTGACCGAGCAAAATCGATGATGACGGGGCGGCTTAAAGGCCGCCCTGTTCTTTCAGGAAGCTGACGATCGTGCTGACGCCCTCGCCGCGCTTCATGTCCGAAAACACGAAGGGCCGAGCCTGACGCATCCGGGCCGCATCCCTGTCCATCACCTCGAGATTAACCTCGACGAAGGGCGCCAGATCCTTCTTGTTGATGACGAGAAGGTCCGATTTGGTGATGCCCGGGCCGCCCTTGCGCGGGATTTCCTCACCCTGGCACACCGAGATCACGTAGATGGTAATGTCGGCAAGATCGGGCGAGAAAGTCGCGGCCAGATTGTCGCCGCCGGATTCGATGAAGACCACGTCGAGATCGGGAAGCCGCTCGTTCAGGCCGGCAATGGCCTGCAGATTGATCGTCGCATCCTCGCGGATCGCTGTGTGCGGGCAGCCGCCCGTTTCGACGCCGACGATGCGGTCCGAGGTCAGGGCCTGCATGCGCACCAGCGCCTCGGCATCCTCGGTCGTATAGATGTCATTGGTAATGACGGCGACGGAATAGTCGTCGCGCATCGCCTTGCACAGCTTCTCGGTCAACGCCGTCTTACCCGACCCTACTGGGCCGCCGATGCCGACGCGCAAGGGTCCATTTCTCGATTTCATGCTCGCAACTCCAATAAAGCAATAGCATAGCGAAGCGCCCGGCCATCGCACACCGGCGAATGACGTAGATGATGCTTCGACCTCAGTATTTTCCCGATAGCGCTCATCATGACCGGAAGAGCCGCGTGCCGAGGGTTTCATGGCGCAGGCTCGCAATATCGGCCTGCACGGTCGCGGCTCCAAGATCGTCGAGGCTCGACCCCGCCGCCCGCCGCGCCATAGCGGCAAAGAGACCCTCCAGCCGTGCGAGGATAGCGACGCCATCCTTCTGTCCGCTGACACCAAGCCGGATACCGGCCGACACCATTTGCGAGGCCAGCGCATGCAGGAAGGCGGCGGCGGCCTTTTCGGCCGGAATGCCGTGGGCGCCCGCAACAGCGCCGACCGCAACCGGGTAAGCGGTCTTTGCCGGAAGCGTGGAAAAAATCTCGTGCGGCCAGGCGGCAGCGGCCGAAAGAAAGGCATCGCCAAGCAGCATGGTCTCGTTGTGCCGCTCTTTCGAGCCGGCCAGCGCTTCAGCCAGTTCCGCGACTGCCGAAAACCGCTGCGTATCCGCGCCCGCCCGATGCGCCTCGACCAGCAGCACCGCGTCGTTCCACACCGAACCATTCTGGATCAGTGTGGAGATCCAGTCTCCAAGCCCGGTGCTGTCTCCCACCAGACCGTCGTGCACCGCACGCTCGAGACCGCCGGAATAGGCGAAGGACCCCACCGGAAACGCCGGCGACAGCCAGGCCATCAGCCGCAGGAGCGCCTGCAGATCGCGATCTTCCGTCGTGTCGGTCATCGACGCTCAGTCGTGTGAATGATCATGATGGTGCCCGTGACCATGCGAATGGTCGCCATGGGAGTGATAGGCGCCACGCGCCGGCTGGAAAGGCTCGCTCACTTCAGTGACCGTCGCGCCCAACCCTTCGAGCATGGAGCGGATCACGTGATCGCGCAGGATCAGAATGCGTTCTTCCTCGATCTGAGCCGAAAGATGCCGGTTGCCGAGATGCCAGGCGAGCTCGACCAGATGCCTGCGGTCGCGCGGGCGGATCTCGAAGAGCTTTTCGTCGGCCGCAACGATCTCGATCAGCTCGCCATCCTCGCGCACCAGCAGATCGCCGCTCGCAAACAGCACCGGCTCCTTGAGGTCGAGCATGACCATCTCACCATTTTCGAGATGCAGCAGCTTGCGGCGCAGATGTCTGAGATCATGCGGCAGGACGACACGATCGATCGGATTGGAAGAAGGGGTGCCGGCTGGCAGATAGGAGGTGACGCGTTGCATGGCGGTTCCAAATTATGACTTTGTCGGACCATGCAAAATAGTCATCGGCTGTGCAAGCATCAATGACGCGCCTATGCGCTACATTCGCTGCACGTAGCGCTGAAGTTCCCGGGGATCGGTCGTCGCTTCCTGTTCGTGCTCAGTCGCGCAGCGATGCCAGACCTGGGACAGCCGCTCGCGCTCGTGCATGACGCGATTGCGGCCAAGCGTTTTGGCAAGATAAAGGGCCTTGTCGGCGGCGGCATAGACGGTCTCCGTCTTGCGATCCCTAGTGATGTCGGCAATCCCGGCAGACATGGTGATCTTCACCGAACCGCCGTCGACGGCGATCGAGTGTTCGGCGAGCTGCTCCTTGATTTCCTCGATGCGAGCAATGCGCTCGGCGGTATCACCGCCATAAATGATTGCGCCGAATTCCTCGCCGCCGAGCCGGGCAATCACGTCATCTCCGGTAAAGACGCCGGAAAGTATCTGCGACACCGCAACGATCACGGCATCGCCGGATGCGTGCCCGAAGCGATCGTTGACTGCCTTGAACCGGTCAAGGTCGAAGATGACCAGGGAAGCGCCGTCCGCAGCCGTATCCAGCGCTTCGGTGAACGCGCGGCGATTGAGCAGGCCGGACAGCATGTCGGTGCGGCTCAGCCGCTCGAATTCGGCGCGGGAGACGGCAAGCCTGTGAATGGAAAAGCCCGCCAGCACCGCCACCGCCCCGGAAACGGTGCCGCCGATGATCCACGCCAGAAGAACGCCAAAGCGCATCGCCTCCAGCATCGGCAACGGCAGAAGATCGAGCCATTGCAGCAGGAAAAGCATCGCCAGGATGATGGCAAGCGACATGATGACAGCGACAAAACTCATCTTAAGCGCGAAAATAAAAATCGCACGTCGCTGCTGAAAGTTACCGAGCTCGGCCTGCAGCGAAATCCATCGTTTCATGCGATTCACCTTCCTCAGCCTACCGTTTCGATCATGTGAGATAGGGGTGAAGGCGCTTCCAGGTCTTTAATGGAATGATTAAAATGCGTTGCATTTCCCAAGTTGTGAACAACCAAGGGAGCTAATCCGCAAAATCAGGGTTGCGGATGGAAATGTGGCGTGCCAGCACAACCATACCACGCTTTCGACAAAACCACATTCGGCGTGCAACATCGGAAAAACCCCGGAAAACCGGGGTTCTCGAATTCGTCGATGGTTGAGCCTGGAAATGGCCTCAGAACAGGAAGTAGCGCTGCGCCATCGGCAGCACCGTCGCCGGTTCGCAAGTCAGGAGCTCGCCGTCGGCGCGCACTTCGTAAGTTTCCGGATCGACCTCGATATGCGGCGTGAGGCTGTTATGGATCATCGAAGCCTTGGAGATGCCGCCGCGCGTGTTCCTGACGGGCAGTAGCGCCTTGGCGACGCCGAGCTTGCCGGCAAGCCCGGCATCGAACGCCGCCTGAGAAACGAAGGTCACGGAGGAGTTCGTCCGATTCTTGCCATAGGCGCCGAACATCGGCCGGTAATGCATCGGCTGCGGCGTCGGGATCGAGGCGTTCGGATCGCCCATGGGCGCGGCGGCAATGGACCCACCGAGCAGCACCATCTCCGGCTTCACGCCGAAGAAGGCCGGATTCCAGAGTACCAGATCGGCACGCTTGCCAACCTCGATCGAGCCGACCTCGTGGCTGACACCGTGCGCGATCGCGGGGTTGATCGTATATTTGGCAATGTAGCGCTTCACCCGGAAATTATCGTTGTCGCCGACCTCCTGCGCCAGGCGGCCGCGCTGGCGCTTCATCTTGTCGGCGGTCTGCCAGGTGCGGATCGCCACTTCTCCGACGCGGCCCATGGCCTGGCTGTCGGATGAAATGATCGAGAAGGCGCCGATATCATGGAGAATATCCTCCGCGGCGATCGTCTCCTTACGGATTCGGCTTTCGGCAAAGGCGATATCTTCGGGAATCGACGGCGACAGATGATGGCAGACCATCAGCATGTCCAGATGCTCGGCGATCGTATTAACCGTGTAGGGCCGCGTCGGATTGGTCGAAGACGGAATGACGTTCGACTGGCCGCAGATCTTGATGATATCGGGCGCATGGCCGCCGCCTGCACCCTCGGTGTGGAATGCATGGATCGTGCGGCCCTTGATGGCTCCGATCGTATCTTCCACGAAGCCGCTTTCGTTCAATGTATCCGTGTGGATCATCACCTGAACGTCGTATTCGTCGGCAACGCCGAGGCAGCAATCGATCGCCGCCGGCGTCGTGCCCCAATCTTCATGCAGCTTCAGCGCGCAGGCACCGCCGAGCACCATTTCCTCCAGGGCGGCGGGCAAGGACGCGTTGCCCTTGGCCGACAGGCCGATATTCATCGGAAAAGCATCGAAGGATTCGATCATGCGCGCCAGATGCCAGGGGCCCGGCGTGCAGGTCGTTGCCAGCGTCCCATGGGCCGGACCGGTGCCGCCGCCAAGCATGGTGGTGATGCCCGACATCAGGGCTTCCTCGATCTGCTGCGGGCAGATGAAATGGATGTGGCTGTCCATGCCACCGGCGGTCACGATCTTGCCCTCGCCCGCAATCGCTTCCGTGCCCGGTCCGACGATGATGTTGACGCCGGGCTGCATATCCGGATTGCCGGCCTTGCCGATCGCGACGATGCGGCCGTCCTTCAGACCGATATCCGCTTTCACGATCCCCCAATGGTCAAGGATCAGCGCATTGGTGATGACGGTATCGACGGCACCGTTGGCGCGCGTCACCTGGCTCTGCCCCATGCCGTCGCGAATGACCTTGCCGCCGCCGAACTTCACTTCCTCACCATAGGTGGTGAAATCCTTCTCCACCTCGATGAACAATTCGGTATCGGCCAGCCGAACCCTGTCGCCGACGGTCGGTCCGAACATGTTGGCATAGGCGGCGCGGGAAATCTTGTAGGGCATGGATCAGTCTCCTTGGGAGGCAGAGATGAGGTTCGTGTCGGCAAGGCGCCGCAGGCGGCCGAGAGAGATGTAAGCATCCACCAGCCGTTTCTCGGCGGCAAAGGGATGCTCCTCCCAGCCTGTGTGGCTGAAACCGGTAATGGCGATATCGTCGTCGGGATGGCGCAACAGCACATCGGCAATCACGATCATGCCGCTGCTCGGCACTACGTAGGAGCCGGGATCGTAGTCCGCCAGCGCCGTGTCCACGCCTTCGTGAACAGATTGATCGATCACGACATGCCGCTTGCCCGTGGCATGGCAGAAGGCGGTGAACTGGTCGGTATAATCGTCGCAGAAGTCGTCGAGTTCCGGATGAGAGATCGCCAGCGGCGCGCGCAGCTCGGCGAATTTTCTTGGATCGCGCACGCTCCAGATTTCCGACGCCGAGGCGACGGCGGGGCTCTTGCGCCACTCGCCCGAGCCGAGCATGGCGCGCGCCGGCCGGCCTGTGTTGCAGACGGCGACGACATCGGTGCGGCTGCCGCCGGCGTCCCTCGAGCGGCAATCGTTGAAGCGGATCACGAGATCGGCAGCATCGATGACATCAGCGGCACCTGCCGCGATCTCACCAT
The DNA here is from genome assembly GCF_056755475.1 of Rhizobium sp. KNZ2-6A. Taxonomy (NCBI): domain Bacteria; kingdom Pseudomonadati; phylum Pseudomonadota; class Alphaproteobacteria; order Hyphomicrobiales; family Rhizobiaceae; genus Rhizobium; species Rhizobium sp. KNZ2-6A. The sequence continues at coordinate 49,354 of NZ_JBNDIC010000043.1, read as the reverse complement.
TGCCGACGATCATCACGCTGCGCCTGGAACTCACTGATTGCCCTCCGGTCCATCGGCAAGGTCCTTCAATTCCTTCGTTCGCTTCTTGCTCAAATCAGCTTTGCAACCGGAAACAAGCATGGGCTCCATGGAGCCGCCTCGTGCCTGGAACCCCTGCGCCTCGCACTCGCCGTCGCGATAATCCACCCAGGCACGCTGCGCCTTGATCAGCGCCTTTTCCGCGCCCTTCATGTCGTTGTCGAGATCCGCGTCGATGGCGACCATCGCGGCCCTGGTTTTCGTGTATTGCGCATTCAGCGCCTTGTCGGCCGCCCCGAATTCAAGTACCGCGCAAATATTCACGTCCGTCTGCGTCTGTGCATGAGCGCAATCAGCCTTCGATTCCCGCATGGCTTTCAGTGCAAAGGCGGGACCGCAGATCAGGATTGCGGCAAGAGCCGCAGCGGGCGCGAGCAATTTCCTCGACATTAAATTCCCCCAAGAAGCTAAAGCTTGCCCATGACCTGCTGGCGGAAGCCGTAGACTTCCCGCTTGCCCGACAGCGGGATCAGCGTCACCGAGCGTGTCTGGCCCGGCTCGAAGCGCACGGCAGTTCCGGCGGGAATATCGAGCCGCATGCCCTTCGCTTGGTCGCGGTCGAAGGAAAGCCCAGCATTGGTCTCAGCAAAATGATAATGGCTGCCGACCTGCACCGGCCTGTCGCCGGTGTTGGAAACCTCCAGCGTCACGGTCGGCGCTCCGGCATTGAGTTCGATGTCGCCGCTCGCAGCGATGATTTCACCTGGGATCATGGTTCTCTCCTCATGCCGCCCGGACGGGCGCGCATCCCTCAGCTTTCAGGACACGCTTGGTCGAAGCGGGATATTTGGTAAGCAGCGCCGCCGGGCGGATGGGGCGCCGCGCGAAGTCGCCGCCGCAATTCGGGCAGACGCCGCCCAAGACCGTGCCGACGCAATCGGCACAGAAGGTGCACTCGAAAGTACAGATCATCGCCTCCTCACTTTCCGGCGGCAAATTCCTGTCACAGCATTCGCAATTGGGTCTCAGCTCCAGCATGGCAGCCTCACCGGATCGGCTCGTGGACGGTCACGAGCTTGGTGCCGTCGGGGAACGTCGCTTCGACCTGAACGTCATGGATCATCTCGGCAATGCCTTCCATCACCTGAGCACGCGTAATGACATGAGCACCGGCCTCCATGAGCTCGGCAACCGGCCGGCCGTCGCGGGCGCCTTCGATCACGAAATCCGTGATCAGCGCGATGGCTTCGGGGTGATTGAGCTTGACGCCGCGCTCCAGCCGCCGCCGCGCCACCATCGCCGCCATGGAAATCAGCAGCTTGTCTTTTTCTCTCGGAGTGAGGTTCATCGCCTACCTATGTGATTGCTATTGTCTCGAGACTATAAGTTCCAGACTTTCGGCACAGGCGCTCCATTGCGCAAGGCGGAAATGATCGGGATGAGGATTTTTCTGAGTGCGAAACCATCGGCGGCGGCGAGCCGCACCACGAGCTTCTCGCCCCAGTGGCTGGCGCCTCCCATATGTGTTTCGAGGAGCGGCCGGATGCGGCCGAGATAGGTCTCGGCCAGAGGCCCGACATAAAGCAGGGTCGCGAAGGCAACCTGGCCGCTCAGGACAGCCGCCTTAGCTGTCAACGCGGCCACATCGCCGTCCAGACGCAGTTCCTCGGCATGAACAAGCCGTCCGCCGCGACGGATGCGCCAGCGATCCCGGAACAATCCATGTCCCATGGCCTCACCCATGGCTTTCCGCCCGAGCAGGATCGCCTCGACGGCGAGGAATTCGGCTGTATCGTCAAGCTCGACATTCAGTGCGCGCGAAAGCGAGGCACGGTCGAACAGGATGGTCTCCTGCGGCAACCAATCGACCCGGGCGCCGGCACCGACTCTTATGGATGTCTCCACCCCGGCCGTGCCGGCCGAAGCCTTGTAGATCTTCTCGCAGGCCTGCGTCGTCACATCGATGCGTGTGCCCGGCCCGGCGACGACGCTCCAATCCATCCTGTCACCGCCGGTCAGGCCGCCGGCCGTGTTGATAATGACGGCTTCCATGGAATGATCGAAGGTCTCCGGCAGCCTGATCTTGGCCGACCCCTCCTGAAAGAGTTCGGCAAGGCGCGTGCGACCGCCAAACCACTTGGCCGCAAGATGGCCGCGACCACGCGCCCTCTGCGGTCTCGTGCTTGCCGCCGTCATTGCCATCTGTCTCTCCATACACCACACCATTCCAAAGCCCGATCATTGAAACCCGGCAAGGAATAAACGCAAGCAATTTCTATGCCTTATGCGATGCCACGCGATATCGGCCTATCGTCAGCCGTATCAGCCGCATTTTTCGTCAAACGCCGAAAAGAAAGGCAATCGCCTTAGACGGTCAAATGCCTGCGGGCCTCCGGCGTATCCAGCGTCTCCGCCAGCCCCTCATGCACGATCTCGCCGCGATCCATGATGTAGACATAGTCGGCAAGCTCGCGGCAGAAATCGAGGTATTGCTCGACCAGCAGGATCGCCATGCCGGTGGAATCCCGGAGATAGCGGATCGCCCGGCCGATATCCTTGATGATCGACGGCTGGATGCCCTCGGTCGGTTCGTCCAGCACCAGGATCTTCGGCCGCGTCACCATTGCCCGCCCGATCGCCAGTTGCTGCTGCTGGCCGCCCGAGAGATCGCCGCCGCGGCGCGACAGCATGGATTTCAGGACCGGAAACAGGCTGTAGATGTCATCGGGAATGCTGCGGTCGCGGCGAGACAGCGGCGCATAGCCGGTCTCAAGATTTTCCTTCACCGTCAGCAGCGGAAAGATCTCGCGTCCCTGCGGCACATAGCCGATCCCCTGCTTGGCCCGCGCGAACGGCGCCATGCCGTTCAGTGCCACGCCATTGAACGCAACCGTGCCCGCCGACAACGCGTGCTGCCCGGTGACGGCGCGCAAGAGCGAGCTCTTGCCGACGCCGTTGCGCCCAAGCACGCAGGTGATCTTGCCCATCTCGGCCTTGATCGAGATGCCGCGCAGCGCCTGTGCGGCGCCATAATGCAGATTTGCGTTTTCGACTGTCAGCATCTCACCGCCCCAGATAATTCTCGATCACCTTCGGATCGCTGCTGACGAAATCGATCGATCCTTCCGCCAGAACCGATCCCTCGGCCAAACACGTCACCTTGACGCCGAGATCGCGGATGAAGCCCATGTCATGTTCGACCACCACGACCGAACGCGTCTTGGCGATCTCTTTCAACAGCACCGCCGTTTCGGCCGTCTCCGCATCCGTCATGCCGGCCACCGGTTCATCGACCAGCAGCAACTTCGGTTCCTGCGCCAGCAACATGCCGATTTCCAGCCACTGCTTCTGGCCGTGGGAAAGATTGGCCGCCAGTTCGTCCCGCCGATGCGAGAGCCGCACCGTCTCGAGGATTTCCTCGATGCGATCGCGATCGGCAGGCGTCAGCCGATAGAAGAGCGTCGCGAAGACACCGCGATTGCGGTTGAGCGCCAGCTCGAGATTGTCCCAGACGGTATGGCTTTCGAAAACGGTCGGCTTCTGGAATTTCCGTCCGATGCCGAGTTGGGCGATGTCGGCCTCGTCCTTCTTCGTCAGGTCGATCAGGCCGTTGAAGAACACCTCGCCCTCGTCGGGCCGCGTCTTGCCGGTGATGATGTCCATCATCGTCGTCTTGCCGGCGCCGTTCGGGCCGATGATGGCGCGAAGCTCGCCCGGCTCGATGACGATCGACAGCGAATTCAAAGCCTTGAAGCCATCGAAGGATACGGAGACATTGTTGAGATAGAGCATGCTGTTGGGTTTGATGTCCGGGATCATGGTCCTACTCCGCCGCCTGCACGGACTGTTGGGCGTCATCCTTCGCAGCTTTCGGCGGCGGGCTTGCCGGCGTGCCTTTCCCGCCGAGATATTGCGCGATGGTGCCGACGATGCCCTTGGGCAGGAACAGCGTCACCGCGACAAACAGGCCGCCGAGCGCAAACAGCCAGAACTCGGGAAACAGGCCGGTGAAGACAGTTTTGCCGCCATTGACGAGGATGGCGCCGATGATCGGGCCGATCAGGGTTGCGCGGCCGCCGACGGCCGTCCAGATGACGACTTCGATCGAATTGGCCGGCGCGAACTCACCGGGATTGATGATGCCGATCTGCGGCACGTAGAGCGCGCCGGCAATCCCCGCCATCATCGCCGATACGACAAAGACGAAGAGCTTCATGTGCTCGACGCGATAGCCGAGGAAACGCGTCCGGCTTTCGGCATCGCGCACGCCCACAAGCACTTTGCCGAATTTCGACCGCACGATGGCAGAGGACAGCATCAGCGCCAGCGCCAGGAATACCGCCGTCACCGCAAAAAGCACGGCGCGCGTGCCGTCGGCCTGGATATTGAAGCCGAGAATATCCTTGAAATCGGTCAAGCCGTTATTGCCGCCGAAACCCATGTCGTTGCGGAAGAAGGCAAGCAGCAGCGCATAGGTCATGGCCTGCGTAATGATCGACAGGTAGACGCCGTTGACGCGCGAGCGGAAGGCAAACCAGCCGAACACGAATGCGAGCAGGCCTGGCGCGATGAGGACCATGAGCATGGCGAACCAGAAATGATCGAAGCCATGCCAGAACCACGGCAGCTCCTTCCAATTCAGGAAGACCATGAAGTCGGGCAGGATCGGATTGCCATAGGTACCGCGCGAACCGATCTGCCGCATCAGATACATGCCCATCGCATAGCCGCCGAGCGCGAAGAAAGCGCCGTGGCCAAGCGAGAGAATGCCGCAATAGCCCCAGACCAGATCCAGCGCCAAGGCGAGCAGCGCATAGGTCAGGTACTTGCCGAACAATGACATCAGGTAGGTGGGTACATGCAACGCGCTCGTTTCGGGCAAGGCCAGATTGGCGAGCGGTACCAGCACCGCCACGGCAAGCAGGATCGCGATGGCGATGCTGATACGCCGGTCGAGTGAGCGAAGGATAAAGGCCGTGATCATGCTTCCACCGCCCTTCCCTTGAGGGCGAAGAGCCCGCGCGGACGTTTCTGGATGAAAAGAATAATAAGGACGAGAACGAGGATCTTGCCGAGCACCGCCCCCGCATAAGGTTCGAGGAACTTGTTGAGGATGCCGAGCGAGAAGGCGCCGACGAGCGTTCCCCAGAGATTGCCAACGCCGCCGAACACCACGACCATGAAGCTGTCGATAATGTAGCTCTGGCCGAGGTTCGGCGAGACATTGTCGATCTGCGAGAGCGCGACACCCGCCATGCCGGCAATGCCGGAACCGAGCGCAAAGGTGAAGGCATCGACCCAGGAGGTACGTATCCCCATCGAGGAGGCCATGCGCCGGTTCTGCGTCACCGCCCGCATCTGCAACCCGAAGGCCGAGCGCTTCAGCAGCAACAACAAGGCGACGAAAACGCCAAGCGCAAAGACGATGATCCAGAGCCGGTTCCAAGTAATGGAGAGGTAGCCGAGGTCGAACGAACCGGACATCCACGAGGGGTTGCCAACCTCCTGATTGGTCGGCCCGAAGATCGAACGCACCGCCTGCTGCAGAATCAAAGAGATGCCCCAGGTGGCGAGCAGCGTTTCCAGCGGCCGGCCATAGAGGAAGCGGATGACGCCCCGCTCGATGACGAGGCCGACTGCACCCGTCACAACGAAGGCGACCGGCAGGGCGATCGCCAGCGACCAATCGAACAACTGGGGATAGGAGGTGCGGATAATGCTTTGAACGACGAAGGTCGAATAGGCGCCCAGCATCACCATCTCGCCATGCGCCATGTTGATGATGCCCATGACGCCGAAGGTGATGGCAAGGCCGATGGCAGCCAGAAGCAGCACCGAGCCAAGCGATAGGCCGTACCAGACATTCTGCACAGCATCCCAGAACTTCAACTGCTCCTGAATGCCGGCGATAGCGGCCGCGACATCCGGCTTGAGGCTGTCATCCACCGAAACTGCCGAGAGAATGCCGATGGCATCCCGGCCGCCTTCATTCTTGATCGTCTCGATCGCCGTTTTCTTGTCTCCCACGGGGCGATCCGAACCGAGCACGGCAACGGCCCTCGCCCTTTCGAGCACGCCGCGAATTTCTCCGTCCTTTTCGCTCTGCAGCGCGGTTTCGAGCGCCTCCAGCGAATCCGCGCTCGGGGCCTTCAAAATGGATTGCGCCGCCTCCAGCCGTGTCGCGCGATCCGGGCTCATCAGCGTCAAACCGCCGAGAGCCGCGCGAACTGCTCGGCGCAGATTGTTGTTGATCTTGATCTTGCCGAGATTGTCCTTGGCTTCCTGGCCAGCCGCCTGCCCGGTCAGCGGGTCTACCAGGTCCAGCATCTCGCCGGAGGACTTGGCGATGAAAACCTGATTATCGGATTTTCTTATATAGAGATCGCCGTCCGAGAAGGCCTGCAATGCCGGCACGACCTTGGGGTCGCCTGTTTTCGCCAGGTTTTGAACGATCTCGCCGGCCTTTTGGAAGTTGGCCTGGCCGAGCGAATTGATCAGGCCATGCGCATCCTCCTCGGCGCACAGGCTCGTGGCCGTCAGCGCCAGCACCAGGCAGAAGCCAGCGACGAGCGCCAGGGCCATGCGGTAAACGAATTTGTCGAACATTGGGCTTGTCCCCTCAAGCTGCCGCGGGCAGAGAAGCCTGCCCGCGGCGGTCTTGCGTCATCTCGGCTGGAAATCAGGAACCCTTGCCGCCGCACTTGCCGGTGGAAACGTTGAAGTTGCCGCAGTTCATCGGCATGCGCCAATCCGAGATCAGGTCCTTGCTGTCGGGCAGGTAGTCGGACCATTCCTTGCCGACCACGGCGGGGGTCTGCGACACGACGTCGAACTGGCCATTTTCCTGCACTTCGCCGATCAGAACCGGCTTGGTGATGTAGTGGTTCGGCATCATGGTGGCGGTGCCGCCGGTGAGGTTCGGAACGGAAACGCCGACGAGCGCGTCGATCACCTTGTCCGGATCGGTCGTGCCGGCCTTCTCGACGGCCTTCACCCACATGTTGAAGCCGATATAGGCGGCTTCCATCGGGTCGTTGGTCACGCGCTTGTCGTTCTTGGTGTAGGCATGCCATTCCTTGATGAAGGCGGCATTGGTGGGTGTATCGACCGATTGGAAGTAGTTCCAGGCGGCGAGATGCCCGACCAGCGGCTTGGTGTCGACGCCGGCCAGTTCCTCTTCGCCAACGGAGAAGGCGACGACCGGAATATCCTCAGCCTTGACGCCCTGGTTGCCGAGTTCCTTGTAGAAGGGAACATTGGCATCGCCATTGATCGTCGAGACGACAGCGGTCTTCTTGCCAGCCGCGCCGAAGGCCTTGATCTTGGAGACTTCCGTCTGCCAGTCGGAGAAGCCGAATGGCGTGTAGTTGATGATGATGTCCTCGTCCTTGACGCCCTTGGACTTCAGATAGGCCTCGAGGATCTTGTTGGTCGTGCGCGGATAGACATAGTCGGTGCCTTCGAGCACCCAGCGCTGCACGCCTTCGTTCTTCATCAGGTAGTCGACGGCCGGAATTGCCTGCTGGTTGGGAGCGGCACCCGTATAGAAGACGTTGCGCTCGGACTCTTCACCTTCGAACTGCACCGGATAGAACAGGATCGAGTTCAGTTCCTTGAAGACGGGCAGAACCGACTTGCGCGACACCGAGGTCCAGCAGCCGAACACGGCAGAGACCTTGTCCTTCTGGATCAGTTCACGGGCCTTTTCAGCAAAGAGCGGCCAGTTGGAGGCCGGGTCGACGACGACGGGCTCGAGCTTCTTGCCGAGAACGCCGCCCTTTTTGTTCTGCTCGTCGATGAGCATCAGCATGGCGTCCTTCAGCGTCGTTTCCGAGATCGCCATGGTGCCGGAAAGCGAATGCAGGACGCCGACCTTAATGGTGTCGTCGGCTGCAAAAGCGCCGTGGAATGCGGTCGAGGACATGATGGCGCCAAGCAGCGCGCCGGAGACGAGAGTCTTGAATTTCATCTGTGGTTCCCCTCTTTTTGTCTGCCGCAACGGCCGGTAAGTGAAGATGACCGTTGCCTTTCGCGACTATCCGGCAGCCCTTCAGGAAACCACATACGTAATATGACGTAGGCGTCGGGGCGAAATGTGCAGCTTTGAGCACCCGTATGCCCTTAAGCACCGTATCGATCCATGTTACGACGTCTCTGAACTGCCGGAACTACCAGGGCGGGACTACTGAAGGGCAAGCATGGCTGCGCGGCAACGCATCATTCCAGTAAGACGTGAGTACAATCGCTGGGTCGCGAACCAGACGCTGGAAGACTATGCCCTGCGTTTCACCGCCAAGAGCGCGCGCCAATTCTCCTCGCAACGCATCTCGCAGACCGCGATCGGCGCCATTTCCTTCCTGGCGCTGGAGGCGATCGGCGGCACGATCACGCTTTCCTACGGCACCACCAACGCCTTTTACGCCATCATCGTCGCCAGCATCGTCATGTTGGCGATCGGATTGCCGATCAGCCGCTATGCCATCCGCCACGGCGTCGATATCGATCTCCTGACACGCGGCGCGAGCTTCGGCTATATCGGCTCGACCGTCACTTCGCTGATCTACGCCAGCTTCACCTTCATGCTGTTTGCGATCGAGGCGTCAATCATGTCCGGGGCGCTGGAGCTGACACTCGGCATACCCGTTTGGATCGGCTATATCATCAGCGCCGTCATGGTGATCCCGCTCGTCACCCACGGTGTCCGTCTCATCAGCCGGTTCCAACTGCTGACGCAGCCCTTCTGGATCGTTCTCAACGTCCTGCCCTTCGTCTTCATTGCCTTTGCCGACTGGGGTAAATTCGACCTTTGGCGCGCCTTTGCCGGTATTCATCATTCTGCGAGCGCGCCGGGCAGCGCCGCCCCCTTCGATCTGGTGGAATTCGGTGCCGCTTCCGCCGTCATCCTCGCTTTGATGTCGCAGATCGGCGAGCAGGCCGATTTCCTGCGCTTCCTGCCGCCGGACGGCCACCGCAAATGGCGCCATCGCCTGGCCATCTTCCTTGCTGGGCCGGGATGGGTCATCATCGGCGCGCCGAAGCTGCTGGCCGGCTCCTTCCTCGTCGTCTTGACGCTGACCTCCGGCGTGCCGGCCGATCGCGCCGCCGATCCCGCGCAAATGTATCTCACCGCCTTCGGCTACATGATCCCCTGGCATAATGCCGCACTACTGCTGATGGCCGCCTTCGTGATGATCTCGCAGCTCAAGATCAACGTCATGAACGCCTATGCCGGTTCACTCGCCTGGTCGAACTTCTTTTCGCGGCTGACGCACAGCCATCCCGGCCGCGTGATCTGGCTCGTTTTCAATGTCGCCATCGCGCTGCTCTTGATGGAACTCGGCATCTATCGGCTGCTGGAAGAGACGCTCGGCATCTTCTCGATCATCGCCATGGCCTGGCTCTGCACCATCTCCGCCGATCTCTTCATCAACAAGCCGCTGGGATTGGCCCCGCCCGGCATCGAATTCAAGCGCGCGCATCTCTACGACATCAATCCGGTCGGCCTCGGCGCAATGGCCCTATCCGCGACAATCTCGCTGATTGCCCATTTCGGCGCTTTCGGCTCGATCGCGGCTTCACTTGCGCCCTATATCACCCTGATCGTCGCACTCATCGCCTCGCCCGCCATCGCCTGGGCCACCAAGGGCAAATATTACCTCGCCCGCAAGCCTCGGCAGAGCTGGAAGAACCTGACGACCATTACCTGCTCCGTCTGCGAACATCCGTTCGAGCCGGAGGACATGGCATGGTGCCCGGCCTACGCCGCGCCGATCTGCTCGCTCTGTTGTTCGCTCGACAGCCGCTGCCACGACATGTGCAAGCCGAAAGCGCGGCTCAATACGCAGGTCGCAACCGTTGCCAGGACCCTGCTGCCGGAAAGCATCGTCGCAAAGCTCGCCACCCGGCTCGGCCGATACGGCATTGCCGTCGCCGTGGCACTGACCGCCGTGGGCGCAATCCTGGCGATGATCGCGCATCAGGTCGGCGCCGCCTCTCCCGAGACGGCCGCCGTCGTCAACCGCACCATTCTCATCGTCTTCTTCGTCTTTGCCGTCATCGCCGGCGTCGTCTGCTGGTTCTATGTGCTTGCCCATGACAGCCGCGTGGTCGCGGAGGAGGAATCCTCGCGCCAGAATACGCTGCTGCTGAAGGAAATTGCCGCGCACAAGAAAACCGACGCCGCCCTGCAGGGCGCCAAGGAAGCGGCCGAGGCGGCGAACCGCGCCAAGAGCCGCTATGTCGTCGGCCTGAGCCACGAATTGCGCACGCCGCTCAATGCTGTGCTCGGCTATGCGCAGATATTAGAGCGCGACGAGACCATTCCGGCGCCCCGGCAATCCTCTTTGAAGGTCATCCGCCGCAGCGCCGAGCATCTTTCGGGCCTGATCGACGGGCTGCTGGATATTTCGAAGATCGAGGCCGGCCGCCTGCAGGTCTATTCCAACGAAATCAACATCCACGACTTCCTCGACCAGATCGTCGACATGTTCCGTCCGCAGGCGCAGGCCAAGGGGCTGACCTTCTTCCATGAGCGCTCCGCCGCCCTGCCCGACTATGTCCGCACCGACGAAAAGAGGCTGCGCCAGATCCTCGTCAATCTTCTTTCCAATGCCATTAAATTCACCGATACCGGAACCGTTCGCTTCGAAGTGGCTTACCGCAACCAGGTCGCCACCTTCACCGTTTCCGACACCGGTCGCGGCATCGCCGCAAAGGACATCACCCGCATCTACGAGCCCTTCCAGCGCGGCGAGGCCGACAGCATAAGGCCAATGCCCGGCCTCGGCCTCGGTCTCACCATCACGCAATTGCTGACCAATACGCTCGGCGGCGAGATTTCCGTGACGAGCGAGAAAGATGTGGGCTCGACCTTCAAGGTGCGCCTGATGCTGTCTGCCGTGATCCGGCCGATGAAACCGCCGGCGCAGGAACAGCGTATTGCCGGCTACGAGGGACCGCGCCGCACTATCGTCGTCGTCGATGACAATGAGGATCATCGCGAACTGATGCGCGAGATCCTGTCGCCACTCGATTTCATCGTGCTGACCGCCGCCGGCGGTCCCGATTGCCTGACGCTGATCGAAGGCATCAAGCCGGATCTGTTTCTGGTCGATATCTCCATGCCGGGCATGAATGGCTGGCAGCTCGTCTCGCGGCTCAGAAAGAACGGCCAAACGGCGCCGATCCTGATGCTGTCGGCCAATATCGGTGATGCCGCCGCCGCGGCCGACAGCGACGACAGCCATAACGACGCCATCTCCAAGCCGGTCGACATCCGCCAGCTTCGCGACAAGCTTGCACTGCATCTCGGGCTGAAATGGCTTTATGCCGACGCCTCCGCCCCGGTCGCGCCGAAGCCGCCACCGCCGCTGAAGAGCCCGGGGATAGAGCATGTCCGCGAGCTGATGCGGCTCGGCGAAATCGGCTATATCAGGGGCATCGAGGCGAAGCTTGCTGATCTCGCCAAGCTGGACGAGAACAGGCCCTTCACCGACGCCTTGCGCGCTCATGTGCAGGCCTTCGATCTCGATGGTTTCCTGAACGTGCTGCGCACCTTCGACACTGAAAAGGTAGAACAGATTGGCTAAGCCCACCCTTCCCCGCGACATAGTCTTGCTGGTGGACGATTCGCCCGAGGCGCTCGGCTTCCTGACGGATGCACTCGAGCAATCCGGCTTCTCCGTGCTGATCGCCACCTCCGGATCGGCGGCGCTGAACATCGTCGAGCGCATCACGCCCGATCTCATCCTGCTCGATGCCGTCATGCCTGTCATGGATGGTTTTGAGACCTGCCGCCGGCTGAAGGCCAATGCGGGCATCGCGCAGATTCCCGTCGTCTTCATGACCGGGCTCACCGAAACCGAGCATGTGGTGCACGCGCTGGAATCCGGCGGCGTCGATTATCTCACCAAGCCGATCAATGTCGACGAGCTGCGCGCCCGTATCCGAGTTCACCTGCGCAATGCCCGCTCCGCCCAGAGCGCGCGGGTGGCGCTCGATGCCGCCGGCCGCCATCTCCTGGCCGTCAAGGGCAACGGCGCCATCCATTGGTCGACGCCGCAGGCAACCCGCCTCATCAATGCCGCGACCGGCAGCGACGACGGGCTTGATCTCGCCTCGAAACACATTGCCGCCTTCATGCTGGAACGGGAGCGGCTTGGGGCCGCACGCGACAATCTTCTTTCGATCAGCAATGGCGGCCAGGCGGCGTTGCAATTCACCTTCCTCGGCGCTATCGGCCCCGACGAATATCTGTTTCGGCTGACGGCGACCAGTCAGCGCGCCGACGACGAAGCCTTGCGCCAGCATTTCGCGCTCACGCAACGCGAATCCGAAGTGCTGCTATGGCTCGCCAAGGGTAAATCGAACCGCGACATCGGCGAAATCCTCGGCCTATCAGCCCGCACAGTGAACAAGCATCTGGAGCAGATCTATGTGAAGCTTGGCGTCGAAAACCGGGCATCCGCCGCCGTCAAGGCGGCGCATGTTCTGCACGAAGTGTAAGGGCAGGTCATTTCCCTTTCCTCCAAACGGCAGGGCAATCGCATGTGAAATGAGGTCGCTGCCGCGTTCGCCTTCTCCCCTCGGGGAGAAGGAACTTGCGGCGCCGATGTGCCTCAAATGCGATTGCCTCGCCTCTTGCCGGGAGAAACTATTAAGTCACCCGATCCGGCGGCTGATGTCCGGCAAAGAAGGCGGTGATATTGTCCACCACCTTCATACCCATCGCGGTGCGCGTCTCTTCCGTGGCGCTGCCGAGATGCGGCAGGAGCACGACATTGTCCATCGCCCGCAGGCGCTCGGGAACGTGCGGCTCGGCCTCATAGACGTCGAGGCCGGCGCCGCGGATCGTCCCCTGCTCCAGTGCTGAAATCAACGCCGCTTCGTCGACGACATCTCCCCTTGCCGTATTGATCAGAAAGGCACCGGGTTTCATGGCCGCGAAGCGGGCCGCATTCATCAGGTGGCGGTTTTCGGCGCCGCCTGGGCAATGCAGGGAGACGAAGTCCGAGATTTCGAGAACATCCTCCACCCTCTGCAATTGCACCGCGCCATAACGCGCGGCTTCCATCGGATCGATGGCGGAACGATTATGGAAGACGACATCCATGCCGAAGCCGAAATGACAGCGCTGTGCAAATGCCCTGCCGATGCGGCCGAAGCCGATGATGCCGACCGTCTTGCCGGTGACTTTGGTGCCGACGAGATGCGTCGGCCGCCAGCCGGTCCATGCCCCGGCCCTGAGCTCGCGCTCCCCTTCCCCACCGCGCCGGGCAACGGAAAGCAGGAGCAGCATGGCGATATCGGCAGTGCAGTCCGTCAGCACGCCAGGCGTGTTGGTGACGACGACGCCCTTTTCCTTGGCGGCGGCGATATCGATGTGATTGAAGCCGACACCGAAATTGCCGAGGATCCTCGTCCGGATCGCCTGACTTTCGAAGAATGAGGCCGGAAGCTTGTCGGAGACGGTCGGGAGAACCGCGTCATAGGTCAGCAGCGCCTCGCGCAATTGCGCCGAATCGAGCGCGACGTCGTCCTTGTTCAGCGTGACGTCGAAACGTTCCGAAAGCACGGTCTCGACCGCAGCCGGCCAGCGCCGGGTAACGAGAATACGGGGTTTGCTCATGCTGCCTTCCTCCTGCCGATACAAGGGCAGATTTAAAGCAGCTCTTGCACGAAGGGAACGGCGAACCGGCTTTGCGGCTATGAAAACGGCATGAGAAAAGCCCGGCCGATGGCCGGGCTCCTCTGATCATGAGCAATGCCTGAAAAGGCAGTGCAAAGATTACTTCGAGATTTCGTCGTAGTTGTACTTGCCGTCGGAACCCTTAGCCCACTTGTACATGACGTAGTCCGGACGGGTGATATCGCCCTTGGCGTTGAAGCCGAGTTCGCCGATGGCGGTCTTGAACGGACCCTTTGCCTTCAGAGCGTCGGCAACAGCCATCGGATCGTTGGAACCGGCAGCCTTGGCGGCGTCGGCGATAACCTGCAGAGCCGAGTAGGAGTAGAGCGTGTAGCCTTCCGGCTCATAGCCTGCAGCGCGGAACTTTGCGACGAGATCGGCGGAAGCCTTGTTCTTGCGCGGATCCGGCGCGAAGGTCATCAGCGTGCCGTCGACGGCGTCGCCGGCGATCGAGGCCAGCTCGTTCGAGACGATACCGTCGCCGGACATGAAGTGAGCCTTTACGCCCTGGTCGGCCAGCTGACGCATGATGAGGCCGGCTTCGGTATGCAGACCGCCGTAATAGACGAAGTCGACGCCAGCCTGCTTCATCTTGGCGATGAGGGCGGAGTAGTCCTTGTCACCGGGGGTGATGCCTTCGTAGAGAACTTCCTTCACGCCAGCGGCGTTGAGGTTCTTCTTGGTTTCGTCGGCCAGGCCCTGGCCATACGGGGTCTTGTCATGAACGACGGCAACCTTGGCGCCCTTGAAATTGTCGGCGATATACTTGCCGGCAACCTCGCCCTGCTGGTCGTCGCGACCGCAAGTACGGAAGGTGTTCCACAGGCCGCGTTCAGTGAACTTCGGATTGGTCGAAGCCGGCGTGATCTGCAGGATGCCGTTTTCGGCATAGACTTCCGAAGCCGGGATGGAAACGCCCGAGTTGAAGTGACCGATCACGAACTTCACGCCGTCAGCGACGAACTTGTTGGCGACCGAAACGCCCTGCTTGGCATCGGAGACGTCGTCGCCGAGTTCGATCTTGACTTTTTCCCCATTGATGCCGCCGGCCGCATTGATATCGGCAGCAGCCTGTTCCGCACCCTTCTGGAGCTGCGCGCCAAACGCAGCATTCGGGCCCGTCAACGGACCACCAACGCCAATAATGATGTCGGCCTTGGCAACGCCGCTGAACGCGATCATCGCCGACAAAGCCACCGCCGACAGAAGATACTTCTTCATATTGTTACTCCCAATTTTTGAGCGGGTTCCGTTCGATTTGCCCTGCGCGATACCCACCAATCATCACGCCGGTAACGCTTTGTATTTCCGAACTCTGGAAGCATGACCCTGCCATATGTCGTTTGCTTTATTGGGGGCAGGATGACGCTTTTTCTGAACGCAGACTGAGCCTAGTTTAGGCGCACTGTCAATTCTTCTTCTTCCAAGAAAAGGCCGAGGTCTTTTCATAGAGCCAGTAATAATTATTCACCATCTGGTCGGTACGCCGATACCGGTATCCAGCCGTCGCAAAGACGAGCAGAAGAACCACGTCAATGATGTAGATAGTGAGATCGAACACCGGCCCATCGAACAGCGCGTGATGCAGGAATTGCAGCGCAAACCCGAGCAGAAAGCTGTAAATCACCGCGAGCGGATAGCTTTCCCAGTTGGATGCGACAGCGCGGCCGGTGCGCCATGCCGTCCAGAAGCCGAGGATGACGATAACGGCGCGGATGACCAGGCGGCCGCCGGTATCGCTATCGAAGAGAAGTCCCTGCATGTCAAATTCTCCGCGAAACGAAACTCAATGATGTCCGCCTTCAAGATAGGCGGCGCGCACTTCCGGATTGGCGAGCAGTTCCTTGCCCGAACCGCTCATCGTCACACGGCCGTTGACCATCACATAGGCGCGGTCGGATAGCTTCAGCGCCGCAAAAGCATTCTGCTCGACAAGGAAGACCGTCAGCCCCTGGGTCTGGTTCAAGACCTTGATGGCCTCGAAGATGCCCTTGACGATCAAAGGCGCAAGGCCGAGCGACGGCTCATCCAGCAACAGCAGCTTGGGACGTGCCATCAACGCGCGGCCGATCGAGAGCATCTGCTGCTCACCGCCCGAAAGCGTACCACCGCGCTGCGACTGGCGCTCCTTAAGGCGCGGGAACAGCGTGAAGATCTTCTCGACGTCCTCATTGAAATGCCTGAGCTTGTCGAGGCTCGCGCCCATCTGCAGGTTTTCGTAGACCGTCATGCGCGGAAAGATGCGGCGGCCTTCGGGCGACTGGGCGATCCGAAGCCGCGCGATCTCGTGCGTCGGCATGTGGGTGATATCGCGGCCGTCGAAGGTGACCGATCCGGTGCGAGCCTGCGGGCTGCCGCAGATCGTCATCATCAGCGTCGACTTTCCGGCACCGTTGGCACCGATCAGGCTGACGATCTCACCGCTGTTGACTTCGATATCGACGCCGGCAAGCGCGCGGATGTTGCCGTAATAGGTTTCGACACCCGCGACCTTCAGAAGTGGTTGCCCCGCCATCAATTTTCACCCTCTTGGAGGTGTTCGACTTCGGCAATCACCTCTTCCACTTCCTCATCCTCGACACCCAGATAAGCGGCGATCACCCTTGGATCGTTCTTGACCTCATTCGGCGTACCGTCGGCGATCTTCTGTCCGTATTCGAGCACGATGACATGGTCGGAAATTTCCATGACCACCGACATGTCGTGTTCGATCAGCAGGATCGATGTGCCGAGATCCTTGCGGATGCTGCGCAAAAACTCGTTAAGAACCAGGGATTCGCGGGGGTTAAGACCGGCCGCAGGCTCGTCGAGGCAGAGCAATTCAGGTCCCGTGCACATGGCGCGGGCGATTTCCAGGCGGCGCTGGGCACCGTAGGAAAGATCACCGGCGGGATCGTCGGCGCGGTCGATGAGATCGGCCTTCTCAAGCCAGAAGCGCGCAAGCTCGATCGCATTCTTCGCTTCGCTGCGGTACCGGCCGATCCCGAGAAGACCGAGGATCGTATAGCCGGAAGCGCGCATCAGCTTGTTATGCTGCGCCACCAGCAGGTTCTCGAGCACGGTCAGGCCGGAAAACAGGCGGATATTCTGGAAAGTGCGCGCCACCTTGGCCTCGCGCGTGATCCGGAAATCCGGAAGCCGTTCCAGGAGATATTCCTTCCCGCTCTTCTGATTGAGCGAGATCATGCCCATCGTCGGCTTGTAGAAGCCGGTGATGCAGTTGAAGACCGTGGTCTTGCCGGCGCCGTTCGGGCCGATCAGCGCCGTGATGTCGCCGCGCTTCGCCTCGAAGGAGAAGTCGTTGATTGCCATCAGGCCGCCGAACTTCATCGACAGATGATCGACCCTCAGCAGGATATCGTCGGGGGTTGCGGTCACAGCGCTCATCAGCCGTGGCCCTCCTTGGTAAAGCTGCCTGCGACCGCTTTTCGCTCCTTGAGGAAGGCGGTCGGCTCACGCGTGCCGACAAAGCCACGCGGCTTGATGATCATCACGACCACCATGGCGAGCCCGAAGATCAGCATACGGTAAAGTTCCGGCGTAAAATCCTCGCCGAAGAAGAACTTGAGGAAGCCCATATAACGCAGCGCTTCCGTGCCGCCGATCATCACGATGGCCGCAATCGCAATTCCCCGCAGTGACCCCATGCCGCCAAGGACCACGATTGCGAGAATCACCGCCGATTCGAGGAACACGAAGGATTCCGGCGAAACGAAACCTTGACGAGCGGCAAAGAAGGAGCCCGCAAAGCCCCCGAACATGGCCCCCGTGGCAAAAGCGGTAAGCTTCGTCGTCACCGTGTTGATGCCGAGTGAACGGCAGGCAATTTCATCTTCGCGCAACGCCTCCCACGCACGCCCGATCGGCATGCGGCGCAGGCGGATGGTGACAAAGGCAGTCAGCATGCAGAGCGCCAGGATGACGTAGAAGAGAAAGATCTTGTACCAGGCCGTCGACATCGGCAGCCCGAAGGTGCGGACGAAATTGGTCGGATCCTTGATATCGAAAGTGTAAAGCCCGAACAGCGATGCTTTGGTGATGTTGGAGACGCCGAAAGTACCCTGCGTCACATCCGTCCAGTTGATCAGCACCATGCGGATGATTTCGCCGAACGCCAGCGTGACGATCGCCAGATAGTCGCCGCGCAGTCGCAGCACCGGGAAGCCGAGAATCATGCCCCAAAGCGCGGCAAAGATACCCGAAAGCGGCAGAAGCACCCAGAAAGACAGGCCGAAATGCGTCGACAGCAGAGCATAGGAATAGGCGCCGACCGCGTAGAAGGCCACATAGCCGAGGTCGAGCAAGCCGGCAAGGCCGACAACGATGTTCAGGCCCCAAGCGAGCATCACATAGATGAGAATCTGGATGCCGAAGTTATCGACGAAGACCAGCGACCCCTGTGGGCCACGGAGCGCCAGTGCGATGAACGGATAGACCAGCAGGAGAGCCAGCGCGATCCCGTTGAAATTCTTGGAAATGAAGCCCGGTTCCGCGACAACCGGCGGCGCCTTGGCCTTCACGGCCTTCCTGGCGCTGAGATAGGGTTGAACGAAAACCGTCATGACAAAGCGGCCGGCAGCCGCAATGGCGACGATGGATGCCAGCAGGCCCCAGCGCTGCACGATGATCAGCTTGTTGTCCATATTCTGATCGGTCCTCAGACCGATGTAGAGAACGAACATGCCGAAGGCGATCAGCGCGGTCCAGAAAGCGTCCGTAATCCCTTTCTGGACAAGGCCGGGCGCGGTCTTGCCTGCAACAAAATTTGAGTTTGCCATGACGTTATACCTTTTCGACTTCCGGCCGTCCGAGAATACCCGTCGGCTTGAAGATCAGCACGTAGGCCAGGATGCCATATGTTGCGACATCCTTGTACGCGATGGCGAAATTGCCCGACCAGAACGACTCGATAAGACCGATCATCAGGCCACCAAGGACTGCGCCAGGCAACGAACCGATGCCGCCGAGAACCGCCGCGGTGAAGGCCTTGACCCCCGGCACGAAACCGTCCGAAAAGTTCGCGACGCCATAATACATCAGATACATCGTGCCGGCGACGGCAGCTAGTGCCGCACCCATGATGAAGGTCACGGAAATGGTGCGGTCGACATTGATGCCGAGCAGAGCCGCCATCTTGCGATCCTGCTCGGTGGCGCGCTGGGCGCGGCCAAGCGCCGTCTTGTTGACCAGATACCAGAAGGCGGCCAGCAGCACGACCGTGATGATATAGATGACGATCTGCTTCAGCGACACCGAGACGCCGCCGAAATCATAGACATCACCCACCAGCGTCGGGATCGGCTTATTGCGCGGACCCTGAGCGACCTGGATGAAGTTCGACAGCACGATCGACATGCCGATTGCCGTAATCAGCGGCGCAAGGCGGAAAGAACCGCGAAGCGGCCGATAAGCGACCCGCTCGATCACCCAGTTCCAAAGGCTCGTCATCAGCATCGCGACGATAAGCATGACAAGCAACAGGATCGCCACCGGCAAGCCGGCGAAGAGCGAAACAAGGACGAGATAAGTGATGAGAGCGGCAAAACCGCCGAGCATGAAAACATCACCGTGGGCAAAATTGATCATGCCGATGATGCCGTAAACCATGGTGTAGCCGATGGCAATCAGGCCGTAGATAGACCCGAGAGTCAGCCCGTTTAAGAGCTGCTGGATAAAATAATCCATATGTCATTTCCCCTGGATGCGGCGTCAGTCCACCACATCTCTTATTACTTTTTTAGGTTCCTTCGCGAAGGCCCGTGGCCGCGATTCCATACTGTTTTCGAAGGAAATGTGAAGCCAAAAAGGCAAGAAATTGACAAATTCTTTTCAAATCGCTGTCCGCTGATGCGAATCCGACCAAAAATGACACAAAAGCGGCAGGTCCTGGCTCAAAAATAGCCAAAACCGCCTTGTGCCGCGCTCGCGCTGAAAAGGTTTCGTCAGCGGCGGATCCCACAAGGAGCCGCCGCTTGCCCGTAACTTGGCGTCTTTCAAGAGCGCATGCGGGCTCCGTCGGCGTCGAACAGCGGCTCGGCCTGCAGTTTCGCCGGCAGAAGCTCGCCGAGCAATTCGATCGACCATCCCTGCGCCTCGTCGGCGATTTCCTTCGGCACATAGCCGACGGCAACCGAAAGGCCGGAGCCGTGCGCATAGCCGCCCGACGTTACCCAGCCGCAGACGGCGCCGTTGTGATAGATCGGCTCGTCGCCGATGACATCGGCGTCCCAGGCCGAGAGAATGAAGGTGCGCAGCCGCAGTACCCCGCCTTCCGCCTTCTCCTTGGCTGCGGCCGCCTTGCCGACGAAATCAGCCTTCTTGGACAGCGCCACGAAGCGGTTCAGTCCTGCTTCCAACGGTCCATAAAGCGGGCGATATTCGCGCGCCCAGCTGCCATAGGACTTGTCCAGCCGCAGCGCATTCAATGCCCTCAGACCAAAGAGCCGAATGCCGAATTCGCTCCCCTCCTCCATCAGGAGATCGAAGATGTAGCGCTGATATTCCGGCTTCATCCAGATCTCATAGCCGAGATCGCCCGTGTAGGAGACCCGGCCGACGATCGCCGGCGCCATGCCGAGATTCATGCGGCGGATCGACATGAAGGGAAATTCTGCGGTGGAGAGATCCTGATGGGTCAGCTTCTGCATGAGCTTGCGGGCGTTCGGGCCGGCGATCGACAGGCCCAGCAGCGAAAGGCCGAGAGCTTGCAGTTCGACCGAACCATCCTTCGGCAGCAGGCTTTCGAACCAGCGCATGTGATAGGCTTCGGCGATGCCCGAGCCGATGAGAAGGAAATCCCCTTCGCCGAGTTTTGCCAGCGTGAAATCGCCGATGAGCTTGCCGTCGTGCTTCAGCATCGGCGCCAGCGTCATCCGGCCCACGGCCGGAATGCGGCAGGTCAGCAGCTTATCGAGGAAAGCTTCCGCCCCCGGTCCCTTGACCGAATATTTGGCAAAGCCCGAGGTCTCCATCAGGCCGACGCTCTCGCGCACCGCCTTGGCTTCGGCACCGACGACGTCGAAATCATTGGAACGGCGCCAGGAGAATTGATCGACCTCACCCTGCGGAGCAAACCACAGAGCCTGCTCAAGGCCATAGTAAGCGCCGAAAACGCCGCCGGCCTCCTTCAGCTTGTCATGGATCGGCGTCGTCAACAGCGGACGCGCAGCCGGCAGTTCTTC
The DNA here is from genome assembly GCF_056755475.1 of Rhizobium sp. KNZ2-6A. Classification (NCBI taxonomy): domain Bacteria; kingdom Pseudomonadati; phylum Pseudomonadota; class Alphaproteobacteria; order Hyphomicrobiales; family Rhizobiaceae; genus Rhizobium; species Rhizobium sp. KNZ2-6A. Next base: position 28,468 of record NZ_JBNDIC010000043.1, on the reverse strand, counting down.
ATTCGGATAGCGGATGGAGAAGCGGCGGGCATAGTTCTCGCGCACCTTGGCATTCGTATAGGCGAGCGTCGCATAGTCGCCATAGCGCGAGACGTCCATCGCAAAGACGTCAAAACCCGGATCGCCGTAGATCATCCAGTTGGCAAGCGCGAGCCCCACGCCGCCGCCCTGGCTGAAGCCGGCCATGACGGCGCAGGCCGACCAATAGTTCCTCAAGCCGCGCACCGGGCCGACAAGCGGATTGCCGTCCGGCGAGAAAGTGAATGGGCCGTTGATGATCTTCTTGATCCCGGCATTGTTGAAGGCCGGGAAATGGCGGAAGCCGACTTCCAACTCCGGCGTGATGCGCTCGATATCCTCGGCCAGCAGTTCGTGACCGAAATCCCAGGGCGTCGTCAGCGGCGACCATGGGCGACATGCCTTCTCATAGGTGCCCATCAGCATGCCCTGCCGTTCCTGGCGCAGATAGATCTCGCCATCGAAGTCGACGCAGTGCATCAGCTCCTTGCCCGTCGACTTGTTGAAGTCGATGACCTCAGACATGTCCTCGGTGATCAGGTACATGTGCTCCATCGCGAGCACCGGCAGCTCCAACCCCACCATACGGCCGACTTCCCGTGCCCAGAGGCCGGCGGCGTTGACGACATGCTCGGCGATGATCTCGCCCTGGTTCGTGATGACACGCCAGGAACCGTCCTCTCGCTGCACCAGCTCTTCCACCTTGGTGTGAAGATGGATTTCCGCACCGTTCTTCTTGGCGGAGCGAGCATAGGCATGCGTCGTACCATAAGGGTCGAGATGACCCTCGACGGGATCGTAGAGCGCGCCGACGAACTGATCGGGATCGAGAAGCGGCATCATCTCATGCGCTTCCTTCGGCGTCAGCAGCGTCGCTTCCAGGCCGTTGTAGCGGCCCTTGGCGAGAATGGATTTCAGCCAGTCGAAGCGCTGCGGGGTCGCTGCCAGCATCAGGCCGGAGGTCAGGTGCAGGCCGATGTCCTGACCGGAATATTCCTCGATCTCCTTATAGAGTTCGACCGTATATTTCTGCAGCTTGGCAACATTCGGATCGCCGTTGATCGTATGCATGCCGCCTGCGGCATGCCAGGTCGACCCAGATGTCAGCTCGGAACGCTCCAGCAGCACCACATCCGTCCAGCCGAATTTGGTGAGGTGATAGAGCACCGAACATCCGACGACACCGCCACCGATGACGACGACCTTGGCATGGCTTTTCATCTGGGAATCCCCTGTTTTCGGTACGAAGCCGCCGGGTGTCTTCCCGCGCGACCGACCGCATTTGAGAGGAAACCTAGAGACTATCCGGAAGGCCAAATAGCCCGAACTGCGAAACCGATATGTCTGTTTGCGCCATCACAATTGTTCGGATCGCGCCATCGGCTATCGGCGGCACAAGCCAGCCAGTGAACCACTCGGTCTCCGCCGTCGCGGAGCTTTTCAGTCGGCAAAACCAGCCGTCAGCGCGAACTCCCGCCCCATCTCCATGATCTCTTCGAACACGCTGCCGGCATAGGAGCGCGGCACGATGATTTCGAAACTATCGGAGCCGGTGCGGGCGACATTGGCGCTGACATGGCAGCACAACATGCTGGCCGACTGCCCCTCGGCGAAGACCTGCGGATGCAGATCGACCGCTACGCATTTGGCGAGAATACGACGCACGCTAGGGCCGGAAATGCGAAGCAGCACGCGGCCGTCGCTCTGCTCGAAGAAGGAAAGCCGGGCCGGATCGAGCTTGAAGAGATCCCGCGCCACGCTATCGGCGCCAAGCGTCCCCGACACGACAAGCCATTCCCTCGGTCCGACATCGCGGACGGATACGTCCTTGATCGCCTTCAGGCTCGCTAGAACGCCATCATGATCCCCGGCGCTGCCAAGCACGGAGAAGATGGCGGGACGGCGCACGACGATAAGATGATTCGGATTGGCGGCAGCCTCGAAACCGGAAATATGATCTTCCAGTACGTGCCTGTTCTGAAACGCGACGCTCATCGATCCATCACCCCAAAAGCTTCTTGTTGCCTGGATCGACAAAGACCGGACTGCAGACTTCCGCCGGCACTTCCTCGCCGCGTAATCCGTCCCAGACGACCACATGCTCGCCAATGCGCTCCCGGCCCGATTTCAGGAAGGCCATAGCAATCGAATGGCCGAGGACGGGCGAGAAACAGGACGAGGAGACATGACCTTGATCGTTCACCGTCGATGGCGTGGCGCCTTCCTTCAAAAGATGCGCCCCGGCATGAATTTCCTTCGTCGTATCCAGAGGCTTCAGCCCCACGAGCTGCCCACGATCGGCGGCGGTCAGACCAAAGCGGGTGGACAGCCTCTTGCCGATGAAATCCGGCTTCTGCGCCGCCATCATTCGCCCGAGCCCGACGTCGTCGGGCGTGGTGCGGCCATCCAGCTCGTTGTGGGTAACATGGCCTTTCTCGATGCGCAGCACGTTGAGGGCCTCGACGCCATAGGCGCAGATACCGTGCGCCTTGCCCGCTTCCATGATCGCGTCCGCCACCGCCTCACCGTAGCCGGCCGGCACGGCAAGCTCGTAGGCGAGTTCGCCCGAGAAGGAGATACGGAACAAGCGCGCCCTCAACCCGCCTTTCAGCAGGACTTCGGCGGCGGCGAGGAACGGGAAGAACGCGTCGGAAATATCGTCTTCCACGATCTGCTCCAGCACCAGCCGCGCCTTCGGACCGGCAATCGCCATCTGCGCCCATTGATCGGAAGAGGAGACGAAGCGAACGTCGAGCTGCGGCCAAAGTGTCTGCGCTGCGAATTCCATATGCGTCATCACCTCGCCGGCCATGGCCGTCGTGGTGGTCATGAAAAAATGATCCGGCGTCAGCCGGCTCGTCGTGCCGTCATCGAAGACCATGCCGTCCTCGCGCAGCATCAAGCCGTAGCGGGCCTTGCCGATCGGCAGTTTCAGGAAGGCGTTGGAATAGAGGCGATTGAGAAACTCCGCCGCATCCTTGCCGAAAATCTCGATCTTGCCGAGCGTCGAGACATCGCAAAGCCCGACATTGTTGCGGACGTTCAGCACTTCGCGGTCGACGCTGTCGCGCCAGCCCTTCTCGCCCGGCCGGGCAAACCACGACGAACGATACCAGAGACCGGCTTCGACGAAGGTAGCACCGTTCTTCTTTGCCCAGCCATGCAGCGGCGATTCCCTCACCGGCTGCGCATGCTTGTCGCGGGCCGTGCCCGCCAGCGCGCCAAAGGAGACGGGCGTGTAGAACGGCCTGAACGTCGTCGTGCCCACAGCGGCGGGGCTGACGCCGCGCATGCCGGCGATGATACCGGCGGCATTCACATTGCCGAGCTTGCCCTGGTCCGTCGCCATGCCACTGGTCGTATAGCGCTTGGCATGCTCCACATGACCGAAGCCCTCGCGCAGTGCGAGGCCGAGATCCTTGGCATGGACATCGTTCTGGAAATCGACGAATGCCTTGTCCTTCGCGCCCGGCACATGCCAGATCGCCGCGAAGGACGGATCATATTCGCCCTCGACTTCAGGCAGGTCAGCCGCACGAGCCGTGCGGCCCAGGCTTTCGACGATCTTCCGCGCCTTGTCCGCGCCGTCGGCGAGGCAGCCGGAAACGCCCTCGATACCAGCTGCAGAACCGGCAATCTCCAGCTCGCCGCCGACGATCGGCGCCATGAAGGCCTGCTTTTCGTCCGACCATACCGGCTTGGCGCCGCGCTGGCAGGCTAGATGGATGATCGGCGACCAGCCGCCGGACATGGCCAGCGCATCGCAGTCAATCAGCTCATCCAGGCCGCCACGATCGGCGATGACGCCGCTGATGCGATATTTGCCCTTGGTTGCGTGCACCGTCGCTCCATGCACCACGCGGACGCCCTGAGGCGCGGTATCAGTCGATGCGGCTCGCGTATCGAGGATCGCCGAGATCTCGACGCCCACGCCAGCCAGATCGGCGGCGGTGCGGTAGCCGGAGCCGCCATTGGTGAAAACCGCAACCTTCTGCCCGGCAACAACGCCATAGCGGTTGAGGTAGCTGCGCATCGCGCCTGATATCATCACGCCCGGACGGTCGTTGCCGCCGAACACCAGTGGCCGCTCTTCCGCGCCCGAGGCGAGGATCGCGCGCTTGGCGGCAATGCGCCAGAGACGCTCCACCGGCAGGTCGGGCGATGGCATCGCCACATGCTTCTGCACCTTCTCGACCGCGCCGAAGACATTGCCGTCATACCAGCCGAAGACGGTGGTGCGCGGCATCAAGGTCACGTTGTCGAAGCTCTGCAGCTCCTCCAGCACCGCCTGGACGAAGACATCGGCGGAAGCGCCGCCGATCGTCAGCTTTTCGGAAAGAAGCGAGCCGCCAAACCGGAACCCTTCATCGGCCAGCACGACACGCAAGCCCGCACGCGCGGCGGTCAGAGCCGCCATCAAGCCCGCAGGCCCCGAACCGATGACAAGTAGGTCGCAATGCGCCCATGCCTTCTCATAGCGGTCGGGATCGGCCTGCATGACCGCCTTGCCGAGGCCGGCGGCGCGCCGGATAATCGGCTCGTAGACCTTCTCCCAGAAGGCGGCCGGCCACATGAAGGTCTTGTAGTAGAAACCCGCGCCAAGGAAGGGCGAGAGCAAGCCGTTGATCGAGCCGAAATCATGTCTCAGCGACGGCCAGCGGTTCTGACTGACGGCCGTCATGCCCTGATAGAGTTCGGCGACGGTGGCGCGTGTATTCGGCTCGGTGCGGCCGTCCTTGCCGATAGTAACAAGCGCGTTGGGCTCGGCCGAGCCCGCCGTCAGGATGCCGCGCGGCCGATGGTATTTGAAGCTGCGCCCGACCAGCAGCTGATCATTGGCAAGAAGAGCGGCGGCGAGCGTATCGCCCTCCAGCCCCTTCATTTCCTTGCCGTCGAATTTGAACGAAAGCGGACGGCTGCGATTGACGAGACCGCCGGTGGACAGACGATAGGCCGTCATCGTGCCGCCTCCTTCGCCTTGTCCTCGGCATCGACAACGGAAAAGATCTCGTGGGTGACATTGCTGCGGTCGACGACCAGCCAGCGGCGACATCCGGCGCCATGATGCCAATATTCCTGAATCCGGCCGCGCTCGTTATCGCGGATGAAGACGTAGCGATTCCAGTCCTCATCCGGCGCCGTCGGCGCCGGCCGGACGACGGAAGCAGCACCACGAATGGAGAATTCTTCCTTGGGTCGCACGCCGCAATGCGGGCAGTTGATCAAGCTTGCCATTGGTTTCGTGCCCTCAATGCAGGTTCGGCTGCGGACCCTTGCCGCTCTCGTCGATCGCGAAACCGCGCTCGAAGCGGTCAAGGCGCAGGAGACGGCTGACCTCATGGCTTTCACCCCTGGCGATCAGATGCGCGTAGCAGTAGCCCGACGCCGGCGTCGCTTTGAAGCCGCCATAGTTCCAGCCGCAGTTCAGATAGAGATTTTCGATGGGGGTGCGGTCGATGATCGGCGAACCATCCATGCTCATATCCATGACGCCGCCCCAGGTGCGCAGCACGCGCACGCGCGACAGGCCGGGGATGAGCGCCACCCCCTCCTCTATCGTATGCTCGACGGTCGCGAGATTGCCGCGCTGCGCATAGGAGCTGTAGTAGTCGATATCGGCTCCGAAGACCAAGCCGCCCTTGTCCGACTGCGAGATATAGAAATGACCCGCGCCATAGGTGATGACATTGTCGATGACCGGCTTCAGGCCTTCGGAGACGAAGGCCTGCAGGACATGCGTTTCGATCGGTAGTTCCAGATCGGCCATGTTGCCGAGGATCGAGGTGTGGCCGGCGGCGGCAAGCGCCAGCTTGTTGCAGCCGATGAAACCGCGATTGGTTTCGACGCCGGTAACGATGCCGTTCTCGCGGCGGATGCCGATTACCTCGCATTGCTGGATGAGATCGACGCCACGGCTGTCGGCGCCGCGCGCATAGCCCCAGGCAACCGCATCGTGCCGCGCCGTGCCGCCGCGCCGCTGCAAGAGGCCGCCGAGGATCGGAAAGCGCGCATGGTCGAAATTCAGGTACGGCATCATTCGCCGAACCTGCTCGCGATTGAGCAGCTCCGCATCGACGCCGTGCATGCGCATGGCATTGCCGCGCCGGGCATAGGCGTCGCGCTGGCCGTCGGAATGGAACAGGTTGACGATGCCGCGCTGGGAGACCATGGCATTATAGTTGAAATCCTGCTCCAGCCCTTCCCAGAGCTTCATCGAGAACTCGTAGAAGGGTTCGTTGCCGGGCAGCAGATAGTTGGAGCGGATGATCGTCGTGTTGCGGCCGACATTGCCGGAGCCGATATAGCTTTTTTCCAGCACCGCGACATTGGTAATGCCGAATTCCTTGGCAAGGTAATAGGCCGTTGCCAATCCATGGCCGCCACCGCCGACGATGATCACGTCATAATGTGGCTTCGGCTCCGGCGTCCGCCACACCGGCTGCCAATGGCGATTGCCCGAAAACGCCTGTTTTAGAAGCTGATAAGCCGAATAACGCATGCATTCATCCCGATCACGACCCGGCCGCACATTCGCACATGCAATAAAAACGACAAGTCCCGAAAGGACGAAAAAGCTTCGCAAACAGAACAAGATCTTTTCCGATTGCGCAGGTGCGGTCGGGGCCTGCCTTCGGGCGAACACGTCGCGGATATGCCGAAATTCCCAGCGGCGGCGAGAGTCTGCTAAGCTCTGTTGCTAAACCTCTGGTCAGAGGTTAAGGCGAAAGAAATCAGGCATCGGAAGTCTATACTCTGCAAACGCGACTCCTTATCTTAATGTCCAGAGACTTGAGGCGCACACGGCGCGGAAAGACGAACAGGCAGATGCTTGCAACATTCGAAAAGGCGGCGATCGAGGCGGGACAGGCCATATTGGATGTCTATCGCGCCGGCTATGCGGTTGCCCTGAAGCAGGACATGAGTCCCGTCACCCTGGCTGACGAGCGGGCCGAACATATCATTCTCAGGCATCTCGAACGCGATTTCCCGCATATTCCGGCTATTGCCGAGGAGCAGGTCTCCGCCGGCAAGATCCCCGACGTTCGCGGCCGCGCCTTCTTTCTCGTCGATCCGCTCGACGGCACCCGCGAATTCATCGAGCATCGCGACGAATTCACGGTCAACATCGCCTATATCGAGAACGGCGTTCCCGTGACCGGCATCGTCTACGCACCGGCACTCGGAATAGCCTTCACCGGCGAACCCGGCAGGGCGCGCAAGCTGATCGTCGACGAACATTTTGCCGTCTCCGACCGCTTGACCATCGCCGTGCGTGAGCGCCCGGCCAAACTGACCGCGCTTGCTAGCCGCTGCAACAGCAACGCCACAACCGAAGATTTTCTCACCGACAATGCGGTTTCCGCCTGCACGTCGATCGGCTCTTCCTTGAAATTCTGCCTTCTCGCCGAAGGCAAAGCCGATGTCTATCCCCGCTTCGGCCGCACTATGGAATGGGATACGGCCGCCGGAGATGCGGTCTTGCGCGCGGCCGGCGGCACGACGGTAACGGTCGAAGGCCGCCTTCTGACCTACGGCAAGACCGATCAGAGCGGGGACTGCGACTTTGCCAATCCGCACTTCATCTGCTGGGGTGGACAGAAGAGCGGCGTGTCGGCGTAAGTCTATTTTTGCAAGTAAAAAACAATTCTTGCGCCTGTTCCTGAACCTCAGGGCAGCAGTTCGGACCCCGCAATTTCGGCCCTCGAGCGTAAGTTTTTACTGACGAAAAATCATAGGACGAAAGCGATTTCCCCTGAAATAACAGGGGCTTTCGGGCATTTTGCTCAGACAGCACACGCGCAAATCAGCCCGCCGCCACATTGATTAAAATTATTAGCAAAGTCTTACTAGGGGCTTAGGCAATTTTTAAATGTGGCAAGTTAGAGTGCCTCTCGTGGTCTTGAGTGTGTGTAGAGAGTCCAATGACCGAAATGATACGTCCCCGAGTGAAGTATGTCATCGGCCCCGATGGCAGCCCGCTGACGATAGCAGACCTTCCGCCGCCGAATACGCGCCGCTGGGTCATTCGTCGTAAGGCAGAGGTTGTCGCCGCCGTGCGTGGTGGTCTGCTCAGCTTGGAAGAAGCCTGCGAACGTTATACGTTGACCGTCGAAGAGTTCCTCTCCTGGCAGTCGTCCATCAATACCCATGGCCTCGCCGGCCTTCGGACGACCCGCATACAGCAGTATCGCCACTGACAGCAGCGACAGCACCACCTTAATTTGCTTTGAGTTCGGGCCTCTTCCTGCAAAGAGGCCCGAACTATTTGATGCGGCCGGCATCGAAGCGAACGGGTTATTGATTGCCGAGCAAGCGGCAGACCGCTTGAAAATATTCGACGGCAGACTGATTTCTCCTAGATTATTCAGGAGTTGGCAGCGCGACGGGCGTATGCAATCCTCGTCATCTGCAACGCGATAAGGGAGAAAATCATGGATATCCGCAACGAAAACAATGCCTCCGGCGGCCGGTATGTCGCGACCGTCGAAGGTTACGAGGCGGAAATGACGTTTTCCCGCACCTCCCCAAAGCTGATCATCATCGATCATACCGGCGTGCCGGATGCCCTGCGCGGCAAGGGTGTCGGCCAGGCGCTGGCTCTTCATGCCGTCGAGGAAGCACGCCGCGGCGGCTGGAAAATCATCCCACTCTGCCCCTTCTTCAAGGCGCAAGCACAACGCCATGATGACTGGCGCGATGTCGTCAATCTCTAAAGCGTGGCGCGCAAAAGTGTGCGAAAAATCAAGAGCTTAAAGTGAAGGAAGCGAACCTGAAAAATCGCGTCGCGCTTTAAGCGCGACGTCAACGGCAACCGTGCATATGCCTGTGGCAATACTCCGAGGGAACATTAATCCGTCCAGATAGACGGATTAATATTCAAAATGCAAAAGCTGCGCATGGCCGGCCCTGTCACGGCCAGTCATGCGCAGCTTTCATGCGCCCTCCGTAAAAGGCGACGGACTTGCATTGTCAGGCGCGTGCCCGCGCCGGACCCAAACCATCACGCTCCTCGAGCGCGGCAGCCTTGGCATATTCCGCCTGCATTTCCTCAAGCGAACTTTCCAGCGTTTCTTCCTGAACCTGCAGCTCACGGATCGACACCTGCAGATTGTCCGCGCGCTGGCGGGCCGCCTTGGCAAAAGTCGGGTAAGCAAAGTGGTTCGGGTCGGCGATGCCGGACTTCTTCTCTTCCAGCACGATCTGGCTTTCCAGTTCCTTCGTCATGCGGTCAAATTCCGCCATCATCATCTGCAGTTGCTGCAGTTGACGGCGTTTTTCGTTCACCTGAAATTCTTTCAGGCGAACAAGGCTCTCACGTGACTTCATACGCATTACTCCCGTGATGCGAGACCCCGGCTCTCGATATTCCCGCCCGCCGAACCGCTTTGAGACGGCTTGGTTAAAAAAATTTCCAGCGATCTTAATAAAAGCCTACCGCTGGTAACCTTTCGTTTACGGGCATCGTTAATGATAGGCGCAATGATTTAAGGCTCGGTAAATGTTGTGGTCGGATTTCGACATGTTGGCATTGATGAGTCGGATGAATCACTTGGCGTGAGTTCTTAATGCGATACTTTAGGAGAAGATTTTACTGATTGTCGTTGGAAAACAGTGCAATGGAAAAATTATTTAATAAATTCGATACGACTTGCCAGAGTGAATCAGAATTTGTTAACCATTGCATGGCAGCTTCCAAATCAACCAGTGATTTGATCGGTATCGCGTAAGGGGGCTGACGACCTTTCGGCGGCGGTAAAGGGGACAATTATGCGGGTTCTACTCATTGAAGACGACAGCGCGACAGCGCAGAGCATCGAATTGATGCTCAAATCCGAAAGTTTCAACGTCTATACCACCGATCTCGGTGAAGAAGGCGTCGATCTCGGAAAGCTTTACGACTACGATATTATTCTTCTCGATCTTAACCTTCCCGATATGTCAGGCTACGAAGTGCTGCGCACCCTGCGCCTTTCGAAGGTCAAGACGCCGATCCTCATCCTCTCCGGCATGGCCGGCATCGAGGACAAGGTTCGCGGCCTCGGTTTCGGCGCCGACGACTACATGACCAAGCCTTTCCATAAGGATGAGTTGGTCGCCCGCATTCACGCCATCGTTCGCCGTTCCAAGGGCCATGCCCAGTCGGTGATCATGACCGGCGAGCTTATCGTCAACCTCGACGCCAAGACTGTCGAAGTCGGCGGCCAGCGCGTGCATCTGACCGGCAAGGAATACCAGATGCTGGAGCTGCTTTCGCTCCGCAAGGGCACCACGCTCACCAAGGAAATGTTCCTCAACCATCTCTATGGCGGCATGGACGAGCCGGAACTGAAGATCATCGACGTCTTCATCTGCAAGCTCCGCAAGAAGCTGGCCAATGCCGCCGGCGGCGCCAACTACATCGAAACCGTCTGGGGCCGCGGCTATGTGCTGCGCGAGCCCGATAGCAGCGATTTCGCCGAAAGCGCCTAAGCCGCCTCCCGCCTTACCGCCGATACACAGAAATCCCGCCTCTTCCGGCGGGATTTTTTATTGGCGTTTCGCCAATGGAGCACAAAAGAATAGCCGCCTCGAAAGGGCGGCCATTATTGTTCGATATTCTCGATGGAATTACGCAGCTGCGGCGCGATTACCGAATATAGCCGTCAGGATCTTGCGATCGAAAGGCTTCAGCAGAAAATCCGTGGCGCCGGCGCGCTTTCCGGCCATCAGCTTGCGAAGATCGGCCTCAACAACGCAATAATAGATCTTCACATCCTTGCCGTCGGGCATGGCGCGAATGCTGGCGATGAGATCGAGCGCCCCTTCCATGCCGGCATCGACGATCAGATAATCTGGCATTTCGGCCTGGCAGCGCATCAGCGCCTCACGGGCGTCCCCGGCTTCGCTCACAAGAAAATCCAGCTCGGACAGGATTCGTTTGCCGACTTTTCTGACGACATCCGATGTATCCGTTAACATGAACCGCTGCATGTGTGAGCTCCCTGGCATCAGCCGCCATTATCCAATGCCGGCTTCAAATTGAAACGATAGGAGCAGCAAGCTAAGGATTCGTTACCGCTACATTATCAATTGAGCGGACAACCCAAAGATTGCACAGAATTTTCAATGCACGAAAAAATAAACCCGCAGCCGATGCTCGACCGCGGGCGAAAGACACTGGTTAACCGATCCGCTTACTGCGCCGCCATCGACGCGACGAAGGTCAATTCCTCCGGCGTCGCATTGTAGGAAAGCTCCATGCCGCTCTCGTCGGCGAGAAGAACCGTGTAGTAAGGCTGGATCGAATGTGCGTCGACCGCCTCCTCCAGCGTGCCCGAGCAGATCTCGGCAAATTTCGGCGGCACGCGCATCAGCCGTCCCTTGACGGTGATCGTGAACTTGGCGTCGAATTCCGGATTTTCGAGCGTCACGTCGATGTTGCCGCCGCGCGGAATCGCACCATAGGCAACCAGGAAGAGATTGAGCAGCAGCTTGACGCGGTTCTTGGCGATGATGGCGCGCGGGCCGATCCAATTGACCTCGGTCTTCTTCTCGGCAGCGGCGAAATCCTTGGCCGCCCGCTCGGCTTCGCCTGTGTCGATCGAAGCGCCGACCGAGCCCGAAGCACCGAAGGCAAGGCGCGCGAATTTCAGACGGACGGAGGCATTGAGCGCGCTCGTGCGGATCAGATCCATCGCATCGGCGTCAGCACCACCCTCGTCGAGCAGCTCCAGGCCATTGTTGATCGCCCCGACCGGAGAGATCACATCATGGCAGACGCGGCTGCACAGCAGCGCGGCCAGATCCGGTCCGGTCAAGGTGAGATTCGGGTTCTTCGACATTCATTGTCTCCTGAATGCTGGCAAGGCAAAATGCAGTCGAGTCCACGTTGCCACGGTAAGGTTGCCCGAGGGTTGTCGCAGCCAGTCTACCGCGCGCCATAATGACACCATATTTGGTAAACCGATTGTTAAGACCATCGACGCAAAATGCATTCATCACCATCAGACTTTTTCGCACGCGAATCGGCCTGCGATAAATGGGCGGAATGGTCTGAAGATGGGGCGTGCCACGCGTGGCGCATTCAGCCGAATGCGTTGCTTATTCGTCCCTGTTGCACCGACCATGATGAACGGATGACTTTCATGCGCTATGAACTCCTCAAGAGAATGCCAAGCCCAAGCACCAGGACGCTCGGCCTCGGCCTGATCCTGGCCATTGTCGCATTCGTGAGCTTCGCCTTGCCGGTTCGCCAGGCTTCTGCCGCGCCCACCAATCAGTATTCGGCGCAGGAAATCGTCGATGCCGGCCATTCCTTCTTCGGTTCCACCAGCGGCGGCCTCGCCAAGGTGGTCGAGCGGGCCTTTCAGCAATATGGTTTGCCGAATGGCTACATTCTCGGCCAGGAAGGCTCCGGCGCCTTCCTCGCCGGCCTGACCTACGGCGAGGGCCAGCTCAACACCAAGAATGCCGGCGAGCATCCGCTTTACTGGCAGGGTCCGTCGCTCGGTTTCGACTATGGCGGCCAGGGCGCCCGCGTCATGATGCTGGTCTACGACCTGCCGAGCATCAATAGCGTCTATACGCGCTTCGGCGGCGTCAGCGGTCAAGCCTTCGTGGTTGCCGGCTTCGGCATGACCGTATTGAAGAACAACAATATCGTCCTCGTGCCGATCCGCACCGGCCTTGGTGCCCGCCTCGGCGTCAATCTCGGCTATCTGAAGGTTACCCCCAGCCCGACCTGGAATCCTTTCTGATCCTACGCCTCCTATTGTCTCCCAGGCAGCCCAGCCTTGGCCCGCGCAGATCGCGGGCCTTTTCTTTCCGTAAATTCGGCCTCGTGCCGATAAACCATATCCGCGTTAAACGCTTGCCCGCATGGCTAACCCATGATTAATCATTTTATCGAGATCGAACATAACTCCAGGATACTGGCCGCGTCGTGATTCAATTTGCTCTCTTGTTCGGATTGGGCTTTCTGACGGCCGCGCTTCTGGTCTTTCTCATTGCGCCGGCAATCCATCGCCGCATCGTCTGGTTCACCGAAAAGCGCCTGAAGGCGACCATGCCGCTGAGCCCGCAGGAAGTGCGCGCGCAGAAGGATATGGCGCGCGCCCTCTTTGCCGCCGAAAACGCCAGAACCGAGCATGCCCTGACGCAGGAGCGCGACAAGACCGTTGGCCTGCAGATCCACAATGGCAAGCTTCAGCAGGAAGCAAGCCGCCTCTCCGCAGGAAGCGCTGAGCTGCAGACACGCATCGACGATCTGGAAGCGGAGGCGGGCGAACTGCGCTCGCGCCTGCGGCACGAGGAGAGCTATATCAGCCAGCTCAAATCGGGCATCCATACCGCCGAGCAGGCCAGTGCCGAAAAGGAAGCCGATATCGACGGGCTGCGCAAGCGGATGACGAAGATGGCCGCCGACACGGACAATCTCAGGATCGACCTCGCAACCCGCGAAACCGAAATCGAAAGCCTGAAGCTGCGCATCGATACATTGCGGGACGAGCGTGATACGCTGCGCCAGGATCTGAGTGCGGCAAACCAGCGTGCTGCGGATGCCGGACAGTCGCTGCGGCAGGAAAGCGACAAGAGCAAACGGCTCGAGGAGCGCCTCAATCGCGAGATCGCCGGCAACGCCGACAAGGAAACCGCGATCGAGCGGCAGGCTCAGGATGTCATTCGACTGAGAGAGCGGCTCGAGACCGCCGTCAAGGAATCCAAGGAGGCCGGCAAGGCGCTGCGCGCCGCCGGTCTTACGCCGCCGAAAAAACCGGCAAGAACGCCGAAGCTTTCGGCCGCCACGGTGATCGCGTCAGCCGTTGATCAGGCAAAGGCTGCAGAACCGCCGCAAGTGGCAGAACCGGAACGTACAGTGGAAGACGAGATCGAAGAAATGACGGAAGAGGTCCGCAACCGGGCGGCCGCCCTTTCGGACCGCTTGGCAAAGACCCGCTCGCCCACGCATGATGACGCCATGCGCGAGGAGATTGCAAAGATCGCTGCCAATATGGTGGCGCTGACGGCGCTCAAGGAGGGCGATAGCTCTCCGATCTTCGATCTTCTGCCGAAAAACAGGGAACCCGCCGAGCCGGGTGCGCGCCTCAGCCTTGCCGATCGCGTCGCGGCCATGCTGCCGAAGCATCCCTGACCGCCTCGGTCAGATGCGCCCGTTCTTCGCAGCCATCTCATAAAGCGCGATGCCGCTGGCTGTCGCGACATTGAGGCTATCCAATCCCGGCGCTTGTGGAATCCGCACGCTGCCGAAGGCGGAAAGGATGCTTTCGGGCAGACCGTCCCCTTCCGTGCCGACGACAAGCGCCATGCGCTCCGAAGCCGCGACGTCGCGAATATCGACCGTCCCGCGTGGCGAGAGGCTCCAGATCGCAAAGCCGCGCTCGGCAAGCGCTGCAAGCAGCTCCACGCCGCTCGATTGCCGGCGGTAAGGCAGGGTCAGGATCGAGCCGACCGAAACCCGCAGCGCCTTGCGATAGAGCGGATCGCAGCAGCTCTCATCAAGCAGCACCGCATCCGCGCCGAAGGCCGCCGCATTGCGGAACATCGAACCCATATTGTCGTGATTGGAAATGCCGCAGCCGACGAGCACCAGCGCCCGCTTCGGAAGGCGGTCGAGAAGGCCGTTCGCCCCCTCTTCGGCCGTTCTGCGCCCCACCGCCAGAACGCCGCGATGCAGATGAAAACCGACAATGCCATCAAGCACCTCGGCCGTCGCAACGTAGATCGGGACATCGAGCGGGAAAGTGTCGATGATGTCGCCTAAGCCGGCAACCCGGTTTTGGAGCAGCAATACTTTCTCGGCGACGAAATCACCACCCGCCGCATGCGCGCCGGCGAGAAGCCGCAGCACGACGGTCCCTTCCGCGATGAAACGGTTCTCTCGCCCTGTAAGATCGCGTTCGCGGATATTGCGGAATTCGGCGATACGCGGATCGTCGGGATGCGTGATCTCGATGAACCGCTCGCTCGTCATCGTCAGGCCGTCAATTGGACAGCGATATGGTCGCCACGATGCGGCCGATACCGTAGTCGAATACGATGGCCTGGCGCTGGCCGCCCGCAAGCGTGCCGTAGAACAGGATCTGGTTACCCGACAGCGCCGTCGATTGAACGGCAAACCCTGCCGGCAGCAATGCCGTCACGGCAACCGGGGCATCGGACGGGATGCCGGCGGCCGCCTGCCCCGCAGGCTTGGCCGCTGGCTTCATCGTCTTGTAGACAACCGCGCCGAAGACAGCCATAAGGCTCACCACCATGACGGCCGCAGAGACGATCTGCAGGCGGATCATCTTGCGTCGGACTTTCTCCAGGGCCGGATCGAGGGGCTTTTCCTCTTGATCGTCTGGCTCGGGATTTGTCATCGATGCGTCCTTACTTCCAGTAGAGCGCTTTGTGCGCCGGAGAAATACGTTTGAGCGACCCCTTTAAAGAAGCCGCGGGCAATAGAAAAGTCCTAACCGCCGATGAAAATGCCGAAGGACGGCTCGATGCGTGGCTGACGGCCGAAATCGGCGAGGAATTTTCCCGCAGCCGCGTGCAGGCGCTGATCAAGCAGGGCGCGGTTCTGCTCAACAATACCCCTGTGACTGATGCCAAGCGCAAGGTGCGCGCCGGCGACGTCTATGAGATCACCCTGCCCGAGCCGGAGGATCCGACGCCGCAGGGCGAGGATATCCCGCTCGACGTCCTCTATGAGGACGATGATGTGATCGTCATCTCCAAGCCCGCCGGGCTGGTCGTCCATCCTGGCGCCGGCAATTGGACGGGCACGCTGGTCAATGCGCTGATCCATCATTGCGGCAACAGTCTTTCCGGCATCGGCGGCGTCCGTCGCCCAGGCATCGTCCATCGGCTGGACAAGGATACGACAGGCGTGATGGTCGTCGCCAAGAACGATGTCGCCCACCGGCATCTGTCGCTGCAATTTGCCGATCACGGCAGGACGACCTCGCTGGAGCGCGCCTATCAGGCCATCGTCTGGGGGCGCCCCCGCCAGCTTGTCGGCACTATCGATGCGCCCCTCGGCCGGTCGAGCAGCGACCGCACGCGCCGTGCCGTCAAGCGCCCGGATTCGCAGGAAGCCGATGAGGCCATCACGCATTACGAGGTGCTGGAGCGCTTTCACGAGACGCCGGACTCGACTGCGCTTGCCTCGCTGATCGATTGCCATCTGGAAACAGGCCGCACCCACCAGATCCGCGTGCACATGGCGCATATCGGCCATCCACTGCTCGGCGATGCCGTCTATGGCGGCGGTTTCAAGACCAAGGCCAATCTTCTGCCGGAGGCCGCAAAACAGGTCGTCAACCGCTTCCCCCGCCAGGCGCTGCACGCCTATATGCTGCAATTCGAGCATCCGCGTACCGGCGAAGTCATGCACTTCGAAGCGCCCCTGCCCGACGACATGGAAGAGCTGGCGGCGGCGCTGAGGGGATAGGCAGGAAGCTCCTCAGCCTCACGCTGGACGCCTGCCGCCTCCCGCCCTATAATATAAAACATGGAGGACCGAGGTCCGAGCGCTTGTGCCTGTCGAAAACGCGTCCGCGTTTTGGGGTCGATATGGCTGAATCGTCTGGCGCCGGAACATTCG
Source organism: Rhizobium sp. KNZ2-6A (assembly GCF_056755475.1). Taxonomy (NCBI): domain Bacteria; kingdom Pseudomonadati; phylum Pseudomonadota; class Alphaproteobacteria; order Hyphomicrobiales; family Rhizobiaceae; genus Rhizobium; species Rhizobium sp. KNZ2-6A. Next base: position 11,862 of record NZ_JBNDIC010000043.1, on the reverse strand, counting down.
GGAGGATAATCTCAAGGGCGACGTCACGGCGAGACCAGTGGTCACGCTGCAATAACGCTTGCGTGACCGGATCCTTGAATCACCATTTCGCCGTACTTATCTTTACATTGGTTCAGTGCGGGGTTCTCGAACCCGTACGCCTTGGTCCGCTTCGCAGAAGGCACGCAATACGCCCCCAGAAGGAACCAAATCTTGAATAGGAGGGTGCACAATCATGGCCCGTAATACCTTGCCATCCATTGCCGCCGGTGAAGCCGGCCTCAATCGTTATCTCGACGAGATCCGCAAGTTCCCAATGCTGGAACCGCAGGAAGAGTACATGCTCGCCAAGCGCTATGCGGAACATGCCGACCGTCAGGCCGCGCATAAGCTCGTCACCAGCCATTTGCGCCTCGTGGCAAAGATCGCCATGGGCTATCGCGGCTATGGCCTGCCGATCGGCGAAGTCGTGTCCGAAGGTAATGTCGGCCTGATGCAAGCCGTCAAGAAGTTCGATCCGGAACGCGGCTTCCGTTTAGCCACCTATGCCATGTGGTGGATCAAGGCCTCGATCCAGGAATATATCCTGCGTTCGTGGTCGCTGGTGAAGATGGGCACGACCGCCAACCAGAAGCGCCTGTTCTTCAACCTGCGCCGCCTGAAGGGCCGTATCCAGGCCATCGACGACGGCGATCTGAAGCCGGAACATGTCACCGAGATCGCCACCAAGCTGAAGGTCTCGGAAGAGGAAGTCGTTTCGATGAACCGCCGCCTTTCCGGCGATGCGTCGCTGAACGCGCCGATCAAGGCTGCCGAAGGCGATTCCGGCCAGTGGCAGGATTGGCTGGTGGATGATCACGAGAGCCAGGAAGACGTGCTGATCGAACAGGACGAGCTCGACACGCGCCGCCGCATGCTGGCGCGCGCCATGGGCGTGCTGAACGATCGCGAGCGCCGCATCTTCGAGGCACGCCGCCTCGCCGATGAGCCGGTGACATTGGAAGATCTCTCGACCGAATTCGACATCAGCCGCGAACGCGTCCGCCAGATCGAGGTTCGCGCCTTCGAAAAGGTTCAGGAAGCCGTGCAGAAGGATGCGCTGGAACGCGCCAAGGCGCTGCGCGTCGTCGAAGCGACCGCCTGAAGCCTCGGACGGTTTCAACGGGTAGAAATGAAAAGGCGGGCCGCAAGCCCGCCTTTTGCTTATTCATCTATGTCAGAAAGCCTTACTGACCGCTCGACGCGACGCCGCCAAGTGCCTGCCATTCCGAAATTGCCCTGTTGAAGGCATCGGCGCCGGTCGGACCCTTTTCCATCGTCAGCAGGGCGCGCCGGCCGTTGCGATAGACGACCGGAATGTCGATCCAGTTACGGCTCTTCAAGAGATCGAGGTTGGTCTTGCGCGCATCCGGGAAATCGTTGAGCGCGACCATGTAGACATCGTCTGTCACCTTTGCCGGCACCGCGATCAGCGCATCGCCGCGATCCTGCTCGGTCGACTTCAATGCAACGCGCTGGACATTATCGATCGCCCCACCTTCGAATGTCGGGGGAACCTGGAATGCCAGCTCGATCAGATGGCTTGCCGGAAGCGAGGAATCCGAATTCCGCGAAACGGTGATCGTGGCGGTCAGGCCGCGATCCGGAACAGTGATAAGCCCCTGTACCGAAGGCTCGGGCCGGCCGTCGGCCCCCTTGCCTTCCTGAACGGACCAGGTGACGGTACCCTGGAAGGCGGATGGCGACGTCTGGCCAAGACGCTCCTCATAAAGGAACACCTTCTGCCCATCGGTAGCCGTCGCCGTCTGCTGCGTCACGGGCGGCGGTTGATTGGCCGGTGCCTGCTGTTGCTGGCTGGTCGCGGGTGCCTGCTGGTCCGTGGAAGCGGATTGGCTCGGCGCGGCAGTCTGAGGCGCCTGGGTCTGCGCGGCAGCGGCATTGTTCGCAGGCGGTGTCGCCGTTGCGGACGGTGCGGCGGAAGCAACATTCTGCTGCGCAACGGACTTGCCCTCGACGACACCCGGTTGACCGTTCGGGGCCGGCCCTTGATCGTCTTCGCTGCCATTGGCCAGAAGACGCTGCGTGAACTTCGTGTTGACCGTATTCGGGTCACTGGTCACCGCGGCAACATCCGTATTGCTGGTGCCCGAGGGCTGCTTGTTCGCCGTATTGTTCTGCTGCGGCGCAGCCGCCTGCTGCTGGGCAGGGGCGGAAGCGTTACCGTTCTTCGAGGCATTGTTGCCGGCCGTATCCGCAGCCGGTGGCGTCGCCCCGTTCTTCGTTGCCGAGCTGACGAGTTTCGTCACCATGTTGTTGAGCGCATCACGGTTCAGCCAAGCCGCGTAGCCACCTCCCCCGACGACCGCAAGTCCCACAAGCGTGACGATGATGCCGGTAACGTTGAGACGCCGGCGCTTCGGCTCCATGCGGAAGCTGCGGCCCTGCAGTTTTGCCGCCATGGCCTGATCGAGATCAGGCGGAACAGAGGAGGCACCGCCCCGCTCGTCTTCCGCGCGCTTATCGAAGCCGGCAAGCTCCTTGAGTTCGCGCCAGCCATCGTTGGCCGCATCGGCATTCGGTGCCGCCTTGCCGGGGGAATGCACATCCGCAAAGAGATCGACGTCGTCAAAGGCGTTTTCCGGCATCTGCCGAGCCGGCTGCTGGACCGGCGTGGCAGCTGTAGACGAAGACTGCAATTCCTCGAAGACATCTGCATCCCAGACAAAGCCCTTGTTTATGGCGGGCGCCTTCACGGTATCGGATGCCTCGACGGGGTGGCCGAACGGCGTCTCCGCGAAAGCCGCGGCCGGCATGACCGACTCGGGCTCGGAACGACGAGCCGGCGCATCCACTTCGGCCCAGATCTGCTCGACCTGGCTGATGACGTCGTCAACCGGCGTGGACTGCGCGCGTTGCCCGGGCGCGGCGTGGACGGGCTCCACGGCAACCGCCGGCGCTTCCTCCACATGATGTTGTGGCTCGTCCCGATAAACCGGATCGAGGGTCGGCTCCTCGTCTATCTCGGCATGGTGCTCGACGCCGGCATGTTCGGCAGCAGGAGCATGGGGCTCCTCTTCCCGATGCGGCTCGCTCCATTCCTCGACAGGCTGATGCTCATGTGCATGGTCCTGCTCGACATGCGAAGCCGGCTCCTCGTAAGCGGGCTCCTCATGGACAGGTTCTTCATGAACCGGCTGGGCAACGTCCGGCTCCTCTTGGGCATGAACCTCGGTCGGAGCGGCTGCGGGCTCTTCCACATCCGCTTCGGCATGGACTTCTTCAGCCGGATACTGCTCGTGAACAGGCTCGGGAACAACATCCTCGTGCACCGCAGGCTCATGCACCGCAGCCGCATCCGCGACCGGTTCGTCGGCTCCAGGAAGGGCCTCGGCATGCTCTGCCTCGACCTCGACGATCGCTGCCTCGAGCTTGTCGAGCTGACGGCGCAGCATTTCCTCGGGCGGGCGCGGCTTCATGCTCTCGAGCTGCCGCTGTACGGCACCACGAGCTCGATCGTAAACCTTGACCCGCATCTCGGGAGTATTGTCCGTCAGGCCGTCAACGGCCCGTCGAATAACTGCTACAAAATCCGCCATCAGTACTTTCTCATGATGCCCGGCGGGCAGCCGGGCCGGGATTCGTCATAGATACGCGACTTTAGCCCTCAAAGGGGTCAGTCACAAGTATGGTATCCTCGCGCTCGGGACTGGTCGAAAGCATCGCCACCGGTGCTCCGATCAGCTCTTCCACCTGGCGGACATATTTGATGGCCTGCGCCGGCAGATCGGCCCATTTGCGGGCGCCGACGGTCGATTCCTTCCAGCCTTCGAGCGTAATGTAGATCGGCTCGACGCGGGCCTGCGCCGCCTGGCTGGCCGGCAGGTAGTCGATTTCCTTGCCGTCGAGCGTGTAGCCGACGCAGATCTTCAGTTCGTCGAGGCCGTCGAGAACGTCGAGCTTGGTAAGTGCGATACCGGTGATGCCCGAGGTCTTCACGGTCTGGCGCACCAGCACGGCGTCGAACCAGCCGCAGCGGCGCGGACGACCCGTGTTGACGCCGACTTCGCGGCCGACGGTCGACAGATGCTTGCCGATCTCATCATGCAGCTCGCAGGGGAACGGCCCCTCGCCGACACGGGTCGTATAGGCTTTGGTGATGCCGAGCACATAGCCAAGGGCTGTCGGGCCAAGGCCGGAACCTGCCGCTGCCTGTCCGGCCACCGTGTTGGACGATGTCACGAACGGATAGGTGCCGTGGTCGTTATCCAGCAACGCCCCCTGGGCGCCTTCGAAGAGGATGCGGGCGCCGGCCTTGCGCTGCTCGTCGAGCAGCCGCCAGACCTGGTCGATATAGGGAAGAATATGCTCCGCAACGGAGCTGAGCTCTTCATGCAAGGCATCGAAGGAGATCTCGTTGACGCCCATGCCGCGGCGCAGCGCATTGTGGTGGGTCAGAAGCCGGTCGATCTTGGCCGGCAGCGTTTCCGGCTCGGCGAGATCAATGACGCGGATGGCGCGGCGACCGACCTTGTCTTCATAGGCGGGACCGATGCCGCGGCGCGTCGTGCCGATCTTCGTGCCGCTGTTGGAAGCCGCATCTTCGCGCATCGCGTCCAGATCACGGTGCAGCGACAGGATCAGCGGTGCGTTCTCGGCAATGCGCAAGACATCGGGGGTTACCGCGATGCCCTGGGCGCGCAGCTTTTCGACTTCAGCGACGAAATGATGCGGATCGACGACGACGCCGTTGCCGATGACGCTGAGCTTGCCGCGCACCAGCCCGGAGGGCAGCAGCGCCAGCTTGTAGCTGACACCGTCGACGACGAGCGTATGACCAGCATTATGGCCGCCCTGAAAGCGTACAATCACATCGGCGCGTTCCGAAAGCCAGTCGACAATCTTGCCCTTGCCTTCGTCGCCCCACTGCGAGCCGATCACTACAACGTTCGTCATTTATCCATTCCCGCTTCCTGCGCGCAGCCGCGCGCCTTGCTCAAACCCGCGCATCTATAAAGCTTTGTTTTTGGGAAAGCGACCCTGTTGTCTCAGGAGATTCGGCTTTTTGCATGACGAATCAGCGCCTCCAACAGGATTTTTCCCGGCTAGCGGCTGGGCGCGGCCTGCGAATAGCCCCATCCTGCTAGCCGCCCCTCCTCATCAAAGGCCAGGCTTGTGCACGAGGACATGGAAATATTCGTGCTCTGCGAAGCCATCGCACCGATTGTATGCTGATGCCGCGATCACTCTTCTATCGAGGACCAGCTGCTCTCGTTCCTGGCCGGCGCAAGAGGCGTGCGGCTAACCGAGCTCAAGCGTGGTTACGCCAAAAACGCGATCGAGCGGTATTTCCGGTGCCTTGCCGCGATACATGCGAGCGGTTTCGAAGACCGGCGAAAGACCGCAATCTTCCGCAAGCTTGATGGCATGAGCATTGTTCACCGGCACATCCAGATAGACCGGCGCACCCTTGGCCTTCGCAAGCAGTTTGCTCAGCAGGGCAAGCGCCACGTCCGGCTTGTTGGCGAACAGCGGGCCGATCTTATAGCCTTCGAAACAGCGCCGGATGGTGCCATAGCCGCGAACCCTGCTGCCGCCACCCACGATGAAGGACGTGCGCCTCTCCGGAGCGCCGCACCAGGCCCGAATGAAGGAATGGCGCAGGCCGGGAAAAATTTCCGCATCATAATGCACCAATCCGTCGAGCTTGCCGTCGGTTATAAGCACCACCTGCCTTGCCTGCTGCTCCTCTACGTCAGGCACCTTGGGGATGCCGCCATAGCGCAAGGTCCGGTAAGCGGTCTCGAAACCGTGCCGGCGATAGTTTTCCTGTTGCGCGACGACGCCGTCCAGTCCGACGGTACGATTGCCGGCAAGCGCCATGCCCTTGTTCCAGAGCTGCTTGCCGTATCCCCTGCCGCGAAGCTCCGGATGGAGAATATAAAGGCCAAGAAACGCGAAAATCTCGCCGTATCGAACGACGGAGATGCAGCCGACCGGCACCTCTCCGATCGCGCCGACCAGAAAGCCGGATGGATCCGCTTCCCAGAAGGCCGGAGCATCATCGACACCGGGGTTCCATCCCTCTTGCCGAGCCCATTCCAGAGCAAGCTCCAGCTCGCCAGCCCGCATTGTACGCACGGCAAAAGTCGACTTCATGCAATAGTCCCGAACCGCCCATTACACAGCCGCTCCCCACGGAACGATTGCGCCCAATTCATCATGCGGCAACATGATGCCAATCACAAGCCACAGCGATGATAAGCTTGAAATACAAAGGCTTCGTTTCACGCGCAGTGCAAATAACAGCACCAGTGGAACGACAGTAAATCAACCGTCTTTTGTGACATTTCTATTGCAATTCCTCCGGCCGGGTCGTCGCATATAGGCGTCCCCCGCGATCCTGTGTATAAGCACATTCAATCGCCAATGCCGGTTTCATGCTTTGACGCGAGATCCGGCGCCAGCAAAGAGGAATGAAGTTTCATGCGCATCACGATGATCGGCTCGGGTTATGTGGGACTGGTGTCCGGCGTCTGCTTTGCCGATTTCGGCCATGACGTCATCTGCGTCGACAAGGACGCAAGCAAGATCGAGGCGCTGCGACGCGGTGAAATACCGATCTTCGAACCGGGCCTGGAGCAGCTCGTTGCAGACAATGTCCGCGCCGGTCGCCTCTCCTTCACCACGGACGTGGAGACGAGCGTCGCCGACAGCGATGTCGTCTTCATCGCCGTCGGCACGCCGTCACGGCGCGGCGACGGCCACGCCGACCTTTCTTACGTTTATGCTGCCGCCCGCGAAATTGCCGAGCATGTCAAAGGCTTCACCGTCATCGTCACCAAATCGACCGTGCCTGTCGGCACCGGCGACGAGGTCGAGCGCATCGTGCGCGAAACCAATCCGCAAGCCGACGTCGCCATCGTTTCCAATCCGGAATTCCTGCGCGAAGGCGCCGCCATCGAGGATTTCAAGCGCCCCGACCGCATTGTCATCGGCCTCAATGACGAGCGCGCCCGCGGCGTCATGACGGAAGTCTATCGGCCGCTCTACCTCAACCAGGCGCCGCTGCTCTTTACCTCCCGCCGTACGTCGGAACTGATCAAATACGCCGCCAATGCCTTCCTCGCCATGAAGATCACCTTCATCAACGAGATGGCCGATCTCTGCGAGAAGGTGGGCGCCAACGTGCAGGAAGTCTCGCGCGGCATCGGGTTTGACGGCCGCATCGGTTCGAAATTCCTGCATGCCGGTCCAGGCTATGGCGGTTCCTGCTTCCCAAAGGACACGCTGGCGCTCGCCAAGACGGCGCAGGATTACGATAGCCCCGTGCGCCTGATCGAAACGACCGTATCGATCAACGACAACCGCAAGCGCGCCATGGGCCGCAAGGTGATCGCGGCCATGGGCGGCGATATCCGCGGCAAGGCGATCGCTGTCCTCGGCCTGACCTTCAAGCCGAATACCGACGACATGCGCGACAGCCCTTCGATCTCGATCATCCAGACGCTGCAGGATGCCGGCGCCACGGTAACGGGCTATGATCCGGAAGGCATGGACAATGCCCGCCAGGTGATCGACAACATTGCCTATGCGGACGATGCCTACAGCGCCGCGCGCGGCGCCGACGCGCTCGTCATCGTCACCGAGTGGAACCAATTCCGCGCGCTGGATTTCGCCCGGCTGAAATCCGTCATGAAGGCGCCGGTCCTCGTCGACCTCAGAAACATCTATCGCCATGACGAGGTCACAAAGCACGGCTTTGCCTATACAAGCGTCGGCAGACCCTCGAGCGACGCCACACTTTAGAGCGTTTACGCATTCCGAACGGAAAACCGCTACGCACTTTTCCTGGAAATGCTTTAAGCAAAGGCCGACCAATGCGCTATCTCATCACCGGCACCGCCGGCTTCATCGGATTCCACCTCGCCAAGCGCCTGCTCGACGAGGGTCATTTCGTGGTCGGCTTCGACGGCATGACGCCCTATTACGACGTCAGGCTCAAGGAGAAGCGCACGGCCATCCTCGCCCGCTCCAACGGCTTCAAGGCCGTCACCGGCATGCTTGAGGACAAGGCGGCGCTCAACCATGCCGCCGAGCTCGCCGAACCCGATGTGATCGTCCATCTCGCCGCCCAGGCCGGCGTCCGTTACAGCCTCGAAAATCCACGCTCTTACGTCGATTCCAATCTCGTTGGCTCATTCAACATCCTGGAGCTGGCAAGAGATCTGCAGCCGAAGCACCTGCTGCTCGCCTCGACCTCTTCCGTCTACGGCGCCAACGAGAAGATCCCATTTGCCGAAAGCGACAAAGCCGACGAGCAGATGACGATCTACGCGGCGACCAAGAAGAGCATGGAGCTGATGGCGCATAGCTACGCCCATCTCTTCCACGTCCCCACGACCGCTTTCCGCTTCTTCACGGTCTATGGCCCCTGGGGCCGCCCGGACATGGCGCTGTTCAAGTTCGTCGACGCCATCCGCAACGACAGGCCGATCGAAATCTACGGCGAAGGCAAGATGAGCCGCGATTTCACCTATATCGACGATCTCGTCGAAGGCATCGTGCGCCTTATCGGCGTCGTGCCGTCGGAGGAAAACCGGGTCGTATCGGAAACGATCATCGACACCTTGTCGAAGAACGCCCCCTTCCGCGTCGTCAACATCGGCGGTGGCCAGCCTGTTGGCTTGATGACCTTCGTCGAGACCATCGAGACGATGCTCAGCAAGAAGGCGATCCGTCACATGCTGCCGATGCAGCCCGGCGACGTGCATAATACCTATGCCGTGCCGGACCTGCTGGTGGCGCTCACCGGCTTCAAGCCGCAGATTGAAGTCGACGAGGGCGTGCGCCGCTTCGTCGAGTGGTATCAGGAAAATTATTGAGGAAGCGGGCTATCCGGCCGGGTGATAGGCCCGGTCGAAATAGATAAGCCCCTGCCCGCCGTTGCGCAGGCGGATAGCATCGACCTCGCACATCAGGATATCGTGCGTCCCGCCATCGGCCTGGCGCACGATGCGGCAGTCGAAGGAAACAAGCGCGTCCTCGAGCGCCGGCGAACCGGTCGATAGTTCCGACCATGCGGCTGCCGCGAAGCGCTCGGCGACCGGCGTCTTGCCGCCGAAAAGACGCGAAAGGTCCTGATGACCTTCCGACAGTACGTTAACGCAAAGCACGCCGTTCTCGGTCACAGCGGGATGAACCGAAGCGCCACGATTGAGACAAACCAGCAGCGTTGGCGGGTTGTCGGTGACGCTGCAGACGGCAGTCGCGGCAAAACCGGCAAGCCCTGCCGGGCCGTTGGTCGTGACGATGTTCACGGCTGCCGCCATACGCGCCATGGCGTTGCGAAATTCGGTTCGCACAGCATCGGGATCGGCGACGGGCACCGCCTTCTCCATCGCCACGGACGTCTTCATGTTCATTCCCACTATCCCTACAACTCGCGCCGGACAGCCCACACTATCGAGAGGAGCGATGCGCCTCAAGAAACGACATTTTACAGAAGCGACCCGCAGTGAGCAATTAATTCTCTATAAAAACTATCAACAAAAGGAAAAATCATTCGCTCGGGGATGAAGCTTCGGGAGCATGCCGACTCCAATCTCAAGTCCGAGTCGAAATCAGGAGAAACATCGGCCGCTCGCGCTCGATTGCCCAATCCGGATGGGCAGCGAGATCCTCGTCGCTCGGCGACCATTCCTCGACATGCTCGATAGAAAAGCCCGACTTGATCAGCAGGTTCAACGTCGTGCCCATCGTCCGGTGTTGCTTGACGACGCCTTCGGCGAGCCAGTTCGTCACCCGCGGCCCTTCGATCTGATAGGCGCTGAGCGGCCAGATCTTGTGACCCTCCGCATCGACCTGCCATCCCGGCTGCCGTGGCGCCATATAGATCGGATGTTCGATCGAAAAAATCAGCCGGCAGCCGGGCTTCAGGGCCTGGCGGATCGTCGCCAGGAGCCCTGCAAAGCCTTCGATATAGTGGAAGGCCAGCGAACTATAGACGAGATCGAAGGCCGCCTTGGGAAGCTGAAGCTTTTCCAGATCGGCTCGATCGTAGCGAACGCGTGCATCCGCCGCCTCGGCGCGAGCGCGCTCCAGCATCTTCTCAGAGACGTCGAGGCCCAGCACGCTGGCGGCCCCCTGCCCGACCGCCCAACGGCAGAACCATCCGAAACCGCAGCCGAGATCGACGACGTCGAGGCCTTTCATGTCAGCCATCAGAGCGCGGATGGCAGGCCACTCGGCCGCACCCGCCAGCCCGTCGACCGAGCGCTGCAGGCGGCTATACCCTTCGAAGAAGGCCGGATCGTCGTAGATATTTTGGGTCATGTTCGTCTCCTGCAGATCGGCGATGTCGATCCGGCAGCACGGATTTAAAAGCCCGATTCATTGGTCAGGTCACATCACCTTAGCCGCCGTGACCTCGACCTCCACAAGAAATTCGGCCCGCGTAAATCCTCCGACGATCAGCAATGTGGAGACCGGCTTGGGATCCAGGATATAGCGATCCCGCACGGCCATATAGGCGGGAAAATCTTCGCGCGTAGTAACGAAGCCGGCGATACGGATGACATCGGCAAAGCTCATGCCGGCCTCATCCAGGATGGCATTGATCGCCTTGAAACACATCTCGGCCTGGACGGTAACGTCAGCCGGAATACGGTCATCGAGACCGATGCCGAGTTGGCCGGATGTGACCAGCAGGCTGGCGCCCGGCGGCACCAGCAGGCCGTGATTGTAATTACCGAAAGGGCGGCGGACGGATGGGGGGTTGAATACCTTTTTCATCGATATCGACTCCTCGTGATCGGGACGATTTCAACATTTTGAGGCGCAGTCGACAACCCGTTCAATGTGCTTGTGCTGATGTAACCACTCGATTTCGGCGTACTTCCAACAGGATATGTCCGAAAAGTGCGGCAAGCACGATCGGCCCACCGATCAACGTCGCCGTCGACGGACGCTCGGCAAAGACCATCCAGACCCACAGCGGCGTCAGGGGCACTTCGAGCGCCGTCAGCAGGGCGGCGTCGGAGGCCGGAACCAGCCGCGAGCCGAAGGTGTAGAGACTGAGGCCCATCGCATTCTGGATGATGCCGAAGGCGATGATCAGCCCGAGATCCTGCCCGGACAGGGAAAGCGGCGAGGCAAACCAGAAGGTGATGAAGGAGCAAAGCCAGGCGGAAAGCGCCATGGCCGGCAGCATCGGCACATTGCGATGCTGGCGCATGACGACGGCAAGGCAGGCGACGGTCAGCGTCATGATGGCGGCGAGCGCCTTGCCGAGCCAGCTGCCGCCATCGCTCGCATGCCCGGAAAGCATGACGAGCACGCCGATGAAGGCGATGCCGCTGGCAATCAGCGTCCTCAAATTCGGGCGCTCGCGGATGAAGAGGAAAGCGACGCCCGCAGTGACGAAGGGCACTGTCGCATAGATAACCATCGCATCGGCAACTGACGTATAATAGATCGAGCCGATGCCGCTGATCATGGATGCGGTGGAAAAAATCGTCGCCGCCAGCGAAGGGCCGCCCATGGAGCGCAGGACGCGAAAGGCGTTGCGGCGCTCGATATAGAAGAACAGCGCGAAGACACCGAGGCCAGAGACGATCCCACGGCAGAACAGGATCGTCATGAGGTCGGCATGAATCGCGCGCACGAAGAGACCCGATGTCGACCAGGCGAGCGCCGAGAGCGCGACATAGGCCACGCCCAACCTGTATTGCTGCTGTTCCGCCAGCGTCACGATGGAATCCCTCGCCCTGTAGCGGCAGATCATTAACGGGAGCCCCTGAACTCTACAAGCTAAGCTTGCGCCGCTAGGTGTCGGTGGCGCCGGAAGATGACAAGGGTTGCAGGAAGGCCACGATACATTGCGGC
>NZ_JBNDIC010000042.1:0-59774 GCF_056755475.1 Rhizobium sp. KNZ2-6A | reverse complement strand
TCGGCATGACGCCGCGCTCCGGCAACATGTAGTTCAGTGCCGTAAAGACCGATTTCTTCATTTCACCGGCATAGGAGGTGCCACCGATCAGGACGATGCCGTTGACGAAATCGCAGGCGATCACCGTTTCGGTGCGGCAGCCATGGCGTTCCGGATCGGCGCGGAAGCTCGGCAGATCGATGATCGTCAGCTTCGGCACGAAGCTTTCGAGCGCCGCGCGCTCGGGGCGGATCAGCAGATTGCGGATGAACAGCGAGTGCCAGGCGAATTCGGTAACGACGCGCGTCGGCAAAGCATATTCGACATCGGCGCCGCCGATCAGATCCTGCACGAACAGGTCCTTGCCGCGGGCATGCGCCAGCATGTCTTCATGCAGCAGCTCGAAATGTTCCGGCGACATCGGCTTGTTGTTGTCCCACCAAATCTGATCTTCGGTGGTGGCGTTGCGCACGACGAACTTGTCCTTCGGGGAACGGCCGGTGTGCTGTCCGGTCAAGGCCCTGAGCGCACCGTCGGCGGTGAGATCGGCTTCCTGACGGCGAATCGCTTCCTCATAAAGGTGGGCTTCCATGAAGTTATAGCGAACACTGGCGGCGGCTCCCAAGCCGATCGATCCCAGTTCGGTTGCGGGATTGCGGACGCCGAATTGCTCCATCACATTTTCCTCTACAAAGGGGCTTGGCCGTTAGTACTATCTAAAGCGTAGAGGGCTCTTTTTAAAAGCACAAGAGCAAAAAACAAAGAAACTTTAATGATATCAGTTATTTAATCGATTTAAATAAATCTCGATAATTTTAAATCGTTTGAATGAGGGTTGGCGAGGTGTTTCGCCGCACAACCATCGCGCAACGGTTTTTCGCCGCGACAATCCTCCCCTTTATCTTTGCCACAATTTGTTCCACCTTTATCCCCATAAGCGCGCCAGGTTACCGCCGACCGAACTGGCAGACCGCCTGGGCTGGATTCCAAATCCGGGAGACGCGCACTGATGACGGAGACGAACACCATGTTGACAATCGCGCTCGTTGACGACGACCGCAATATCCTGACTTCCGTATCAATTGCCTTGGAAGCAGAGGGATATAAGGTAGAGACCTATACGGACGGAGCCTCGGCGCTGGACGGCCTGCTGGCCCGGCCGCCGCAACTGGCGATCTTCGATATCAAGATGCCGCGCATGGACGGCATGGAACTCTTGCGCCGCCTGCGCCAGAAATCCGACCTGCCCGTGATCTTCCTCACCTCGAAGGATGAAGAGATCGATGAACTCTTCGGCCTGAAGATGGGCGCCGACGACTTCATCACCAAGCCGTTCTCGCAGCGCCTGCTGGTCGAGCGCGTCAAGGCGGTGCTGCGCCGCGCCTCGGCCCGCGAAGCCGCAAATGCCGCCGGCGGCAACGCCGTTGCGAAACCCGGTGCTGCGCAGCAGGCCCGTTCGCTGGAACGCGGACAGCTTGTCATGGACCAAGAGCGCCATACCTGCACCTGGAAGGGCGAGCCGGTAACGCTCACCGTCACCGAGTTCCTCATCCTGCATTCCCTTGCCCAGCGCCCCGGCGTGGTGAAGAGCCGCGATGCGCTGATGGACGCCGCTTACGACGAGCAGGTCTATGTCGACGACCGTACCATCGACAGCCACATCAAGCGGCTGCGCAAGAAATTCAAGATGGTCGACCTCGATTTTGATATGATCGAGACGCTGTATGGCGTGGGCTATCGCTTCCGCGAAGCCGCCTAATAGTTAGCTGGACCATAGACCATACGGCTGAGAATGGAATAAGAGCATGCGGACGGGATCGCCGATCCCGTTCTTCGAAAGGGCCGTTGGCTTGGCACAATTGGTGCAGGACAGAGAGATAGACGACTCGGAAAGCCCGAGCGGCGCTCGAATCGCGCGCCGGCGCTGGACCCATCCCTTCGTCCTGATCCGCCGCATCTTCGGCAATGCCGTCTTTTCAAGCCTGACGCGGCGCATCCTGTTCTTCAACCTTGCGGCGCTGGTCGTCCTTGTCGGCGGTATTCTCTATCTCAACCAGTTCCGCGAGGGCCTGATCGACGCCCGCGTCGAAAGCCTGCTGACCCAGGGCGAGATCATCGCGGGCGCCGTTTCCGCTTCGGCATCGGTCGACACGAACTCCATCACCATCGATCCGCAGAAGCTGCTGGAGCTGCAGGCCGGCCAGAGCATCACGCCCGTTCCGAACGACGAGGATCTGGAATTCCCGATCGATCCGGAAAAGGTAGCGCCGGTGCTGACGCGGCTGATCTCGCCGACGCGCACCCGCGCCCGCATCTTCGATGCCGATGCCAACCTTTTGCTCGACAGCCGTCATCTTTATTCGCGCGGCCAGGTGCTGCGCTACGACCTGCCGCCGGTCGACGACGAGAAGCAGAACTGGTCCGATTGGTTCAGCGGCCTGCTCAACAAGATGCTGCAGCCGGGCAATCTGCCTGTTTACAAGGAAGCGCCAGGCGGCGACGGCTCGATCTATCCGGAAGTCATGAATGCGCTGACGGGCGTGCGCGGCGCGGTCGTTCGCACCACGGAGAAGGGCGAGCTGATCGTTTCGGTCGCCGTGCCGATCCAGCGCTTCCGTGCCGTTCTCGGCGTCCTGCTCTTGTCGACCCAGGCCGGAGATATCGACAAGATCGTCCATGCCGAGCGTCTGGCGATCATGCGCGTCTTCGGCGTCGCGACGCTGGTCAACGTCGTGCTGTCGCTGCTTTTATCCTCCACCATCGCCAATCCGCTGCGCCGGCTTTCGGCCGCAGCCATCCGCGTGCGCCGCGGCGGCGCGAAGGAGCGCGAGGAAATTCCGGATTTCTCAGCCCGCCAGGACGAGATCGGCAACCTGTCGATTGCGCTGCGCGACATGACGTCGGCGCTCTACGACCGTATCGACGCGATCGAAAGCTTCGCGGCCGACGTCAGCCATGAACTCAAGAACCCCCTGACATCGCTGCGCAGCGCTGTCGAAACCCTGCCGCTCGCCAAGAGCGACGATTCCAAGAAGCGGCTGATGGACGTGATCCAGCATGACGTTCGCCGCCTCGACCGCCTGATCAGCGATATTTCCGACGCCTCGCGTCTTGACGCGGAACTCGCCCGCTCGGATGAAAAAACGCTCGATCTGGAAGTGCTGCTGCGCGACATGATCGACATTTCCCGTCAGGTCGGCCACAGCAAGAGGGCGGTCGAGATCGAATACGTGGCCGACGGCAAGCCGGCCAACAAGGCAAAATTCACGGTCGTCGGCCACGACCTGCGTATCGGCCAGATCATCACCAATCTCATCGAAAATGCCCGGTCTTTCGTTCCGGACAGCACCGGCAAGATCACGGTGCGGCTGACGCGCACGAGAACGCGTTGCGTCATCTATATCGAGGATAACGGCCCCGGCATCCAGGCCGAAGACATCGATCGCATCTTCGAACGATTCTATACCGACCGGCCAGAATCGGAAGGTTTCGGGCAGAATTCCGGCCTCGGCCTCTCGATCAGCCGGCAGATCGCCGAGGCGCATGGCGGATCGCTGCGTGCCGAGAACATCGTCGACACCGACGGTTCGACGCTGCTCGGCGCCCGCTTCATCCTGTCGCTGCCCGCCCAGACGCCGGCGTGAGCGCCCGCATGACCGGCGAAGCGACCAATATCCACGCGACTGCAATCGTCATCGGCAAGACCGGGCTCCTCTTTCTCGGCCCTTCGGGCAGTGGCAAATCCACCCTCGCCTTCTCCTGCCTGGCGGCAGCCAGACCGCTTGGACTTGCGGCGAGCCTGATCGCCGATGACCGGGTGCTGATTACCGAACAGAACGGCTCCATTATCGCGGAATGTCCGCCCTCGATCGCCGGGTTGATGGAAATCCGCTATAGCGGGATTGTTCGGATGCCTTATGTTTCGCGGGGCGAAATGCATTTCGCCGTTCGCCCGGTGGACCCGGCGACGGCGGAAAGGCTGCCACCGGAGGACGAGCAGATCGATATTACCGACTCCATCCGGTTGCCCTTGATCCGTCTGGCCGTAACCTCAGCGAATCCGCTCGCCGTAATAATGGCGAAAATCGGCGCGAGTTTCGGCTAATCGGCCATTTAGGCCCGCACAGGCACGCAAATCCTCTATTTTAGGCTTGCACTTCGTCTTTTCATCGCCAAGATGTCCCCCCACTGGTGGACGACATTGCTGCATTGCGATATTGGCCACCTGTTTGCGTATGCCATGGGAGCAGTAATATCATGATTGGACTTGTGCTTGTCACTCATGGCAAGCTGGCTGAAGAGTTTCGGCATGCTGTCGAGCATGTCGTTGGTCCGCAGAAGTTCATAGAGACGGTATGCATTGGTCCCGAAGACGACATGGACAAGCGGCGGCAGGACATTCTGCAGGCCGTTGCCGGCGCCGATGAAGGGCACGGCGTCATCATCCTCACCGACATGTTCGGCGGCACTCCTTCCAATCTCGCAATTTCCGTCATGAATAGCGGCCACACCGAGGTCATCGCCGGCGTCAATCTGCCGATGCTGATCAAGCTCGCGGGCGTGCGCGGCGACAACAACATGGAAAGGGCCCTGGTGGAAGCCTCAGAGGCCGGGCGCAAATATATCAACGTGGCCAGTCGTGTGCTCAGTGGCAAATAACGAGGCAAACACCGCCCCCATGAACGAGCTTTCCCGGGAACTCCTGATCATCAACAAGCGGGGCCTGCACGCCCGTGCCTCGGCAAAATTCGTCCAGACCGTCGAAGCCTACGACGCCGCCATCACTGTTTCCAAGGACGGCACAACGGTCGGCGGCAATTCGATCATGGGCTTGATGATGCTGGCCGCAAGCCCCGGCTGCAGCGTGCTGGTGACGGCGAGCGGCAAACAGGCCGCCGAAGCCATCGAGGCCCTCGACCAGCTGGTGGCCAACAAGTTCGGCGAGGAAATGTAAGTTTCCCCTCGGCCGCCGCAGGGATATAAAGACATAAAGACTTCTTTATGTCGTCATTGATTTCCACCCTGAAGCCTGCTACACGGCATCATCCACACGCTGTCAGCGTGCAATTCTTGTTGCATTCGGCCGAGGCGTCCGCCTGCGTCGACTGCATCGTTCAGGCTGGAGACTTTCATGAGCACTGAGAAGGACTACGTCGTCGCGGATATCGGCCTTGCCGATTTCGGCCGCAAGGAAATCACGATCGCCGAAACCGAGATGCCGGGCCTGATGTCCTGCCGCGCCGAATTCGGCGAAGCGCAGCCGCTGAAGGGCGCGCGCATCACCGGCTCGCTGCACATGACGATCCAGACTGCCGTTCTCATCGAGACGCTGGTGGCGCTCGGCGCGGAAGTTCGCTGGGCATCGTGCAACATCTTCTCCACGCAGGACCATGCCGCCGCCGCGATCGCCGCTTCCGGCGTTCCGGTCTTCGCGATCAAGGGCGAAAGCCTTGAGGACTATTGGACCTACACCGACAAGATCTTCCAGTGGGCCGATGGCGGCGTTTCTAACATGATCCTCGACGATGGCGGCGACGCCACGATGTACATCCTGCTCGGCGCCCGCGCCGAAGCCGGTGAGGACGTGCTCTCCCATCCGCATTCGGAAGAAGAGGAAATCCTCTTCGCCCAGATCAAGAAGCGTCTGCAGGCAACGCCTGGCTGGTTCACGAAGCAGCGTGACGCCATCAAGGGTGTGACCGAAGAGACCACCACCGGCGTCAACCGCCTCTACCAGCTCAGCCAGAAGGGCCTGCTGCCCTTCCCGGCGATCAACGTCAACGACAGCGTCACCAAGTCGAAATTCGACAACAAGTATGGCTGCAAGGAATCGCTGGTTGACGGTATCCGCCGCGCCACCGACGTCATGATGGCCGGCAAGGTTGCCGTCGTCTGCGGCTATGGCGACGTCGGCAAGGGTTCTGCCGCTTCGCTCTCCGGCGCCGGCGCCCGCGTCAAGGTCACGGAAGTCGACCCGATCTGCGCCCTGCAGGCCGCCATGGACGGCTATGAAGTCGTCCAGCTCGAGGACGTCGTTTCCTCGGCCGACATCTTCATCACCACGACCGGCAATAAGGACGTCATCCGCATCGACCATATGCGCGCGATGAAGGATATGGCGATCGTCGGCAATATCGGCCACTTCGACAACGAGATCCAGGTTGCCGCTCTGCGTAACCTCAAGTGGACGAACATCAAGCCGCAGGTCGACATGGTCGAGTTCGCCAAGGGCAACCGCATCATCCTGCTGTCGGAAGGCCGCCTCTTGAACCTCGGCAACGCCACCGGCCACCCGTCCTTCGTCATGTCGGCTTCCTTCACCAACCAGACGCTGGCGCAGATCGAGCTCTTCACCAAGCCCGACCAGTACAAGAACCAGGTCTACGTGCTGCCGAAGCACCTCGATGAAAAGGTCGCCCGCCTGCATCTCGCCAAGCTCGGCGTCAAACTGACGGAGCTTTCCGAAGAGCAGGCATCGTATATCGGCGTGACGCCGAAGGGCCCATTCAAGTCCGACCACTACAGATACTGATTACAAGATCAGTATCCACAACATCTTGTGGCCCTGGCATTGACAAAATGCCGGGGCTTATTTTTTAGCCAGCTCCCTTCCCGCCGATTCCCTTAGGCAGTATTGTTTTTACACTTGATTCGTGACGAACCGGGCGTGCCCGGAGCCATGAAAATGGGATGTCTTGTCAGGATGCGGCACAGTAGAGCCGGATGATTTTAGGTCTGTTCGACCTAAAATCTGAATCCGCTCTACAATCAAACAAGTAGAGCATGATGTCATCCGAAAACCGCTTACACTTTTCGGCATCATGCTCTGAAAGACGGAGACAGACCTCTTATGTTTGAAGGGGAAGACAACCTGCATCAGCCAGCGCTACACCGAGTGGTGGCGCGGTTGCAGCAGGGCAGTGCATATCGGCTTTCAGCGAAGGCGGAGCGAAAGAAGGGCCGGCTCGCTTGCCTGAGCCGCCTGCTGCGGCTCAGCGTTTTCGGCGGTCTCCTGACCGGTCTGGCGGGCCCCGTTCTCGCGCAGAGCAACGCTGCCGCGCAGACGAGCATGCGCCTCTTCACCTCGTCGGAAATGGCCGTCTTCTCCGTTATCATCGGCGTCATTTCCGCCGCACTCCTCTCGACCATGTGGATGGTCCGGCAGCGCGGCAATATGGAAAGCGAAAGCCGCGAGATCCGCACGGCTCTTTCCGATGCCAACCAGCGTATTTCGCAATATCAGGCTCTGATCGCCGACAAGAACCGCCGCATCGTCATCTGGGACGGCCAGAATGCGCGGCCCGAGCTGCTCGGCCAGCTTCCGGCCGAGACCGGCGCGCCGCAGGACAATGAGTTCCTCGCCTTCGGGCGCTGGCTGAAATCATGGTCGGCCGGCGAACTCGACAAGGCGATCGACAAGCTGCGCGGCAGCGGCCAGAGCTTTGACATGGTGGTCGAAACCAACCGTGACGAAATCCTGGAGGCACAGGGCCGCATTTCCGGCGGGCGCGCCTTCGTCCGCTTCATCGCGCTCAACAATCTGCGCGCGGAACTCGCCGAGCTGAAGATCGAGCGCGACCGGCTGATGACCTCGATCTCCACTTTCCAGACCCTGCTCGACGCGATCGACCTGCCCGTGTGGCAACGCGATATCGAGGGCAAGCTGACGTGGGTCAACCAGGCCTATAGCGAGGCGGTGGAAGCGGTTTCCGCGGAAGAAGCCCTCCGCGAGGGACGCGAATTCCTGACGACCGTGGCCCGCGAACGCATCCGCGCGGCGGCCACGCCGGAATCGCCCTTCCACGACAAAATCTCGACCGTCGTGCATGGCAACCGCACTTTCTTCGACGTTGTCGATGTGAAGGCTCCAAATGGATCGGCCGGCATCGCCATCGATGTTTCCGAGGCGGAATCGGTTCGCGCCGAGCTGGCGCGTACACTGAAGAGCCACGCCGAAACGCTCGATCATCTGGCAACGCCGGTTGCGATCTTCGACGGCGAGCGGCGCCTGCAATTCTACAATCAGGCTTTCGTCCAGCTCTGGGAACTCGATATCGCCTTCCTCGAGAAGCGGCCCGACAATGGCGAGCTCCTGGACAGGCTGCGCGGCGCCAAGAAGCTGCCCGAACAGCTGAACTGGAAGACATGGAAGGACGGCGTCCTTTCGGTCTATCGCGCGCTCGATACGCAGGCCGATCTCTGGCACCTGCCCAATGGCCAGATCCTCAGGGTCTTCGCCACGGCGCATCCGCAGGGCGGAGCCACCTGGGTGTTCGAGAACCTGACCGAGCAGGTCGATCTCGAAACGCGCTATAACACGCTGGTCAAGGTTCAGGGCGAAACCATCGACCATCTGTCCGAAGGCGTCGCCGTTTTCGGCCCCGATGGCCGCATCCGCCTATCGAACCCGGCTTTCCGCATTCTCTGGAACATCACCGAGGCACAAGCCAAGCCCGGCACGCATATCCAGGCTCTGGCCGAAGCCTGCGCTCCCTCCTATGACCGGCCCGACGGCTGGAAGCGCTTTGCCGAGCAGATCACCAGCTTCGACGACGAGCGCCCGTCTTCGCAAGGCACGCTGGAACTCTTCTCCAATCTGGTGCTCGACTACGCCGTCATTCCGCTGCCGAACGCGCAGACCATGCTGACCTTCGTCAACAAGACGGACAGCGTGCGCGCCGAACGAGCTCTGACCGAGAAGAACGAGGCGCTGCTGAAGGCGGACGAGCTGAAGAACGATTTCGTCCAGCATGTTTCCTACGAGCTGCGCTCGCCGCTGACCAACATCATCGGCTTTACCGACCTCCTGAAGACGCCGGGCATCGGCTCGCTGAACGATCGGCAGGCCGAATATATCGACCATATCTCAACCTCTTCTTCCGTGCTGCTGACGCTGGTCAACGACATCCTTGATCTCGCGACGCTCGACGCAGGCATCATGCGGCTGAACTATTCCGAGATCGTGCTCAATGACCTGCTCGACGAAGTGTCGATGCAGATCGCCGATCGGCTGCAGGAAAGCGGCGTGACGCTTGAGATCACCGTGCCCACGCATCTCGGCTCCATCGTTGCCGATCAGCAGCGGCTGAAGCAGATCCTGTTGAAGCTCTTGACCAATGCCGCCAATTTCGCGCCCGAGGGATCGACGATCTCGCTGAAATGCGGGCGCGAGGGCACGGATTTCGTCTTCTCGGTTGCCGACAAAGGTCCAGGCATATCGGAAGAGCTGATTCACACGGTCTTCAACCGCTTCGCCTCCGGCGGCAAGGGCGGCAAGCGCAGCGGCGCTGGCCTTGGCCTTTCCATCGTCGAAAGCTTCGTCAGCCTGCATGACGGCGAGGTTTCCATCGAAAGCCAGCCTGGCAAGGGGACGATGGTGACCTGCCGGATTCCTTCGGCTGAATTGCCCCATTCCGTCGCAGCAGAATGACAGCCTCCGGCAGCAGCATTTCCCTTTTCCTCGCAGATGATACGGCCACGGCTCAGCTCGGCGAAGATCTGGCGCTGGCCTTGAAGATCGGCGACTGTCTGGCGCTGTCGGGCGATCTCGGCGCGGGCAAATCCTCGCTCGCACGCGCGCTGCTGCGGACCATGGCCGACGATACCGAACTGGATGTGCCGAGCCCGACCTTCACGCTCGTGCAATCCTACGAGCTGCGTATCCCGGTCTCGCATTTCGATCTCTATCGCCTCGGCGATCCCAGCGAATTGACGGAACTCGGCTTCGACGAGGCCTTGCAGACCGGCATCTGCCTTGTCGAGTGGCCCGAAATGGCCGAGGGCGAACTGCCGAAGGAGCGCGTGGACCTCAAGCTCACGCATGAGGGCGAAGGACGGCGCGCCATGATCACGGCACCGGCCAAACAGATGGCGCGCATCGAACGCGTGCTTGATATCCGCGCCTTTCTGGATTCGCATGGCTATCGTGGCGCCCACAGGCGCTTCCTCACTGGCGATGCCTCACTGCGGGCCTATGAATCCATTTATCCTGCCGATGGCAGCAGCCGCATCATTCTCATGGATTGGCCGCGCCTGCCGGAAGGGCCGCCCGTGCTCGACGGCAAACCCTATCCCAAGGTCGCGCATCTTGCCTGGGATGCCTATCCCTTCGTGGCAATCGCCAATACCCTGCGCGAGAACGGTTTCGCCGCTCCGGAAATCTTCTGCGCCGATTACGACCAGGGCATTCTTCTGATCGAGGATCTCGGCACCGACGGCGTGCTCGACGATGAGGGAAAGCCGATTGCCGAGCGTTATCGCGCCAGCGTCGCTTGTCTCGCGCATCTGCACAGCCTTTCCATTCCCCGTGATATCCCCGTAACGTCGGATCACATCCATCATATTCCCGATTTCGACCGGACGGCGATGAAGATGGAAGCGCGGCTGCTGCTCGACTGGCACCTGCCTTGGAAACGCGGCACGCCGGCAAACGATGGGGAACGCGCCGACTATCTGGCGATCTGGGACAAGCTCATCGATCAGCTCGAGGATGCTGAAACGAACCTGCTGCTGCGCGATATGCATTCGCCAAACATCATCTGGCGGGCGCATGAACAGGGCATAAAGCGTGTCGGCATGATCGACTTCCAAGATGCGATGATTGGGCCGACCTCCTACGATCTCGCCTCGCTGGTGCAGGATGCGCGGGTGACGATCGAACGCGATCTGCATGACCAGCTGATGGCTGACTATCTCGCGCTTCGGCACTCCCAGGGCGGCTTCGACGAGACGAAATTCCTAAAGAGCTGGGCGATCATGTCGGCGCAGCGCAATTGCAAGCTTGCCGGCCTCTGGGTGCGGCTGCTGCAACGCGACGGCAAGCCCGGATATCTCAAGCACATGCCGCGCACACTCGCTTATCTCGCCATCGCCTTCGAGCACGAAGCTCTCGCCCCTCTCCGCGAATGGTGCGAGAAGGCTGGGATCGGCCAGGCATAACAGCCAGAGACCCGGCGACGGCTTTCCGACCTTGTGCTAAGGAAAACAGATAGCGAATCGAAAGTTCGAGGCGAAATGACCATCAAGCAAGCCATGGTATTGGCCGCGGGGCTTGGAACCCGCATGCGGCCGATCACCGACACCATCCCGAAGCCGCTGGTGAAGATCGCCGGCAAGCCGATGCTCGACTATACGCTGGATGCGCTGGTGCAGGCAGGCGTCGAGCGGGCCGTCGTGAACGTCCATCATCATGCCGACCAGATGGAGGCGCATCTGCGCGGCTATCGCAGCCTTGAAATCCTGATTTCCGACGAGCGGGACGCGCTGATGAACAATGGCGGCGGCCTTGTCAAAGGTCTGAAGCTTCTGAGCCGCGATCCTGTTTTCGTCATGAATGCCGACCTGTTCTGGATCGGCGAGAAGCCTGGCCATCAAACCAATCTCGAAAAGTTAGCCGGATTCTACGACGAGCGGCGCATGGACATGGCGATGCTCTGCGTCGAACTGGAACGGACTACGGGCCATAACGGCAAGAATGACTTCAGCATGGCGCAAGACGGAAGGCTCGCCCGCTACCGCGATGTCGGACGCGATGGCGTCGTCTATGCCGGCGCAATAGCGATGAACCCGTCCTTCCTCGATGACGCGCCGAGCGATGCCTTCAACGTCAACATCTACTTCGACAAGGCCATCGAGCGTGGCCGGCTCTATGGCACAATGATGGACGGTCACTGGCTAACTGTGGGCACGCCGGAGGCGATCGGTGAGGCGGAGGAAGCGATCCGGACCTTCCGGGCGTTTGCGTGAGCCTATGACGGGCGGGCACCGGCAGCGCATCCTGACGATTCCGGCGGGCCTGCCCTTCCTGAAGACCCTTGCGGCAGCCCTTTGCGACGGGCGGCTGACCGAACATTTCCGCCATGATCCGGATGACCCGCTGTCGCTTGCCAAGGTCAGCATCTTCCTGC
Source organism: Rhizobium sp. KNZ2-6A (assembly GCF_056755475.1). Taxonomy (NCBI): domain Bacteria; kingdom Pseudomonadati; phylum Pseudomonadota; class Alphaproteobacteria; order Hyphomicrobiales; family Rhizobiaceae; genus Rhizobium; species Rhizobium sp. KNZ2-6A. The sequence goes on along the minus strand of NZ_JBNDIC010000042.1, from coordinate 47,889 downwards.
CGACGCGGCGCGCGGCGCGCGTGCTGCGCTCGGAATTCGTCGATCTGCTCGGCGGCCGTTCCGCCATTCTGCCCGTCATTCGCCCGCTCGGCGAGACCGATGACGACAGCGGCTATTTCGAGGAAGCTTTGCCGGAAACGGCCGATCTGGCGCAGCCGCTTGCCAATACGGCGCGGCTCTTGGAACTGGCGCGGCTGATTCTTGCCTGGCGCAACAAGCTGCCGCAGATCGTACGCGACATTCACTCCGATTCGCCGCTAGTGGCGCCGGCAAGCCCGGCGGACGCCATCTGGCTCGCACGCAATCTCGCCGAGCTCATCGATTCGCTGGAGACCGAGGACCGCGGGTGGAGCGAGCTTGCCACTCTCAGCGCGGAGGATCATGCGCTCTGGTGGCAGCTGACGGCCGAATTCCTGGCGATTGCCAGCGCCTTCTGGCCGGCACGCCTCGAAGAGCTCGGCAAGTCCTCGCCAGCCCGCAACCGCAACGCCATCCTGCGCGCCGAGGCGCAGCGGATCTCCACCATGCGGCACCCTGGGCCAGTGATCGTTGCAGGCTCGACCGGCTCGGTGCCGGCAACGGCGGAGCTGATCGCGGCGGTCGCCTTCCTGCCGCAAGGCGTGATCGTCCTTCCCGGCCTCGATCTTGCTATGCCGGAAGAGGATTGGCAGCTCGTGGCGCCGGAAACCGCCATCGGTGAAAGAGCCGATCCGACCACGCGCAGCCATCCGCAATATGGTCTTTCGCTGCTCTTGAAGAGGCTGCGCGTCAGCCGCCGCGATGTCGAAGCCATCGCGGATGCGGCTGATGCCATGCAGATGCGGTCGCAGATCCTGTCGCGCGCGCTGGCGCCGGCCAAGGCGACGAGCGGCTGGGGAAGCTGGCGCAAGACGCTTTCTCCCGAGGCGATCCCGGATGCTTTCGCCGACGTCGCCCTCATCGAAGCTGCCAATGAGCGCGAAGAGGCAACCGCGATCGCCATCGCCTTGCGGCTGGCGCTGGAAAAGCCCGGCCGTTACGGCGGCGAAAGCCAGGCGGCCTTGATCACGCCCGACCGCAATCTTGCCCGGCGCGTGACCGCCGAACTTGCCCGCTTCGGCATCACAGCCGACGATTCGGCCGGTACGCCGCTAAATGCGACACCGCAAGGCACGCTGCTGCAATTGCTGCTGGAAGCGTCGCTTCGCCCCGGCGATCCCGTTGCCGTCGTTTCGCTGCTGAAACACCCCCTCGCTTTGTTCGGTCTGCCGGCGGAGACACACCAGCCCGGCGTCGATGCGCTGGAAATTCTAGCGCTCAGGGGCGGCGTCGCCAATGTCGACATTGGCAAGCTGGAAGCCCTGCTCGGCGAGCGGGTGGCGCAGCAGGCCAACGACCGCCATGCGCCACAATGGCGCAAAGCGCTGCCGCCCGAAGCCATCGCGCATGCGCGCGCCCTGGCACAGCGGGTGGCTGCTGCATGCGAACCGCTGGCATCGGCACTTTCCCTGCCTGCGTCGGAAGGCCTACTAACCCTTTCGGATTGGGCTGAGCGCACGGGCCGTGCTCTGGAAGCCACGGCCGTCGACCAACGCGGCAGCCTGGCGGGGCTCTGGTCCGGCGAGGCCGGGGATACGCTCGCCAGCCTGCTTCGGGATGTCATCGAGACCGACGGCCAACTCGAAGCCGACGGCGTGCAATGGATCGACATCATGGCGGCGCTCTGCGTCGGCCAGGCGGTGAAGCCGCGGGCGCTCAGCCATCCCCGCCTCTTCATCTTCGGTACGCTGGAAGCGCGCCTTCAGAGTGTCGACACACTGATCCTTGGCGGGTTGAACGAAGGCTCATGGCCGGGGCAGACGGCGAACAATCCCTTCATTTCCCGCAGCATGAAGACGGAGATCGGCCTGGAGCCGCCGGAGCGCCGCATCGGCCAACTCGCGCACGATTTCGAAATGGCAAACGGCACGCGCGACCTGATTTATTCCCGCGCCCTGCGTCAGGGGTCGACGCCGACGGTTGCATCACGCTGGCTGCAGCGACTGATCGCGCTCGTCGGCAAGGCGCTGGAAGAGGGCATGAAGGCGCGCGGCGACCAATATCGCCATTGGGCCGCGATGATCGACGAGGGCGAAAATCAGGCCCCGGCGCTGCGCCCGGCGCCAAAGCCGCCTGCGGAACTGCAGCCGAAGAGCTATTCCTTCAGCGAAGTGGGGCGGCTGCGGCGCGATCCCTATTCGATCTATGCCCGGCGTGTGCTGCGGCTCGATCCGGTCGATCCGTTCAACCGCGATCCCGGCCCGGCCGAACGCGGCACGCTTTATCATAAGATCATCGATCGTTTCGTCCGCGAGGGACATGTGGCCGGCACGCCGGATGCGGCGCTGGCGATGGATCGCATCATTGCCGACCTCTTCGATGCCGAGCGGCTGCCCGTTCGTATCGACAGCGTCTGGCGACCGCGTTTTCGCGAAGTGGCACGGGCTTTCCTTGATTGGGAAGCTCAGAGGCGGCCCGAAGTGCGCAAGACGGCGACGGAAGTGCCTGCCGGTGTCGAAATCGAGCCGATCGGCATTCGGCTGACCGGCGTTGCCGACCGCATCGACATCAAGAATGACCGGGGCGCCGACCTTATCGACTACAAGACCGGCTACAATCCCTCCCCGGCACAGGCGCGTGCGCTGCTCGATCCGCAGCTGGCTTTGGAAGCCTATGCGCTGAAAGCGGGCGCTTTCCGCAATATCGGCGCGCTGATCCCTGAGAACCTGCTGTATGTCCGGCTCCGGCCCGGTGACCGCTTCAAGGTCGACCAGGTCAACAACGAGAATTCCAGCCGCGGCGGCAAGACGGAAACGAAGTCGGCTATGGATCTCGCACAGGAATCGATGGATCAGCTGGTGAAATTCGTCTCGCTGCTGCAATCGGGCGAGAAGGGTTTTTCCTCGCGGCTGATCCCGGCGCAGCAGTTCGAATATGGCGGCGACTACGATCACCTCGCTCGCGTCTCGGAGTGGTCGACGGCCGAGACCGAGCAGGAAGGCGGCGGCGATGAGTGAGTTTCCTGCCGGCGACATCGCCACCCTGCCCGAAAGCGACGATCCCGGCGTCTGGATCGGCTGGACGACCATCCAGCAATCGATCGCCTCCGACCCCGAGCGCTCGGCCTGGGTCTCGGCCAATGCCGGCTCCGGCAAGACGCATGTGCTGACGCAGCGCGTCATTCGCCTGCTTCTGGCAGGTGCGCGGCCCTCGGCGATCCTCTGCCTCACCTATACCAAGGCGGCAGCGTCCGAAATGTCGAACCGTGTCTTCGATCGGCTTGCCGCCTGGGCGACGATGTCGGACGAGGAGCTGAAGAAACGCATCGCCGATATCGAAGGCAGGGAGCCCGATCTCTTCAAGCTTGCCGAGGCGCGCCGGCTCTTTGCCAAGGCGCTGGAAACGCCGGGTGGACTGAAGATCCAGACGATCCATGCCTTTTGCGAGGCCCTGCTGCATCAATTCCCGCTCGAGGCCAACGTCGCCGGGCATTTCTCTGTTCTCGACGATCGGGCGGCCGAGGTCTTGCTCGACGACGCGCGCCGCGCGCTGCTGACCTCGACCACCCCGCATGGCGATGCCGAACTGGCGCGGGCCTTCGACTATGTGCTTGACCTTGGCGACGAATCCGGGCTCGAGACGCTGCTCGGCGATATCGTCGCCAATCGCAATGCGATCCGCCGCTTCACGGAGAGTACCGACCGCAAGGGCGGCATCGAGGCCGCGCTGCTTGCCCGGCTTGGCCTCTCGCCCGGCGAGACGGAAACGAGCATCGCGGAACAATATTGGCCGCTGCCGGGCCTCTCCGGCACGACGCTGGAGCTTTACCTCAGACTCGCCGACGACAAGGGCGGTGCCAAGGCGCAGGAGGTGGCTTATGCGCTGCGCCTTGCCAAGCGCGAGGCGAACCCGATTGCACGCGCCGAGATCCTCGAAAAGGCCGTGCTGACCGCCAAGGGCGAACCGAAGTCGGATAGCCAGTTCTTCGTCAAGGCGATGCTCGCCGATGCGCCGGCCCTGGCCGATGCCGTGGCTGCGGCACGCGCGCATATCGTTGCCTGCCGCGACCGGCTGAAGCTGATGCGGATGTATCGCGCCACGCACGCCGCCCTCATTCTCGCCGATCGCCTGAACCGCGACTATGAGGAACTGAAGAAGCGGCGCAGCCAACTCGATTTCGAGGATCTGATCACCCGCACGGCCGATCTTCTGACCAAGAAGGATGTTGGGCCTTGGATTCACTACAAGCTCGATCAGGGCATCGATCACATTCTGGTCGACGAGGCGCAGGATACCAGCCCCATCCAGTGGAGCGTCATCCAGTCGCTGGCGGAGGATTTCTTCTCCGGAGACAGCGCCCGGGCGACGCTCAGGACCATCTTTGCCGTCGGCGACGAGAAGCAGTCGATCTATTCGTTCCAGGGTGCCCGTCCCGAACGGTTTTCCGAGGAGAGCGACCGCACCCGGCGGCGGGTGGCGGCGAGCGGCCGGCAATTCTCATCGATCCGCCTGCCCCTCTCCTTCCGCTCGACGGCGGATGTACTCGGGGCCGTCGACCATGTTTTCACCAGCCCGGAGAATGCCCGGGGGCTCAGCGCCGTCAACGAGCCGGTGGTGCATCGCTCCAGCCGCATCGGCCATCCCGGCGCTGTCGACCTCTGGGAGATGATCGCGCCGGAACCGGCCGCCAAGGAAGAGGACTGGACCGCGCCTTTCGATTCGACCCCGGAGAGCGCGCCTCCCGCCATTCTGGCGCGGCGGATGGCGCACACGATCGGCAATCTTGTCGGCCGGGAAAAGATCATCGAGAAGGGCAAGGCCCGGTTCATCGAGGCCGGCGACGTTCTCGTGCTGGTGCGCAAGCGCGACAGTTTCGTCAACGCGCTGACCCGCGCCCTGAAACGACGCGGCGATATTCCCGTTGCCGGCGCCGATCGTCTTGTCCTAACAAGCCACATCGCCATCCAGGATCTTCTGGCGCTCGGCCGGTTCCTGCTGCTGCCGGAAGACGATCTTTCGCTCTGCGCGCTGCTGAAGAGCCCACTGTTCGACCTCAGCGAAGAGGATGTCTTCGCGGTTGCGGCCTATCGTGATGACGAGGAAAGCGTCTGGAGCCACCTGCGGAGATTTGCCGCAGACGGCCATGAACGCTTCGTCAGCGTGGTCGAGCGGCTGCGAACCTTTCTTGCCCTGTCGAAGAGCCTTCCCGTGCATGATTTCTATGCCCGCGTGCTTGGCAGCTTTGGCGGAAGGCGGCAGTTTCTGGCACGGCTCGGCACCGAGGTCAGCGATATCCTCGACGAATTCCTGACCTTCACGCTCGATCATGAGACAAGCGGCTTGCCCGGCCTGCAATCCTTCATCTCGACCCTGGAACTGGAAGCGCCGACGGTCAAGCGCGAGCAGGACAAGGGCCGCAACGAAGTGCGGATCATGACGGTACATGCCTCGAAGGGGCTGGAGGCGCCGATCGTTTTCCTCGTCGATGGCGGCGGCAAGGCCTTCACCCATACGCATCTGCCAAAGTTGCGGCTGATCGAAACCAGTGGGGATGAGATCCCGCTGCCGGTCTGGGTTCCGGTTTCGGCGCTTGCCAATTCGCTGACGCAGGCCGATACCGCGCGGCTGCAGGCGCTGGCGGAGGAGGAATATCGCCGCCTGCTCTATGTGGGCATGACGCGCGCCGCCGACCGGCTGATCATCTGCGGCTATCGCGGCATCCGCGAGAATGCCGACACCTGGCATGCGATGATTTCAGCCGCCTTGCGCGGGGATGAGCTGCATTGCACGCACAAGACCTTCTCCGGCCCCGATGGCGATTGGGAAGGCTTGAGCTGGCGGGTTGCCCAGGTCCAGCTCGAATTCGAGACCGCAAGAGAGCATGAGAAACGCTCGGAGCGCGTTGGCCTGCCTGACAGCCTCAACCGGCCGCTGCCGCCGCAAAGAAGCCTGCCGCGACCGCTGAGCCCCTCCGGCGTCGGCACCGTCATTGATGAGGAGGCCGATAATCTGCTCGTCACCTCGGCGCTCTTCGGCGAAAAGGCCAAATCCGACCGCGCCCTGCAAAAGGGCCGCTTCATCCACCGCATGCTGCAGACCTTACCCGAGATCGCGCCCGAGGAGCGCGCCGATGCCGCCCGGCGCTATGCCGAACGAGCCGCGCGCTACTGGCCGCAGGCCGAGCAAGAGGCGCTGGTAAAGTCCGTCATGGCGCTGCTGTCGCATCCGGATCTGCAGGGCACGTTCAGCACCCATGCGCAGGCCGAAGTCTCGATCATGGGCACGCTGAAACTCGGCAGCCAATCCTTTGCCGTCTCCGGCCGCATCGATCGGCTGGCTGACCTGGACGAGCGTGTCGTCATTCTCGACTACAAGACGAATCGCGTGCCGCCCGGCGAGGAAAGCAGCATTCCGTTCGCGCACAAAGCCCAGCTTGCCATCTATCGCGAGATTCTTTCGCCGCTCTATCCGGGGAAACGCGTCGACTGCATGCTGGTCTATACCGAAAATGCCTCGATCTACACGCTGTCGGACGGGGCGCTTGCATTGGCGCTTGCGGAGCTCGAGACAAAGTGAAATACCAGATATTGACATCCGGGCACCGCACCATCACATATTTAGCAACCCGTCAATTCTGGTAAGGAGCAGCCTATGGCTACCGTTAAAGTCGATACCTCCAACTTCGCCACCGAAGTGCTGCAGTCTGCAGAGCCTGTCGTCGTGGATTTCTGGGCCGAATGGTGCGGTCCGTGCAAGATGATCGCCCCGGCTCTTGAAGAGCTCGCCGTGCAGTTCGAAGGCAAGGTCAAGGTTGCCAAGCTCAACATCGACGAAAACCCGGAACTGGCCGCCCAGTTCGGCGTTCGCTCAATCCCGACGCTTGCCATGTTTAAGGCCGGCGAAGTCGCCGACATCAAGGTCGGCGCCGCTCCCAAGACGGCCCTGCAGAACTGGATCTCCAGCGCATCCTGATCGGTATCGATCCTATGAAAAACAACAGGCCCCGCTTCGGCGGGGCTTTTTGTTGTGCGAACATAACAGACTCCCTCTCGCGGCTCGCGGCAGGGCAATCGCATTTGAGGCACATCGGTGCCGCACGTTTCCTTCTCCCCTCGGGGAGAAGGAGGACGCGGCATGCGAAACCGCTTACCGAGGCGGCGTGCCGTTGTCGGCGAGGACATCGCCGACCAGATAGAGGGAACCGCCGATCAGAATGCGGGGAGCGGGCGAGTCCGGCACTGCGACCGCCTTGATGGCATCCAGCGCCTCGGTCACACTCGACATGGGCTCGGCTATGAGGCCGGCATCATAGGCGGCATTGGCGAGGATGACCGGATCGATCATCGCATCGCTGCCGCGGATCGGCACGCAATAGACCTTCTCCGCAAGGCCGGCAAAAGCCTTGAAGTATCCCACAGGGTCCTTGGTGTTGATCATACCGATAATCAGGAACAGCGAGCGTGGCCGGCGCTCCTCGAAATTCGCCATGGCCTCGGCGATGACTTCGCCTGCGCCGGGATTGTGGCCGCCATCGACCCAGATTTCCGCGCGCTCGGGGGCATGCGGCAGCAGTTCGCCTTCCGTCAGCCGCTGCAGGCGTCCCGGCCACTCGACCGATGTCATTGCCTTTTCCATCATCGCTTCGGTGACGACGAAACCGGCGGCCTTGACGGCCCGTATGGCGGCGGCGGCGTTGCCATATTGGTGGCGGCCCGGCAGGCGCGGCAGCGGCAGGTCGGCCAGGCCGAACTCGTCCTGATAGACCAGCTTGCCATATTCCTCGTGGGCGGAAAAATCCTGGCCGAAAACGGTGGTCGGGCAACGAAGCCGCTCGGCCGTCGAGATTAGGACGTCGAGCGCGGCATCATAGTCCTGATGGCCGATGACGACCGGATGGCCGGCCTTGAGGATGCCCGCCTTCTCGGCCGCGATCAGCTCGACGCGATCGCCGAGATAGGGCTGATGATCAAGGGAAATCGGCATGATGACCGAGACGGCGGGATCGGAAATGACATTGGTGGCATCGAAGCGGCCGCCAAGGCCGACCTCGATGACGACGGCATCGGCCGGATGTTCGGCAAAAAGGAGGAAGGTCGCGGCCGTCAGGATTTCGAAGACGGTGATCTTCTGCCCGTCATTGGCCTTGGCGATACGTCTGAGCACATCGGCGAAGACGGCGTCGTCGACAAGCTTGCCGCGGCCGCCCTTGACGCCGATACGATAACGCTCGTGCCAATTGACGAGATGCGGCGAGGTGTGGACATGCACGCTATAACCGCCAGCTTCGAGCAGGGCGCGGCAGAAGGCCGTCACCGACCCCTTACCGTTGGTGCCGGCGACATGGATCACCGGCGGCAGTTTTTTATGAGGGTTGCCGAGGACGTCGAGCAGCCGGGTGATTCTCTCCAAAGACAGATCGAAGCCCTTGGGGTGCAGCCCCATGAGCTTCTCAATTTCCCGTGCTGCCTCGCTCATTGCGGATTGATCCATAGCCGTCATCCCGCACCTCCGCCAGTCGGCAATCGATAACGTTAGGCGCTCGCCGCCACCGGCAGAGCAACGCCGTTCTTGCTTTTGGCGGACACGTCGTTGGCGGGCACCTTGGTCAGGATCTTCAAAAGGGTTGCCAAGGTGTCCGGAATATCGTGACGCTTGACAACCATGTCGACCATGCCGTGTTCCAGCAGGTATTCCGACGTCTGGAAACCTTCCGGAAGCTTTTCACGCAGCGTCTGCTCGATCACGCGCTTGCCGGCAAAGCCGATTTCGGCGCCGGGTTCGGCGAGATGGATATCGCCGAGCATGGCGTAGGAGGCCGTGACGCCGCCGGTCGTCGGATTGGTCAGAACCACAACATAGGGCTGGCCCGATTCCTTCAGCATGTCGACGGCAACGGTCGTGCGTGGCAGCTGCATCAGCGACAGGATGCCTTCCTGCATGCGGGCGCCGCCGGAAGCCGGGAACATCACGACAGGGCATTTTTCGGCGATCGCGCGCTCGAAAGCCTTCACGATGGCTTCGCCGGCCGCCATGCCGAGCGAACCGCCGATGAAATTGAATTCATGCACGATGGCGACGAGCTTCAGGCCGCGAACCTTGCCGAGGCCGGAGAGGATCGTATCCTCCTGCTCGGTCTTCAGGCGGCTATCCTTGAGGCGATCGGCGTATTTCTTCGAATCACGGAACTTCAGCGGGTCCTGCGCCACCTTCGGCTGCGGCAGGGCTTCGTATTCGCCATTGTCAAAGAGATCGGCAAGGCGGGCCTTGGCCGGCATCTTCATGTGGAAGCCGGAAGCGGGGATGACCCATTTGTTGCCTTCCAGATCCTTGTGGAAGACCATTTCGCCGGTTTCCGGGCACTTGATCCAGAGATTCTCCGGAACCTCGCGGCGGCCCAGCATGGAATTGATCCGCGGGCGGACGTAGTTCGTGATCCAGTTCAATTCGAAAACTCCTAATCGACCGAATTAATCGATAGCCCAGTCGTCACCAAATGCCCATAGGCCTTTTCGCAATCCGCAGGGATTGCCGAAAGGCCTATATGGGGAAATTATTCGGCGGCAACAAGGCGGGCGGAACGGGTGCCTGTCGACAGGCCGCGCACCAGGGTCGCCACGGCCTGGATAGTATCGGCCGTCGCCTTGCCATCCTTGGTCAGGCTGGTGGCGATCTGGTTGACGATCGCGGTGCCGACGACGACGCCATCGGCGGCAGCGCCGATCAGCTTGGCGTGCTCGGCCGTCTTGACGCCGAAGCCGACGCAAACAGGCAGGTCCGTATGCTGCTTGATGCGCTGGACGGCGCCGGAAACAAGCGACGGATCAGGCAGCGCCGAACCGGTGATGCCGTTCATCGAGACGTAATAGACGAAGCCCGTCGTGTTCTTCAGAACCGTGGGCAGGCGCTTTTCATCAGTGGTCGGCGTCGCGAGACGGATGAAATTGATGCCCTTGCGGATCGCCGGGATGCAGAGCTCGTCATCCATTTCCGGCGGCAGGTCGACGACAATCAGGCCGTCGATGCCGGCGGCGATGGCGTCATCGAGGAACTTCTCGACGCCGTAGATATAGATCGGATTGTAATAGCCCATCATCACGATCGGCGTATCGGCATCGACTTTACGGAAATCGGCGGCAAGCTGCAGCGTCTTCTTCATCGTCTGGCCGGCCTTCAGGGCGCGCTGGCCGGCGAGCTGGATCGCCGGACCATCGGCCATCGGATCGGAAAAGGGCATGCCGAGTTCGATGACGTCGGCGCCGGCTTCCGGCAGCGCCTTCATGATGCCGAGCGAGGTCTCGTAATCGGGATCGCCGCCCATGAAATAGGTGACGAGTGCCGGGCGGCCTTCAGCCTTCAAAGCGGCGAAGCGTTTGTCCATACGTGCGGTCATGGCGTCTAACTCACATTCCCAGAATCTTGCCGACGGTGAAGATGTCCTTGTCTCCGCGACCGGAGAGGTTCATCAGGATGATCTCGTCCTTGCCCATCTTCGGAGCGCGCTTGATCACTTCGGCGAGCGCATGGCTCGGCTCGAGCGCCGGGATGATGCCTTCGAGGCGCGTCAGCGTCTGGAAGGCTTCCAGTGCCTCATGGTCCATGATCGGCACATATTCGGCGCGGCCGATATCGTTCAGCCAGGAGTGCTCCGGGCCGATGCCGGGATAATCGAGGCCGGCCGAGATCGAATGGCCTTCCTTGATCTGGCCGTCGCCGTCCTGCAGCAGGTAGGTGCGATTGCCATGCAGCACGCCGGGCGAACCGGCGGTGATGGAAGCGCAATGTTCGTCGCCATTGAGGCCCTTGCCGCCGGCTTCGACGCCGACGATCTTGACGCTTTCGTCATCGAGGAAGGGATGGAAGATGCCGATGGCGTTCGAACCGCCGCCGACGGCCGCGATGACGAGATCCGGCAGGCGGCCTTCGGCCTCCAGGATCTGCGCGCGGGCCTCGGTGCCGATCACGGCCTGGAAATCGCGGACCATTTCCGGATAGGGATGCGGGCCGGCGGCCGTGCCGATCAGGTAATAGGTATCCTCGACATTGGTGACCCAATCACGAAGGGCTTCGTTCATGGCGTCCTTCAGCGTGCCGCTGCCGGCCGTCACCGGGATGACCTCGGCGCCTAGCAGCTTCATGCGGAAGACGTTCGGCGCCTGGCGCTCGACATCGGTGGCGCCCATATAGACGACGCAAGGCAGACCAAAGCGGGCGGCGACCGTTGCCGATGCCACGCCGTGCTGGCCGGCGCCGGTCTCGGCGATGATGCGGGTCTTGCCCATGCGCTTGGCAAGCAGGATCTGGCCGATGCAATTGTTGATCTTGTGCGAGCCGGTGTGGTTCAGCTCTTCGCGCTTGAAGTAGATCTTCGCGCCGCCAAGCTCGGCCGTCAGCCGCTCGGCGAAATAGAGCGGGCTCGGACGGCCGATATAATGCGTGCCGAGTGACTTCAGCTCCGCCTGGAAGGCCGGATCGTCCTTCGCCTTGTTCCATTCCTCCTGCAGGTCCAGGATCAGCGGCATGAGCGTTTCGGCTACGAAACGACCGCCGTAAATGCCGAAACGGCCGTCCTCATCGGGGCCGGAGCGGAAGGAATTGGGTTTAGGCGTCTGGTTCACTTTCTACTCCCTGCTGCCGGTTCCGGCAGACATGCTTCTGCAAAAGCGTCGAAAAACTGGTCGATCTTACCGAGATCCTTCACGCCCGGCGCGCTTTCCAGGGCAGAGGAAAGATCGATGCCTGTGGCCTTGGTGGAGGCCAGCGCCTCGGCGACATTGTCCTTGTTGACGCCGCCGGACAGCATATAATCCACGCGATCGTCAAGCCAGCTCATCAGGCTCCAATCGAAGGATACGCCGTTTCCGCCCGGCAGCACAGAGCCGGCGGGCGGCTTGGCATCGAACAGGAAGCGGTCGGCAATGCCGATATAGGATTCCACCCGCTTCAGGTCATCGGCCTCGCGCACCGACATGGCCTTCATGACGGGGACGTTGTGGACCGCCTTGATGGTCAGCACGCGCTCCGGGCTTTCATTGCCATGAAGCTGCAGCATATCGGGCTTTACCAGCGCCATGATCTCGTCGAGATCGTCATTGGTTGGATCGACCGTGACGGCAACGATCTTTGCCTTGCCGCGCGCATGCTCCGCCAGCTGGCCGGCGAGATCGGGCTCGATATAGCGCGGGCTTTTTTCAAAGAAGATGAAGCCGATATGGGTGGCGCCGCGCTCAAGAGCACGATCCACCGCTTCCGGCGTCTTCAGACCACAAATTTTGACATCGGGGTTCATGGCAGCGGAGTGACACGAAATTTCGAAAGAGTCGAGCCTAAAGGCGACGGTCAAGGGCGGTTTTTCGGCCCGTGACCCACGCAATGGCCTCTTGAAACAACAGGTCGCGCTTTACTTCACGGCGATTACGACTTTGCCTTTGGCCCGACCGGTGTCGACATAGGCCAGCGCCTCATTCGTGCTCTGGAACGGGAAGACCCGATCGACGACCGCTCTTATGGCCCCTGCCTCTATCAAAGAGGTGATCTTGCCGAGCTGTCCGCCGTTTGCGGTCATGAAGAGGAACGAATAGCTGACGCCGTGGCGTTTTGATTTTCTCCGAATGCCGGAGCTCAACAGCCCCATGAGCTGCTGAAACAACCATCCGGAACCATTCTGCCTTGCAAACGCCGCATCCGGCGGACCGGAAATCGATATGAGCTTCCCACCCGGCTTCAGGACACGAAGCGATTTCTCCAGTGTATCCTTGCCAAGGCTGTTCAGGACGACGTCGTAACCCTGCAATACCTTCGCGAAATCATCTTTTTTGTAGTCGACGACGACGTCGGCTCCGAGGCTTTTGACAAGATCGACATTGGCCGTGCTCGTCGTCGTCGCAACATGCGCTCCGAGGTATTTGGCAAGCTGGATGGCAATCGTCCCCACGCCGCCCGAGCCCGCGTGGATGAGTACCTTTTGCCCCTTCTTCAGATTTGCCTGCTCGACGAGCACCTGCCAGGCGGTCAATGCAACGAGTGGCACCGATGCCGCCTCTTCCATCGTCAGGTTCTGCGGCTTGAGCGCCACGTCAGCCTCGTTCATCGCGATGAACTCCGCGAACGTGCCGATGCGATCCTGGGCCGGACGCGCATAAACTTCGTCGCCCGGCTTGAAGCCACGGACCTTGGAGCCAACCCGGACGACGACGCCCGCGACGTCGTTGCCGAGAATGAGCGGAAGACGATAAGGCAGGATGAGCTTGAACTCACCATCCCTGATTTTGGCATCGAGGACGTTCACGCTGGCGGCATGAATCTCCACCATCACATCATTTTCCCGCAACTCCGGCACCGGACTTTCACCAAGCCGGAGAGCACCACCTTTCGCATAGCGATCGATCAGAAATGCTTTCATGGGACTGACTTTCATTTCCGGGGTAATGAGTAGTAGCCGAGCGTCGAAGATGCCGTACCCGGCAATGGAGGCTATCAGGCCGGAAGCCCGTTGAATTTGCGCAAGTTTTTGTCAACGAGCGCTTCCGGCAGAAAACGGCGTATGAAGCGAACCTGCTTTGCCATCTTACCTGCGGTGTAACGTCTCTTGGGCGATGCGGCGTTGGCGGCTTTGACCACCATGTCGGCGACCACCTCCGGCGCATCGCCTCTCTCGACGATCTCACGCATCAGCTTTTCCGCATCGGCGCGAGCTTTATCGTACGGTGGGAGCAGTCGATCCGGCCGCGTGATGTTCTCTTCGAAGGCGGTGCGGGTAACGCCGGGTTCGACGAGAACGACGCGTATGCCTTGCGTGCGGACTTCGTGATCGAGGGATTCGGAATAGCCCTCAATCGCATGCTTCGTCGATGCATAGAGTGCGTTGTAGGGCGCGGGAATCAGCCCGAGGATGGAGCTGATATTGATGATTCTGCCCTTTCTCTGCCGTCTCATTGCGGGCAGGATTGCGTTCGTCATGCGCAGAACGCCGAAGACGTTGACATCGAAAAGTGCCTTTGCCTGCACAGCGGAGGATTCCTCGGCGCCGCCAAGCAATCCAATCCCCGCATTGTTGACGAGCAGATCGATCCGTCCGGCGCGGACCATTATATCATCGACTGCCGCCTGCACGGATTTATCGTCCGTGACATCACAAACCAGCATTGAAACGCCGTCGGGGGCGTCGGTCATCGGTTTCCGGCTGGTTCCAAATACTTTGTATCCCTCGCGCCGTAGCGCCTGCGCGGTCACTCGCCCAATACCGGAAGAGGCGCCCGTGACCAGGGCGACACCGCGTTCTGTCTTGCTCATCGGTCTCCGCTTTCATTTTCACGTGGAACATCGATGAACATTCTGTTACTATCAATTTAGTAGTAAGTCACTATCAAAAAGATATCGACATGAAGAATCTTTCGAACCAGCCATGTTTGATCGCCCGCAGCCTCGCATTGGTGGGCGATGCATGGAGCATGCTGATCATGCGGGACGCCCATGCGGGGCTCACCCGCTTCGACGCGTTTCGCAAGAGCCTTGGCATCGCGCCGACGATGCTGACCGCTCGACTGTCTGCGCTCACGGAAGATGGCCTGTTGGAAAAACGCCGCTACTCCGAACGGCCTCCGCGTGATGAATATGTGCTGACGGCGGCTGGTCAGGACCTACTGCCGGTCCTGTTTGCGATCGGCGCATGGGGGCGCAAGCATCGCCCAAGCGACGGCGTCACCCGGTTCTTCGACGCTGAAACTGGAACAGAGATCGATGCCGTGACGATTGACCGTGCGACTGGAGCTCCCATCGGAACACGTCCGATCCGCATCGTTGCACCGGAATGAACCGTTCCGGGCGCGAGGAGTAAAGGTCGTTCCTCATGTAACATGCCGCTGTCGGCTCAAAGCTGCCGTAACAACCGGTATGACGAAACCACAGGCACACCCCTGTTCAAAGCCAAATTTAGGCGTCTTCGAGCAAGCTCAATCGAAGTCTATCGCATGCAGCTGGCTGCCGTGGCGTTTCAGCCAGGCCTTGGCCTCGTCCATGTCGGGGCAGAGCTTGCGGCAGAGCGCCCAGAAGCGCGGGCCGTGGTTCATTTCCCTTAAGTGGGCGACTTCGTGAGCGGCGAGGTAATCGATGACCAGCGGCGGCGCCATGACGATGCGCCAGGAGAAGCTTAAATTTCCCTGCGAGGAGCAGGAGCCCCAGCGGCTGCGGGTATCCTTCATGGTGATGGACGTGACGGTGGCGCGGATGGCCTTGGCATGGACTGCCACGTGTCTTTCCAGGTCGGCGCGGGCCTCCTTCTTGAGGAAGGTCGCAATGCGGCGGCCGGCATGTTCCGGCAGGCCGCTGACGCGCAACACCGGAACGCCCTCGATGACGATGGCTTCGGTGAGGCCGCGCAGGGTTCCGGTATGCTCGATCCGGTGCCGCACGCCACGCAGAAGAATTTCGCTGCCGCTGCGCAGGCTAGTGTCGGCCGTGAATTTCGCGAGCTTCGTCAGCAGCCAGCCCTGGTGCCGGTCGAGAAAGGCATTGATCTCGCGGGCGGCAAGGCCGCGCGGAATGGTCATCTTCAGCGACCGCCCGCCGGGCTCGATCCTGAGCGTAATGCGGGTTGCCCGCTCGTGCTGGCGGATCGTCAGCGGCATCAGCCGGCCGGCGACATCGAGGGTGCGCGTTTCCGGCGCGGCCAACTTGGCTTGCGGTTTGCGGGATCTGGAGAGCAGCGGAAACATGAAGGCAGTTTTATATGATTCGCTGGAGCATCTGGCAAAGAAAAACCGGCATCCGATGATGCCGGTTTCGACTATATGATGAAGCTGTTGTCACAGCCTATCACGGAGTCTGGAATTCGGTCGGCGAACCGCCATTGTCATTGCGCTTGACGCTGTTGCGTTCGCGCATGAAGCGGTCGAACTCTTCCTGGTCCTTGGCACGGCGCAGTTCGCGGGCATAGGTGTCGAACTCGGCGCGCATTTCGTCCAGCTTGCGACGCTCTTCTTCGAGGCGCTCAAGTTCAGCCTTGCGCCAGTCGTCGAAGGCGACGTTGCCGGTGGAGAAGGAATGACGGTGACGACCGCGATGACGGCCGCAGCCGGCAAACATGCCATCGGTTTTTTCATTCACGTCCCGTTTGAAATCCCGCAAACGTTCCCCGAAGAGAATATAAGCGAGCATGGCGAAGCCCAGTGGCCAGAAGACCATGAAGCCAAGCACCATCAGGACAATAGTAGCCGGAGTCCAATCCGGACGAAGCAATGCAGATTGGTTCATTGTCAGGTATCCTCGCACGGCGCATCGCCCCTCGACTGATACCGATCGATGGAAAGGCTTCTGCGCGGTTTTTAAAGCTCTACCTGCATCTCAGCGCGTTCCAAGGACGCGCGGCGCGGCAAACGGCCCGTTCATCTCTGCGGTACCGTTGGAATCGAGATGGTAACCTCTTCGTGAGGCTTCAATGGCAGCCCCGGGCGGAATCGAACAAGCACTTGAATCCGCTCAGGTAATTCAACAAAAGCTAATAGTTTGCGCTGCCGGAGCGACTCGGTGCCTCATCCGATGCTTGAGCCGCCTATCTATTTGATTTTACATGCTCTCAGGCAGATTTCCCGCCCTTTATGACGCGTTTGACCACTGGCCGGCCGGTGCGGGCATGCTCGCGCGTGAAGGCAAGAATGCGCGGCGCGATCTCGCGGCGGAAGCGCGAGCCGTTGAAGACGCCGTAATGGCCGACATCCGGCTGCAGATAGTGCATGCGCATATGGTCGGGGATATTAGTGCAGATGGTCTGCGCGGCATGGGTCTGGCCGACGCCTGAGATATCGTCGTTCTCGCCCTCGACGGTCAAAAGCGCGATGTTGCGGATGGCGGCGGGGTCGACGCGCTCGCCGCGATGCATGAGCTCGCCCTTGGGAAGCGCATGCTTGATGAACACCTGATCGACGGTCTGCAGATAGAATTCCGCCGTCAGATCCATGACAGCCAGATATTCGTCATAGAAATCGCGGTGCTTCTCGGCCGGCTCGCCGTCATTCTTGACGAGATGCACGAAGAAATCCTTGTGCGCGATCATATGGCGGTCAAGGTTCATCGACATGAAGCCGGAAAGCTGCAGGAAGCCGGGATAGACGGGCCGCATGAACCCCGGCTGCGGCCAGGGCACGTTCATGACGACATTATCGGCGAACCACTCCAGCGGCTTTTCCTTGGCGAGCTGGTTGACGGCAGTCGGATTGATCCGGGTGTCAATCGGGCCACCCATCAGCGTCATCGATGAGGGCGCGAGACGGTCGCCGGCTGCTTCCATGACGGCCGCGGCGGCCAGGACCGGCACCGAGGGCTGACAGACGGCAACGATATGCGTATCCGGCCCGAGGTGATGCAGCATCTCGATAACGTAATCGATATAGTCCTCCAGATCGAAGGTGCCATCGGTCATCGGTACCATGCGGGCATCGATCCAGTCGGTGATGTAGACATCGGCGCCCGGCAGCAGGGCTTCCACCGTGCCGCGCAGGAGTGTGGCATAATGGCCGGACATCGGCGCGACGATCAGGATCCGGGGATCGGCGCCATGGCCTGCGGGCAGGCTGCGCTCGAAATGGATGAGATTGCAGAAAGGCTTCTTCCAGACGATCTTTTCATGCACAGAAACCGGCCTGCCGTCGATCAGCGTCTCGTGCAGTCCGAATTCCGGCTTGCCATAGCGCCGGGTCGTGCGCTCGAAAACCTCGAGACTTGCCGTCAAAGTACGGCCGAATACCGTGTGCGAAAGGGGATTAAGGGGATTGGAATAGGCCAGACGCATCATGTCCGCCGCGGCGCGAAAGGGGGCGAGAGCGGCATGATTGAGTTCGTAAAACTGATAAAACATGGGGGCTTTGCCTTTCGTGATGCGAGTGTGCGAGCTCGCAAATCACATAGATCTTCAAAACGATACGTCTCTTGCGTGTCGCTGCCTTCACTGCGGCGCTCCTCCGGTCGCGCTGTGCAGCAGGATGATTACGGCTCTCGACCGCGATCCTCATCCTTTAAGCTCTTACCATTCAGCCTAGCAGCTTTTGCTGCAGGGCAACATAACAGCTGCTAATTCTTCCTATAAAAAACGCCGGAGAATCGCTTCTCCGGCATCAACAATGATCTCAAAAAGTTAAAGTTCCCGAGCCGTGCACGTTATGCGTCGGCCTGAAAGGTCTGGCGCTGGGAACCGAGGCCTTCCATGCCGAGCTCGACGACATCGCCCGGCTTCAGATATTGCGGCGGCTTCATGCCCATGCCGACGCCGGGAGGCGTGCCGGTGGAAATGACATCGCCCGGATGCAGCGACATGAACTGGCTGAGATAGGAGACGAGGTAGGCGACGCCGTAGACCATGGTCTTGGTCGAGCCGTTCTGCATCATCTTGCCGTTGACCTTGAGCCACATGCCGAGATTCTGCGGATCGGCGATCTCATCCTTGGTGACGAGCCAGGGGCCGATCGGGCCGAAGGTGTCGCAGGACTTGCCCTTGGTCCACTGTCCCGAGCGCTCGGTCTGGAAAGCGCGTTCGGAGACGTCATGGGAAACGCAGTAACCGGCGACATAGTCGAGCGCGTCGGCTTCGCTGACATATTTCGCCGTCTTGCCGATGACGACGCCGAGCTCGACTTCCCAGTCGGTCTTTTCCGAACCGCGCGGGATCCGCACGTTATCATTCGGGCCGACGATGGCCGAGCTTGCCTTCATGAAGATGATCGGCTCCGGCGGCACGGTGGCGCCGGTTTCGGCGGCATGGTCGGAGAAATTCAGGCCAATGCAGATGAATTTGCCGGTGCCGGCAACGCAGGCGCCGAGGCGGCCTGCCGGCAACTCGGGCAGGCTCTTCGGATCGAGGGCCGCAATCTTTGCCAGACCTGCCGGCGAAATCGCCTCGCCGCCGATATCGGCGACATGGGCGGAGAGATCGCGGATCTTGCCGTCGCTATCGAGAAGCGCCGGCTTTTCCTTGCCGACTTCGCCAACACGCAACAGTTTCATGGATTTTCCTTCCCTGCATTTTCAAAAGACGAGATCGATGACGTCATATATGAACGAATTATTCACTAGTGTCATCAATCGATTTCGAGGAGCCTAGCATGGCTCGGCCCTCCGCGCTGGAAAAACAGCTTTTCTAGTTCGAGGATAATGCCCTCGCGATCTCGACGATGACGTCGAAGGCCATGTCGACATCTTCTGCCGTCGCCTCGAACTGTCCGGCCTGGAAACGAATGACCAGCCGGCCGCCAACGCGCGTCTGTGTCAGGTAGATCCGACCATCATTGTTGATCGCAGTCAGGAGGCGCTGGGTATGGCTTTCCTGATCGGCACCCGTGGGCGCCTTGTGATCGAAAGAGAATAGCGACAGGAAGGGCTCGGTGACGATTTCGAAATCCGGCTCCGCGGCAAGGCGCTTAGCCAGATTCCGCGACCAGGAAACATGGTTGCGGATCATGGTCCGCAATCCCTCCAGGCCGTGATAGCGCAGCAGGAACCAGAGCTTCAGCGCGCGGAAACGGCGGCCGA
The DNA here is from genome assembly GCF_056755475.1 of Rhizobium sp. KNZ2-6A. Taxonomy (NCBI): domain Bacteria; kingdom Pseudomonadati; phylum Pseudomonadota; class Alphaproteobacteria; order Hyphomicrobiales; family Rhizobiaceae; genus Rhizobium; species Rhizobium sp. KNZ2-6A. Next base: position 28,356 of record NZ_JBNDIC010000042.1, on the reverse strand, counting down.
GCGGCACCGACCATTCCGAATAGTTGATGATGCCGTCATGACCGTGGGTGCGCAGATATTCGGGCTGGATCGCAAGCGTGCGAACCAGCATCTCCGGCTCGCGGACGAACTGGACGGAGCAATCGAACTGCGCGCCAAGCCATTTATGCGGATTGAAGACGACGGAATCGGCCTGTTCGACGCCTTGCCACAGAGTGCGGAATTCCGGGCAGATCATCGCCGAACCCGCCCAGGCCGCGTCGACATGCACGTAGAGCCCGTGCGCATGGGCGACGTCGACGACGGCGGCAATGTCGTCACAGGCGCCGACGCTGGTGCCGCCGACACAGGCAATGACGCCGGCCGGCAGCAAGCCGGCCGCGCGATCGCGCTCTACGGCTTCGGCGAGTGCTTTCGGATTCATGGCCTTGCTGGGACCATCGGAGGGAATGCGCACCAGGTTTTCCTCGCCGACACCTGATATCCAGATGGCACGGTCGATTGACGTGTGGACCTGATCGGTGGAATAGATGCGCACCGCCTTGTTGGCGGCAAGCCCCTGGCTATTGCCTTGCCAGTTCAGCGCTCTCTCGCGCATGACCAGAACGGCGGCAAGCGTGGCGGTCGAGGCAGAATCCTGGATGACGCCGGTAAATGTTTCCGGCAGTCCGAGCGCCTGGCGCAGCCAATCCACCACCTTCGTCTCCAGCTCCGTCGCGGAAGGCGATGTTTGCCATAGCATACATTGGGCGGCGATGGCGCTGACCAGATATTCGGCAACCACCGAGACAGGAGCCGCATTGGCGGGAAAGTAAGCGAAGAAGCGCGGATGCTGCCAATGCGTCATGCCGGGGACAAGGATATCCTCAAAATCTCTATAGATATCCTCCATGGCCTCGCCCGATTCCGGCGGAGAATCGGCGATGTGGGCTGCGATCTCGCCCGGAGCCATCTTCGCCCGGACCGGCCTGTCGCGAAGCGACGCGCGATAATCCGCGCCCCAATGCGCCGCCTTCTCCGACCACTGCCGGAACTGCTCCCAATCCATAACGGTCCTCCTCCGCTCCATCGAACGGGGCGGACCTTAGACCGGTTTTAATACTCGGTCGAGTATCAGAACAGCTCGTCGAGAGCAGGCCCGAGCGGCACGATACCTGTGGGATTGAGCGTCGCTATCGAATAGTAACCGCGCTTGATATGATCGAAGCTGACCGTTTCGGCAATCCCCGGCCAATCCAGCATCCGGCGGCAGAAGGATTGCAGATTGGCATAGTCGGACAGGCGGCGGAGATTGCATTTGAACAGGCCGTGATAGGCGACGTCGAAGCGGACGAGGGTGACGAACAGCCTGATATCGCTTTCCGTGGGAGTGCCGGCAAAGAGGAAGGTCCTGCCCTCCAGTTCCGTCTCGACCCGATCGAGGCACGCGAACACATCGTTGAAGGCCTCTTCATAGGCGATCTGCGTCGTGGCAAAACCGGCGCGATAGACGCCATTGTTGAGAACGGGATAGATCCGTGCATTGAAACTGTCGATCTCTTCCCGTTTACCGGCGGGATAAAGATCGATGTCGCTGCGGGCGAGATCCCCGAAGCCGTCGTTCAACATGCGCAGGATATCAGCCGACTCGTTGTTGACGATCGTACCGGTCTGCTTGTCCCACAGCACAGGCACGGTAGCGCGGCCGGTGAAATGGGGATCAGCCTTCGTGTAGATCTCGTGCATGTAGGTGACGCTGTTGACGGCGTCATTCGTGGCGCCCGGATAATCACCGAACCGCCAACCCTGCTTGGACAGAACGGGTTCGACGACAGAAATGGAAATGACCTCTTCCAGGCCTTTCAGTTTGCGGCCGATCAGGGTCCGCGACGCCCAGGGGCAGATCAGCGCGACATAAAGATGATAGCGGCCGGCCTCTGCCTTGAAGCCGCCTTCACCCGTCGGCCCTGCCGCGCCATCCGGCGTGACCCAGTTGCGAAAGCTCGAGGTCTGGCGAACGAAACCGCCCTTCTCATCCTTGGCCTGGACCGGCTGCCAATCCTCAGTCCACTTTCCATTTACCAGCAAGGCTGTGTCTCCACTCGCGCGTTCCTTCACGAGGGCACCATAGCGGAACAGAATTTCACCGGAATAACGCAAACTTGAAACAGACTGTCTACCTGGAGAATGCGGATAGCTCTATGTATGAAAGGTGCTGACTGCGATCAGGCTTTGCGATCAGGTTTATTGGAGCATCATCCCATGGCGATATCCGTTTCCAACGTTAAAACCGATCATGCCAGCCGTTACCTTCAACAGCTCTGCAAGCACTGGAGCCATCGCTTCAGCGTGGAATTCGATGCGGCGGCCGGCAAGGTGCCCTTCAGCCCGGAAAACTCCCTCGATCTGGCGGCCGAGCCCGGCATCCTGATCATGACGCTGACGGTCGAGAAGCCCGAAGATCTCGAACGCATGCAGAATGTCGTCGCCGATCACCTCAAGCGCTTCGCCTTCCGCGAAGAGCTCGGTGTGGCCTGGGCCGCCCGTGCAGCCGGAATGTAGATTCCTCACTAGTGTTCATAACTAGCCAATAGCCGGCCTCCACCGGCTTGCGGCCACCGTCTCCAAGGAAAGAAGCCATCATGACATCAAGCAACGGCCGCGAATCTCAATATCCAATCGACAAGCTCTTTCTCGACCGCTGGTCCCCTCGTGCCTATACCAACGAAACCATTCCGGAAGCGGATCTGCTGACCATTCTGGAAGCAGCCCACTGGGCGCCATCAGCCTCGAATCTCCAGCCCTGGCGTTTCGTCTACGCCCTACGCGGTTCGGAAAACTGGGACAAGTTCCTGAGCCTTCTCGTCGAGTTCAACCAGGGCTGGGCCAAATCCGCCTCGGCGCTGCTCTTCGTCATCTCGCGCACCCATAGCGGCGAACTCGGTTCCGCCGAACAGAAGCCCAGCTACAGCCATTCCTTCGATGCCGGTGCAGCCTGGGGCTTCCTGGCAATCCAGGCACATCTAGCCGGCTACGAAGCCCATGGCATGGGCGGCTTCCATGTCGATAAATCCTATGAGGTTCTCGGTGTTCCCGAAGGTTTCCGCGTCGAGGCGGCCGTCGCGATCGGCAAGGTCGGCGATAAGAACCAGCTTCCGGAAAAGCTGCGCGAGCGCGAAGTGCCGAGCCAGCGCAATCCGCTTTCGGGACTCGCCTTCAACGGCACTTTCATCGCCAAGTAATTGATAAAAAAAGAAAAGGCCCGCCGGATGTTCTCGAGGGCCTTTTTATGTCTGAAGCGAGCGGTCAGATGTCGAGATTGGCGACGTTCAGCGCGTTGTCCTGAATGAACTCGCGCCGCGGCTCGACTTCGTCGCCCATGAGCCGGGCAAACAGGCCATCGGCATCGGTCGCGTCCGTCACCTTTACCTGCAACAGCGTGCGGACGTTCGGATCGAGCGTCGTTTCCCATAGCTGTTCGGCGTTCATCTCGCCGAGGCCTTTGTAACGCTGTAGCGTCAAGCCCTTGCGGCCGCCCGCGAAGATGGTATCCAGCAACATGCGCGGTCCGGAAATCTCCGTCTCGCCGTCGCGGCGGGTAAGCTTCGGGGGAGTCTGGTAGACTTCTTTCAGCCGCGTGCCGAGCTGATCGATGAGTCGAGCATCTTGGGAACCGATCAGCGCCATGTCCAGGAAGACCACTTCCTTGACGCCGCGCACCGTGCGCTCGAAACGCAGGCCGCCCTCGCCGGTCACCGCACCGCTCCAGCCGCGCTCGGTTTCCTCGGCAATGACGTCAAGCCGCTTGGCAACGTCATTTGCCAGCGCTTCGGCACGGGTGGGATCGCTGACCATTTCCGCGTTGAGAGCGCCGGCGATCGCCGCCTGCTCGACAACAGCGCGATTATAGCGCGAATGCAGATTGTCGATCAGCGTGCGCAGGCGCAGCGCGTCGTAGATCGCCTCGCGCAGATCCTGGCCGGTGCGGACTTCGCCGTTGCCAAGGCGGAGGTTCGCATCGTCGGTGCCCTGGCCGATCAGATATTCTTCCAGCGCCTTCTCGTCCTTGACATATTGCACCGACTTGCCGCGCGTTACCTTATAAAGCGGCGGCTGGGCGATATAGAGATGACCGCGCTCGATGAGGTCGGGCATCTGGCGGAAGAAGAAGGTCAGAAGCAGCGTGCGAATATGCGCGCCGTCGACGTCTGCGTCCGTCATGATGATGATCTTGTGGTAGCGCAGCTTCTCGGCGTTGAACTCGTCCTTGCCGATGCCGGTGCCGAGCGCGGTGATCAGCGTGCCGATTTCCTGGCTCGACAGCATCTTGTCGAAGCGGGCGCGTTCGACGTTCAGGATCTTGCCGCGCAGCGGCAGGATGGCCTGATTTTCGCGCGAGCGGCCCTGCTTGGCCGAACCGCCTGCCGAGTCACCCTCGACGAGGAAGACTTCGGACTTGGCGGGATCGCGCTCGGAACAATCGGCGAGCTTGCCGGGCAGCGATGCGATATCCAACGCGCCCTTGCGACGCGTCAGTTCTCGCGCCTTGCGGGCGGCTTCGCGGGCGGCAGCGGCCTCGACGACCTTACCGACCAGCACCTTGGCTTCGGACGGATGTTCTTCGAGCCAGGTGCTGAGCGCTTCGTTGACGAGGCTTTCGACGACGGGGCGAACTTCGGAGGAAACCAGCTTGTCCTTGGTCTGCGACGAGAACTTCGGATCGGGAACCTTGACCGACAGCACCGCCGTCAGGCCTTCGCGGCAATCGTCGCCGGTCAGCGTCACCTTTTCCTTCTTGGTGATGCCCGACGATTCGCCGTAGGAGGTAATCTGGCGCGTCAGCGCCGCGCGGAAGCCGGCCATATGGGTGCCGCCGTCGCGCTGCGGGATGTTGTTGGTGAAGCAGAGCACGTTTTCATGGTAGCTGTCGTTCCACCACATCGCCACTTCGACGGTGATGCCATCCTTCTCGCCGCGGATGGAGACCGGCTTGTCGACCAGCGGCTTCTTGGCGCGGTCGAGATAGGAAACGAAGGCTTCCAGGCCGCCGTCGTAAAGCATTTCCTCCTGCCTGACGTCGGAATGACGCTTGTCGGACAGCAGGATGCGGACGCCGGAATTGAGGAAGGCGAGTTCGCGCAGGCGATGTTCCAGCGTGCCGTAATCGAATTCCGTCATGGTGAAGGTTTGCGAGCTCGGCATGAAGCTGACTTCCGTGCCGGTGGCATTGCCGGCATCACCCGTCTCCTTCAGCGGTGCATCGGCAACGCCGTGGGTGAAGCTCATCTCATGGATCTTGCCCTGACGGCGGATCTTCAGGCGCAGCCAGACCGAAAGCGCATTGACGACCGAGACGCCGACGCCGTGCAGACCGCCTGACACTTTGTAGGAATTCTGGTCGAACTTACCGCCGGCATGAAGCTGGGTCATGATAACCTCAGCCGCCGAAACGCCTTCGCCGCTGTGAATATCGGTCGGGATGCCGCGGCCATTGTCCGTCACCGTCACCGAGCCATCGGGATTGAGCGTCACCGTCACAATATCGGCGTGGCCGGCCAAGGCCTCGTCAATCGCGTTGTCGACGACCTCATAGACCATATGATGCAGGCCCGAGCCGTCATCCGTATCACCGATATACATGCCGGGACGCTTGCGCACCGCATCAAGTCCTTTCAGGACCTTGATGGAATCTGCGCCATACTCGGCGTTGCCACCGTTATCGGTTACGGACGTGTCGGTCATATATTGAAGTCTTTCCAGTGTTTTAAAGAACCCTGCCGATCCCTTGAGCATGATGCCGAAAAGTGTCAGGGGATTTCGGACGACATCATGCTCTACTTCTTTGAGTTTAGAGCAGATTCAGATTTTAGGTTGTTTCGACCTAAAATCCTCCGACTCTAACGAATCAGCGGTTTTTCCTAGCTTGTATATAGGATGTTTCACCCTGAAGTTCCAAAGGGAAGGCCCCGAAATCAGGTATAAAACAGGGGATTAAGGCGGTTTTCAGCCGGTTTTCCCGGCATTTTCCAAAACCCGGGTCAGTTCCCGGATCGTCGCGGCGTCAAGGCCGCGGATCCTGCCGGCCAAGTGATTGACGAAGGCCGTATATTCGGGCGCAAGCCCGGATGTATCGACCACGACGCGCGGATCGGAAAACCGGGCCAGCAGGAAGAGTTCTTCGGCTTCGTCCCAGATGATATTGAAATATCCGGCAATGCGCTGCAGCAGATCGAAGGTCGGCAGGCCGCGCTTTCCATGTTCTAAGGCGGATAAGTAAGCCGGAGTCACATTGAGCGCCGCCGCCATCTGCTTCTGCGACACGCCCTTGCGCAGCCGCAGCTTGCGCACCGCTTCGCCGAACGGGGTCAAAGCCTCTCCCCCTTCAAGCGCGACAGGCGGATATAGAGCGCGCCCTCGCCACCGTGATGCTGCGCCGCCGTCTCATAGGAGGAGATCAGAAAGCGGAATTCCGGCTTGGAAAACCAGAGCGGCACCGCGCGCTTCAGCGCGCCCTCGCTGCCCATCGAGCTGCCCTTGCCAGTGATGACGAGCACATGGCGAAGGCCACGGCTGTGAGCCCGCAGCAGAAAATCCAGAAGCATGCCATGTGCCTCGCTCTGGATGAGGCCGTGAAGGTCTATGCGGGCCTCCAGCGCCAGGTGGCCCTTGGCGATCTTGCGCTTGACGGGACGTTCCAGCGGATGATGTCGGCCGCTGGGCTGCTTTGCGGCTACGGGTGTTTCCTGAGCTTCCGCCGAAGCAGGCGCCGTCTTCGCTTTTGCGGCGCGGCTGCTTTCCTCGTTTTCGGCCTCTGCCTGCAGCGCCGCTTCGAAAGCCTCGATATCGGTCATGCGGCCCGGCATGGGGCGGGTGCTCTTGGCGACCTTACCCCAAAGGATGCGGTCCTCCGCGCTGAGCTTTCGATGCTTGTTCTCCGGGGCCATCAGCCGAACCTCTGCGCCGCCGCCTTCGGAATGAGTATATAAAAATCCGCGTCATTGCGCACGGTGCCGGCGAGCTCTCCGGCATCATAGCCCGAACCGGTAAAGATATCGCCGCGCGCCGGGCCGACGATCGCCGAGCCCGTATCAAGCGCCAGCATCAACCGCGCGAAAGGCTTGCCGGCATCGAGATGCGTCAAGCTTTCCGAACGGATGAAGAAGGGAAAGCCGAAGGTATGGATCAACCGATCGACCGCCAGAGACCGGCCGGCCACCAGCCGCACCTTCGCCGCTGCGATCGGGCCGAGGTCCACATCGCTGACATCGGCCTCGCGGAAGAAGATATAGGATCGATTGTGCCAGAGAACTTCGTCGACCTGCTCGGGATGTGCGTAGAGCCAATCGCGGATCGTCTGCATGGAGATCGTCGTGCGGTCCAGCAAGCCCCGGTTTATGAGCAAGCGCCCAACAGCCGAGAAGGGATGACCGGCCTTGGCGGCATACGTGATGCGGCCGAGACGCCCACCCGGATAGCGCAGGCGCGCCGCGCCCTGCACATGCACGAAGAAGACATCGACCTTGGATTTCGCCCAGGCGATTTCCAGCCCCTTGCCGTCAAGATAGCCGCGATCGATTTCGCCGCGATCGGGATAGGCCGAAATTGCGCCACCATGAAGCCTGCCGAACATGTAGGACGGATCGAGCCCGGCGGGCCGGTTGCCGTCATCCAGATCGATCAGATCATTCGGCCGGCGATAAAAGGGATAGCGGTAGGTTTCGTCCGGCTCGGCCGACACTTCGATTTCCGGCTCATAGAAGGCGGTCACGAAACCACTGGCGCCGCCATCGCGGCGAATGAAGAATGGCCGGCAATGCTCTTCGAAAAATGCCCGGGCCTCCGCCGCATTACACGGTTTTCGTCCTTCAGCGGCGTTAAGAAGCGTCAGGAGATCATCGGTTGTCAGTCCCACGGCACCCGTGCGATAGGGCTTCACATCGCGGATATGGGCGCGACAGTCTGTCATCGCGCGAAAAAGGCTGGAAGGATCGTCCTCCTCCCAGCCCTTCAGATCGGCGAAGGTTGCCGGCTCCAGCCTGAATTCCTGCGATGGGATCGTCATTGTTCGGATTCGGTCGCCACGAGTTTCCAGTTCGGATCGCGCGAACGCGTGTCGCGGGCGAAGGTCCAGAGGTCGCTGACCTCGGCCACGGCTTCGGCATCGCCATCTATCAAGGTGCCGGCCTTGTCATAGGTCGCGGAAATCATCTGGCTGACGATGCGCATGGTGATGAGGGATTCCGTTCCCTTCATCTCGGCGCTGAGGATATCGGCCTTGTCGATCCCGACGAAGGTTGACTTGACCTTCTCGCCCTTGGCCTCGCGATCGGCGATGGCGGCATCGAAACCGTCATAAACCTCGCGCGACAGCAGTCCCTTCAAGGACTTGCGATCGCCGTCGGCAAAGGCCATGACGATCATCTCATAGGCCATGCGGGCGCCGTCGACGAATTCCTTCGGATTGAAGGCAGGATCGGCCTTGCTCACCTCACGCAGAGAATCGTTCAGCGGAGTGCCGGCCGGGGTAAAGGTGTCGATGGCGGTAAAACGGTCTTCCTCTTCGGTCGCATCGCGCCGCGGCAAGGTCACGACCTTGCCGGCATCCGGCGGCGTCGGGCCATTTACCGGATCTGCGGAACCGTAGAGATCGCGCGGCGGCTTCTCATTCCCCGTGCGGCGGCCAAGAACGCTGCGCAGCTGAAAGAAGATCAGCACCGCCGCCACCAGGAAAAAGATCGTCACAAAGTCGTTTGCACCCATCTCGTATCGGAACCGCCGTTAAAATTAAAAGATTAATCCCCATATAGTCCGCATCGATCTATCATTCAAATAGCGGACCGGTTTCTTTATTATACGCGAGAAACCAACGCTTACGCGAAGAAACCCGCTTTCAGGACCACCGTAACATGCGCCTATCACTTCTTCCTATCTTCGTTTCCCTGATGCCTCTGGCTGAGATCGCCGGATTCATCGTCGTCGGAAAGATGATCGGCGTCTGGGCCACACTGGGGCTCGTCATCCTCAGCGTGCTGCTCGGTGCCGCTCTCCTCCGAATTCAAGGGATCGGTATCCTCCAGCGCATCTCGGCCGAAAGCCGCAATGGCGGCGATCCCGGCCGCGAGATGGTGCATGGCGCCATGATCGTCGTCGCCGCCTTCTTCCTGATGCTGCCCGGCTTCATTTCCGATATCATCGGACTGCTGCTTTTCATTCCGGCGGTGCGCGATCTTGCCTGGACGGTCCTGCGCAAGCGCATCGTCGTCGTCGGCAATTCGCGTGCCTTCCGGCGAGGACAGGGTCCGGGCACTGGTCCGCAAGGCCGGCCGCATAGTCCTGCGCCGGTCGTCGATCTGGATGAAACAGATTTCCATCGCGAGCCGGACCGCAAGTCGCCATGGTCCGATCAGAAGCGTTTGAAGGACTAGAACAGCGCGATTGAGCCCGGGCCATAAGGGTTGTAAGCCCCTATTCTAAATGCTAGATGGCGACACCCATCGAGACGTGAGAGGACACCCCCATGGCCAACGAGACCAACGGCAACGGTGCAGCCAGCCCGAGCCTCAGCATCCTTGCTCAGTACACCAAGGATCTTTCCTTCGAAAATCCGGGTGCTCCGCGCTCGCTTCAGGCCCGGGAAAATGCGCCCGACATCAATATCAACGTCAATGTCAACGCCAACCCGCTGTCGGACGAGGATTTCGACGTCGTGCTGACGCTGAACGCCGAAGCCAAGGATGGCGAGCGCGTTCTCTTCCATACCGAGCTGGTCTATGGCGGCGTCTTCCGCGTCACCGGCTTCCCGCAGGAACACATGCTGCCGCTGCTTTTCATCGAATGCCCGCGCCTGCTGTTCCCCTTCGCACGCCAGATCATCGCCGATGTCACGCGCAATGGCGGCTTCCCGCCGTTGATGATCGACCCGATCGATTTCGCGCAGATGTTCACGCAGCGCATGGCTGAAGAACAGGCCCGCGCCCAGGTTTCGGCCGTTCCGAACTAAGCTTCAATTTTCCATCCTTGGAAACAGAAATGCCCGGATCGAAAGACCCGGGCATTTTCTTTGGTGCTTAAAGAAGCATCCTTATTCGGACACGCGGTATTTGGACCAGATTCCCTTCATGCCAAGCTTGGCGACCAGCGCGTCATGGGCCGCGCGTTCTTCTTCACTCAATCGGCTTGCCAAGGGATTGGACCGTTCGAGTATATCGGCGACGATTTCCTCCAGGCCATCATTCTGGCGTGAGCGCGCCGACGAACCGATGGCGCTGCCGAGGCCAAGCGCGGTCTGCCGGCCGCCGATCATCTCGATATAGACTTCGGCCAGCAGTTCGGAGTCGAGAAGTGCGCCGTGCTGGGTGCGATGCGAATTATCGATGCCGTAGCGACGGCAGAGCGCATCCAGCGAATTCGGACCCATGGGGTGCTTGCGCCGGGCCATGGCCAAGGTATCGATCACCATATCCGGGAGGATCGGCGGCCGGCCGAGCCTTGCGAATTCGGCATTGACGAAACCCATGTCGAAGGTGGCGTTATGCGCGATCCATTTGGCATCGCCGAAAAATTCGAGGATCTGATCGGCAACGATTTCGAAGGCAGGCTTGTCCTTCAGCGATTCATCGGTGATGCCATGCACGGCAAGTGCATCGGGATGAACCTTACGGTCGCCCGGGTTGATATAAAGATGCAGCGTCTTGCCGGTCGGAAAATGGTTGAAGAGCTCGATGCCGCCGATTTCGATGATACGGTCTGCCCTGTTGTCGAGCCCAGTGGTTTCCGTATCGAAAATGATTTCGCGCATGTCGGGCTCCGCCTTCCTATTTCTTGTTCTGCTGCTGGCGCCGCAGATCCGCGATGATCTCTCTTACCTGCTTGCGGGCCGCATCGATACTGCCGCCGGTATCGATGACGTAATCGGCGCGTGCCCGCTTTTCCGTATCCGGCGTCTGCCGGGAGAGAATCATGTTGAATTTTTCCTCCGTCATGCCCGGCCGGGCAAGCACCCTTTCTCTCTGAATCTGTGGATCACAGCTGACGACGACGATCTTTTCGACCCTCTTTTCCGCGCCGGTTTCGAAAAGAAGCGGGATATCCAGCACCAGCATATCGGCGCCCGCCTGCCGCTGACGTTCCAGGAACTCGCACTCTCGCTCACGAACGAGCGGATGGATGATGGCTTCGAGGCGCTTGAAACCGGAGGGATCGCCCGCAAGCTTCCGGCTCAGTTCCTGCCGGTCGACTTTGCCGTCGCTCGTCGTACCCGGGAAGGCAGCCTCGACGAGGGGAACCGCCTCGCCGCCATAGAGATCATGTACGATCGCATCGGAATCGTTCACCGGGATTCCGGCTTCGGCGAAGAGTTTCGCCGAGGTCGATTTTCCCATGCCGATCGATCCCGTCAGCCCGATCCTGATCATCAGTGTTTTTCCATATCCGCGATGATCAACGCCCTCAAAGTATCATCAACCACCGGACGCTTTCCGAACCATTTTTCGAAGCCGGGCACCGCCTGGTGCAACAGCATGCCAAGACCATCGACGATGGCAAAGCCCTGTTGCTCGGCCTGCGCCAGAAGCGGCGTCTTCAAGGGTACATAGACAATGTCGGTGACGACAGCCTCTTGTACAAGAGGCGAGAAATCGATCCGCGGCGCGGCTTCGCCGTCCATGCCAAGCGAGGTCGTGTTGATGAAGAGGCCAGCACCCCGCATGACGTCATTGAGCGCTGCCATCGGATGGGCACGAACCCGTTGGCCGAACCGATCCGCCAATTCCCGCGCCCGCTCGACCGTGCGGTTGACGACGTGGATTTCCTTGAAGCCGCGATCGCGCACGGCCTGTATCACCGCCCGGCTCGCGCCGCCTGCCCCGAGGATCACGGCACGATCGTTGCGATCCCAGCCGGGATGACGCTCATCGAGGTTCGCCGTGAAACCGCCGCCATCGGTATTCGTCGCATGCAGCAGCCCATCCTCGAGCCACAAAGTGTTGGACGCGCCGAGTTCTTCCGAAAGCTCGTCCGGCCGATCGGCGAGTTTGAATGCCGCTTCCTTGTGGGGAATCGTGACATTGCCGCCGACGAAGCCACTGGTGCCAGCTTTCAGAGACGCGATGAAAGCTGCGAAATCCTCTGCGGGGACTTCATGCGCGCGATAGCTGCCGGCCAGGCCGAGCTGCTTCAGCCAGTAACCGTGGATCAGCGGCGAGCGTGAATGCCTGATCGGATAACCCGTTACGAAAGCGTTTACGCCCAGTGTTTCACGTGAATCATCCATCGATTGCCCCCAGTTCACGCAGTTTTTCAAGCAGCGGCAGCATCGGCAACCCGACGATCGTGAAATAATCACCGTCGATTTTCGAGAAAAGCTGGATGCCCTCTCCCTCGAGCTGATAGGCCCCGACGCTCGACAATGCCCTCTCTCCGACACAGCCGAGATGCCGATGAATGAAATCAGCCGGCAGCTGCCGCATGGTCAGATCGGCGTGCGACACATGCTCCCAGATGATATCGCCATTGCGCGCGAGCGCGATGGCGCTGTTCAGGCGATGCGTCTTGCCCGACAAGGTCCGCAAGTGATTTTCCGCATCCGCCATCGACTTCGGCTTGTGGAAGACCTGGGCTCCGAGCGACATGGTCTGATCCGAACCGATGACAAGCGAGCCGGAGAAGCGATCGCTGACGTCCTTCGCCTTCGCCTTTGCCAGCACGAGCGCGACGGCATCCGGACTGGCGCCATCCCGTTCCAGCGGCGCTTCGATCGCGCGTTCGTCGATATCGGCCGCGATGGCCTGGAAATGCAATCCGGCATTTTCCATCAGCATACGGCGGAACGGACTTGACGACGCAAGGATAAGGGGCACGGTCATGACGGCTGCCTCCGAGACAATAATGTGCAGCGCTTAACGCAGCTTGGGGCGCAGGGCAACAATGGCGGCGGCGGTCTCTTCGATCGAGCGCCGCGTGACATCAATGATCGGCCAATTGTGCCGTGCGCAAAGCGAACGGGCATATTTCAACTCTTCGGAGATGGCGGCACGATCCGTATAGTCGCCACGATCGAAGCCGGGCGTCGTGCCGAGAATGCGGTTTTCGCGTACCTGCGAGATCCGGTCGGTCGTTGCCACCAGTCCGACGATCAATGGCTTCGTCGCCCTGCTCAGACTCTCCGGCAACGGCACGCCATGGACGATGGGGATATTGGCGGTCTTGATGCCGCGATTGGCCAGATAGATGCTCGTCGGCGTTTTCGAGGTGCGGCTGATGCCGATGATGACGACATCGGCATCGTCATAATCATCCGGCATCTGCCCGTCATCATGATCCATGGTGAAGTTCAACGCCTCGATGCGGGCGAAGTAATCGGCATTCATCACATGCTGGGCGCCGACCCGGCGGCGCGATGCCGTGCCGAGATAGGTCTGGAAGACATTCATGACCGGTTCGAGAACATTGACTGATGGTACGCCCATCTCCTTGCATCGCTCGGCAATGAAATCGGCGAGTTCGCGATCGACGATGGTATAGAGGACGATGCCGGGGCTGTTGTCGATCGCTTCCAGAACCGGCAGCAGCTGCTTGCGGTTTCTGATCAGCGGATAAACATGCTCGATCGGCTGGCTGGCATGGAATTGTACCGAGGCGGCACGGCCGGCGGAGATGAGAGTCTCGCCCGTTGAGTCAGAAATCAGGTGCAGATGAAAGAAGCTCGTTCGGTTTTCCACGCTACTTTCCATCACCTGTTGATATCTCGGGAGAAAAGAGAGGTACGAGAAGGGGCCTGTCTTCGGCAAGTGGAAAACGGCCGAGTTTTCCACATTTGGGATTTTCGCGAGATGGCTTTCACCAGGGCTGTGGGCAATGTGGATAAGATCGGCAACGCCACTTCCATTCCCGATTTATCCACAGAGGGAGCAGAGTCGGATCTCTCTCCAAGCTCCTCAAAAGATTGAAAAATCATCTTATCTTTCCACATATCGGCAACTCGCGTCGGAATCTTTGCGGATATGTGCGCAAGGCGCGACAAATTGGACCGGCGATGGATGAACTTTAATCCTTGCTACTCACCGACTCTAAGAAATAGAAACCTTTAGATATATGTTTGATTTTATATAGGACGACGTCTGTGATCGATGAACGCCGGAAGATCATGCGAGTGCTGAGCGGAGAAACGCTCACCCCTCCCCCTCTCTGGCTGATGCGGCAGGCGGGCCGTTATCTCCCCGAATATCGTGAAACTCGTGCGAAGGCGGGAAGCTTCCTCGATCTCTGTTATACGCCCGACCATGCGGTCGAGGTGACGATGCAGCCGATCCGGCGCTACGGCTTCGATGCCGCCATTCTCTTTTCCGACATTCTCGTTATCCCCGACGCATTGAAGCGGAATGTTCGCTTCACCGAAAGGCATGGACCGGAGATGGATCCGATCGATGAAACAGGAATCCTGGCATTGAAGCCGGAGGGGATCATGGCGTATCTGGCCCCGGTCATGGAAACGGTAGGGAGGCTGCGGCGGGAGCTGCCGGTGGAGACGACGCTCCTCGGCTTCTGCGGCGCCCCCTGGACTGTTGCGACCTACATGATCGCCGGTCATGGCACGCCCGATCAGGCGCCTGCCCGGCTATTTGCCTATCGCCATCCCAAGGCGTTCGAACATCTCTTGATGCTGCTTGCCGATATCTCCGCCGATTATCTCGTGGCGCAGATCGATGCCGGCGCCGATGCCGTGCAGATCTTCGATTCCTGGGCCGGCGTGCTCGGCGAAAGGGAATTCGAGGCTTTTGCCGTCAAGCCGGTTGCGAAAATGATTGCATCGGTCAAGGCACGGCGGCCACAGGCTCGCATCATCGCTTTCGCCAAGGGTGCGGGCTATCTGCTGAAGACCTATCGGCAGAAGACAGGCGCCGATGCGATCGGTCTCGACTGGTCTGTGCCGCTCGCTTTTGCGCAGGAACTTCAAAAGGATGGGCCTGTGCAGGGAAACCTCGATCCGATGCGCGTGGTCGCCGGCGGCAAGGCTCTGGAGGACGGGATCGACGATATCCTGCAGCATCTTGGCGGTGGCCCGCTGATCTTCAATCTCGGGCATGGCATTACGCCACAGGCGGATCCCGATAACGTCGCCAGACTTGTCGAGCGCGTGCGGGGATGGAGGAACTGATGGCGGTGGAAAAGCAGACGGATGCCGCACCGGGCCAGAAAGCCGGACGACGCGCCTATTTCATGATCCTGATCTTTGCGGTCCTGACGATCGGGCTCTTCGCCTGGCATCCGGCCGATCTCTATCTCTGGATCAAGGCGCTGCATATCATCGCCGTCATTTCTTGGATGGCCGGCATGTTCTATCTGCCGCGGCTTTTCGTTTATCATACCGATGCCGAACCGGGTTCGCAGCAATCCGAAACCTTCAAGGTGATGGAACAGCGGCTGTTGCGCTACATCATCACGCCGGCGATGATCCTGACCTGGATTTTCGGGCTTTATCTTGCCTGGTCGGTCTATGATTTCCATGGCGGATGGCTGCACGCCAAGATCGGGCTTGTGGTCCTGCTATCGGCGGTTCATGGACATTTCAGCAGCGCGGCACGCGCCTTTGCCCGCGATGAAAACAAGCATTCGGCACGCTACTGGCGGATCATGAATGAGGCGCCGACGCTGCTGATGATCGCGATCGTCATTCTCGTGGTCGTGAAGCCATTTGCGTGAGACGGGGTGCGTGAGACGGGGCTGAATTAGGGGCGACGTTAAATTTCTCTCATTTTGCGTGCCCCCCTTGCGGTTCAGAAAGTGAGTCGCTATTTTCCCGCCATCTTCTCTTCGTGGCATGTATCCATTCTGTCGCCCGCGAGCGCCCCTATCGCGGTTCTGAATACGAGCAACATTGCCTTTCCCCTCCTAAAAAAATGAGTAATTCCCTTCATGGCTGAAATGAAGCTTCAGGAACTGAAAAATAAATCCCCGACTGATCTCCTGGCCTTTGCCGAATCGCTCGAGGTTGAAAACGCGAGCACGATGCGCAAACAGGAATTGATGTTTGCCATCCTGAAAGAATTGGCGAGCCAGGACGTGGAAATCATCGGCGAGGGCGTCGTCGAGGTTCTGCAGGACGGCTTCGGTTTCTTGCGTTCTGCCAATGCCAACTATCTTCCCGGCCCGGACGATATCTACATCTCTCCCTCCCAGATCCGCCGCTTCTCGCTGAAGACGGGCGACACGGTCGAGGGACCGATCCGCGGTCCGAAGGAAGGCGAGCGCTATTTTGCGCTGCTGAAAGTCAACACCATCAATTTCGACGATCCTGAAAAGATCCGTCACAAGGTCCACTTCGACAACCTGACGCCGCTTTATCCGAACGAGCGTTTCCGCATGGAACTCGACGTGCCCACGTCGAAGGATCTGTCGCCGCGCGTGATCGACCTTGTGGCGCCGCTCGGCAAGGGCCAGCGCGGCCTGATCGTCGCGCCGCCGCGCACCGGTAAGACCGTCCTGCTGCAGAACATCGCCCATTCGATCACGGCCAATCATCCGGATTGCTATTTGATCGTCCTCCTGATCGACGAGCGCCCGGAAGAAGTGACCGACATGCAGCGCTCGGTCCGCGGCGAAGTCATCTCTTCAACCTTCGACGAACCGGCTGTCCGCCACGTCCAGGTTGCCGAAATGGTGATCGAAAAGGCCAAGCGACTTGTCGAACATGGCCGCGACGTCGTCATCCTGCTCGATTCGATCACCCGCCTCGGCCGCGCCTACAACACCGTCGTCCCCTCCTCCGGTAAGGTTCTGACCGGTGGTGTCGACGCCAACGCGCTGCAGCGACCGAAGCGCTTCTTCGGCGCAGCCCGCAATATCGAGGAAGGCGGTTCGCTGACGATTATCGCGACGGCGCTGATCGATACTGGTAGCCGCATGGACGAAGTCATCTTCGAAGAATTCAAGGGTACCGGTAACTCGGAAATTGTTCTCGACCGCAAGGTTGCCGACAAGCGCATCTTCCCGGCGATGGATATTCTCAAGTCCGGCACGCGTAAGGAAGACCTGCTGGTGCCGCGCCAGGATCTCCAGAAGATTTTCGTCCTTCGCCGTATCCTGGCTCCGATGGGCACGACCGACGCGATCGAGTTCCTGATCGACAAGCTCAAGCAGACGAAAAACAATCCGGATTTCTTCGACTCGATGAACACTTGATCATTAGCCGGATTCTTCAAGCAATCCGCCTTTGAGATACTATTTATGCTAAGATCGGGGTCGTCCTTCAGCGGCCCCGATTTCGTTTTAATGAACGAGGCTTCGTTGAGGCGAGGCATCGATGGAAATCGATTCGATGCGGATTAATGCCATGGCAGAAGACGAGACAATCTATGCGCTTTCCAGCGGCGGCTTGCCGGCCGGCGTAGCCGTAATCCGCATTAGCGGGTGCTTGGCTTTTCCTATCGCTCAGTCGCTTGCCGGGACGTTGCCGGCTCCGCGTGTGGCTGCGCTTAAAACGATTCGGACTCGTAACGGTTTAACCATCGACCGCGGTCTTGTTCTGATTTTTCCCGGCCCAGCCTCATTTACCGGGGAGGATTGCGTCGAGATTCATGTTCATGGCGGCAAAGCCGTGGTGAATGCGCTTCTGACGGAACTCGCCACCTTCGATCGGTGCCGTCTTGCGGAGCATGGAGAATTCTCGCGCCGCGCGCTTGAGAGTGGGAAGATGGATCTTGTCGAGGTGGAAGGCCTGGCGGACCTTATCAGTGCCGAAACCGAGATGCAGCGACGGCTCGCGTTGGAACACGCTGCCGGCGGCCTATCGGAGCTCTATAATGGTTGGGCTGAGCGGTTGACGCGCGCACGCGCGCTGATCGAAGCTGAACTCGATTTCGCCGACGAGGACGACGTGCCCGGCTCGGTATCGGAGATGGTATGGGCGGATGTGAAGCGCCTGCGTTCCGAACTGTCCGATCATCTCAAGGGTGCTGATCTGGGTGAGATTATCCGCGACGGCTTGAAAGTGGTGATTGCCGGGCCGCCGAATGCCGGTAAGTCCAGCCTGATGAATGCTCTGGCAAAGCGTGAGGTGGCGATCGTCACCGACATCGCCGGAACGACGCGAGACGTTCTGCATATCGACCTGAATATCGAGGGATATGCCGTGAAGCTTTATGATACAGCTGGCCTGCGGGAAACCGATGAAATTGTCGAGCGCGAGGGGATACGCCGCGCCCTTAAGACCGTCGCAGATGCCGATCTCGTTTTGTCGTTGGCGGAGATCGGCGATCGCCCTCAGCTGGATTTCCCAGGTTTCTCCGGCAAGATCGTCACGCTGGGCACGAAATCCGACTTGCACCCTGGCAGGGGCGAGCACGACTATGACGTGCTCATCTCGTCAGAGACGAGCGCGGGATTGTCGGCGTTGCATCAATTTCTTCGACAGGATCTTCAAGATCGTTCAGAATCCCTATCATTGGCGTTGCCGAGCCGCCTGCGGCATCGGACGCTGCTCAATGAGTGTCTCACCGCAGTTGCGGCAGCACGTGCCTCTGAAGATCGGGGTCTCGATATCAGGGCCGAGTATTTGCGGCAGGCGGCCACGAGCTTGGGACGCATCACGGGGCGCGTCGACGTCGAGGATTTGTTGGATGTCATCTTCTCGGAATTCTGCATCGGCAAATGATTCACGTGAAACATGTCCGATTGAATGACGGACCAGCGTTTCACGTGAAACCTTCTTGACTCCTGAAATTGGTATGCCAAACAGACGGCACGACCGAGGACTTGATGATGTTCGATGAAGTATATGATGTGATCGTTGTCGGAGGCGGCCACGCTGGCAGCGAGGCCGCGGCCGCGTCTGCGCGCCTGGGCGCACGCACCGCGCTGGTGACACATAAGCGAGAGACGATCGGCGTCATGTCCTGCAATCCCGCCATCGGCGGTCTCGGCAAGGGCCATCTCGTGCGCGAAATCGATGCGCTCGATGGCTTGATGGGGCGCGTTGCCGATGCGGCGGGCATTCAATTCCGCATGCTCAATCGCAAGAAAGGGCCTGCCGTGCGCGGTCCGCGCACGCAGGCGGATCGCAAGCTCTATCGGTTGGCCATGCAGGCCGAAATCGCCGCGATCGAGAATCTCGATGTTATTGAGGGCGATGCATTCGATCTCGTCCTAGAGCATGGGCGAGTATCCGCCATCACCTTGAAGAACGGCAGGGCCATCCGTTGTGGCGCTGTCGTTCTGACGACCGGAACTTTTCTTCGTGGCCTTATTCATATTGGCGATAAGAAAATTCCGGCTGGGCGCGTTGGCGAAGAGCCTTCGGTCGGCCTTTCAGGCACGCTGTTGCGGCATGGGCTTGCCCTGGGGCGCTTGAAGACCGGAACGCCGGCTCGCCTTGACGGCACGACGATCGACTGGGACTCTGTCGGAAGGCAGGGGGCGGACGAAGATCCGACGCCCTTTTCTTTCATGACTGATCGCATCGTGAATCCGCAGATCGAATGTGGCGTGACGCGAACGACCCCGGAAACGCATAGGATCATCGCTGATAATCTCAAACGATCGGCGATGTATTCCGGGCAGATCGAGGGCGTCGGACCACGCTATTGCCCTTCCATCGAGGACAAGATCGTTAAGTTCGGGGAACGGGACGGCCACCAAATATTCCTGGAGCCAGAGGGTCTCGACGATACGACCGTCTACCCGAACGGCATATCAACCTCCATGCCCGAGGACGTTCAAGAGAATTTCATCAAAACCATTCCGGGTCTGGAACGAGTCCGAATCCTGCAACACGCCTATGCCATTGAATATGATCATGTGGATCCGCGCGAGCTGAAACTCTCCTTGGAGGTGGAAAAGATTCCCGGTCTCTTCCTGGCCGGTCAGATCAACGGCACCACCGGATATGAAGAGGCTGGCGCGCAGGGCCTTGTGGCAGGCCTCAATGCCGCGCGTCTCGCTTCCGGTGGCAAGGCCATCGAATTCAGCCGAACGGACTCCTATATCGGTGTGATGATCGATGATCTGACGTCGCGCGGCGTTGCGGAACCCTATCGTATGTTTACCTCCCGCGCGGAATATCGTCTTTCTCTGCGGGCGGACAATGCGGATGTGCGCTTGACGCCGGTCGGCTTGTCTATTGGTTGCGTCGGTACTGATCGTGCATCGCGTTTCGATCGATATTTGACAAAACTTGACCAGGCGCGTACGCGCCTGAAGGATTTAAAGATCACGCCAAGCGAAGCCGAAAAAGCCGGGATGCATCTGAACAAGGATGGTCAGCGGCGTTCCGCTTATGAACTCCTCTCGCATCCGGGTCAATCGATCGAAGCATTGTCGCGTCTTTGGCCGGAGCTGCAGTCCACGGAACGCGGCGTTGCCGAAGCGATCGAGATCGAGGCTGCCTATGCCGTCTATATGGATCGACAGACAGCGGATATAGCGCAGGCCCGGAGAGAGGAAGAGCGTGCCATCCCCTCTGACTTCGACTTCGCTGTCCTCTCGGGACTGTCCAACGAATTGAAGCAGAAACTCGCTGCGGCAAATCCGAAGAACATTGCTCAGGCATCGCGGATCGATGGAATGACGCCGGCGGCCATTTCTCTGTTGCTGGCGCATCTGAGGAAGATGAGCAGTCAGGGTGAGCAGAAGCTCGTATCCTGATATTACAAGGTTAGAGAGTCCAGAGCATGGAATTGAACGGTGTACGTGTTTCACGTGAAACACAGGAGCGGCTGCAGCATTTTGCCGAGCTCTTCCAGAAATGGGCGAAAACTATCAATCTTGTGGCGCCGTCTACCATCGACGATCTCTGGCGTCGTCATATTGCCGACAGCGCTCAGATTTTCCAGCTTCATCCCGCGCCGGACCATTGGATCGATCTAGGGAGCGGTGGCGGCTTTCCGGGGGTGATAACGGCGATTCTTCTGGCTGAAACGAGCGCTGGACATGTCGATTTGATCGAGAGCAATCAGAAGAAAGCCGCTTTCCTGCGCGTATGCCTGCGGGAATGCGAAGCGCGGGGCGCAGTTCACGCCGTTCGGATCGAAGAGGCGCCTGGTCTTGTCCAACATTGCGACGTGATCTCGGCACGGGCCCTTGCAGAGCTGGAATTGCTGCTGGATTACGCAGCGCCCTGGCGCGAGCGCAATGAAAATCTGCGGCTTTTTCTGCATAAAGGCCGGGATTACGAACGTGAGCTTGAGAAAGCCCGTGGCCGTTGGGAATTCGATCTGGTAAAACATCGGAGTGTCGTCGAGCGAGATTCCGTCATTTTGGAGCTGAGTCGCCTGCGACGCCTGAATTAACCATAATTGGATATGCGGCAGATGATCGGCGAGCGAAACCGGATTATTACCATCGCAAATCAAAAGGGCGGCGTCGGCAAGACCACGACCGCCATCAACCTGGCGACAGCGCTTGCCGCGATCGGCGAGCGCGTCCTGATCGTTGATCTCGATCCGCAAGGCAATGCCAGCACGGGTCTTGGTATCGAACGGCGAGACCGAAAACTATCCTCCTACGATCTGCTGGTCGGGACCCATTCGATCATAGATACCGTCCAGGAGACCGCCGTCCCCAATCTCTTTATCGTGCCATCGACGATGGATCTGCTCGGTATAGAGATGGAGATCGCACAGCAGTCGGATCGCGTCTTCAAACTTCGCCGGGCGCTGAATACGCCGGAGGCCCTCGCCTTCTCCTATATTCTGGTCGATTGCCCACCATCCTTCAATTTGCTGACGATGAATGCCATGGCGGCGGCACATTCCGTTCTGGTGCCACTACAGTGCGAATTTTTCGCACTGGAAGGTCTTAGCCAGCTACTGGAAACTGTCGATCAGGTTCGACGCACGGTCAATCCGTCCCTGGATATTCAAGGGATCGTTTTGACGATGTTCGATTCCCGCAACAATCTGGCACAGCAAGTGGTCAGCGATGTCCGCACCCATTTGGGTGAAAAAGTCTACCATACGTTGATACCGCGCAACGTGCGCGTGTCCGAAGCGCCTTCGTATGGCAAGCCGGCTATTCTCTACGACCTGAAATGTGCAGGCAGCCAGGCCTATCTGCAATTGGCCTCGGAAGTGATCCAGAGAGAACGGCAGCGCAAGGCTGCCGCATGATATTTTAGTATTGTCCTAGAGTGAGTATCGGTGATGAATGATGATCTTTCGAAGCGGCGTCTCGGGCGCGGACTGGCGGCTCTCATTGGTGAGATGGACCAGCCGACGCCGGTGGATGCAGGCAGGCCGGCCGTCAACCCGGATCGTCTTGTGCCGATCGAATTCATCAGCCGTAACCCGAGAAATCCACGCCGCTATTTCGATGAAACCGAGCTGCATGATCTGGCCAGCTCCATCCGCCAACATGGTATCGTCCAGCCGGTCGTCGCCCGCACGATTTCAGCGGATCGCTATGAGATCATAGCCGGCGAAAGACGCTGGCGAGCGGCTCAGCTTGCCGGCTTGATCGAAATTCCCGTCATTGTCAGGGATGTCGACGACAAGACTGCTCTTGAAATTGCGATCGTTGAAAACGTCCAGCGAGCCGACCTCAATCCATTGGAAGAGGCGCTGGGCTACGAGCAGCTGATCGCCGAGCATGGCTATACGCAGAACGATCTCGGCGAAATCATTGGCAAAAGCCGCAGCCATGTCGCCAACTCGCTGCGACTGCTGAAGCTGCCAGATCCGGTACGTGACATGCTTGCCGGCGGCAGTCTTTCTGCCGGCCATGCGCGTGCGCTGGTATCGACATCCGATCCGGCTTCGCTGGCCCGCACCATTGTTTCCAAAGGCATGTCGGTGCGAGACGCTGAGCGTCTGGCGCAGAATGACATCAAGGCGCAGAACGATCCTCGTCCCGCCGGTGCCCGCAGGGACGAAAAAGATTCCGACACGCTGGCGCTGGAACGCACACTTTCCGATACGCTCGGTTTGGACGTTTCGATCAATCATCGCGGCAACGGCGGCCAGGTGAAGATCAGCTACAAAACGCTGGAGCAGCTCGAGGAGATCTGCCGGCTGCTGGAGCGGCGCTGAAAGCGGTCTGCGACGTCAGCAATTGCAGTCAATCGACCAAAAGAGAAACCGGGTCCATTAAACTGATGGCCCCATTGCCTTTTCGGCGGGCCTTACCCCGGTGAAACATCAACCCTTTCGAGCCGATTGCAGGGTGGTTGCCAACAGGGTCTGAGTGGCAATGGTATCTTCCAGGCTTGCCCGCTGGCGTGTCTGAAGGATGGCGCTCTGCAATCTGTTCATTTCCCGGGCAATCGCCGGCGCGGTCCAGCTTCTCAGTGCCTGCTCGATGATGGGCTTGCGGCGGAAATGTAGATGACGGCCATGCGTCTGCATGACCTGGGCGGGGGCGAGCCGCTTCTCATCCATCTCCGCTCGCATCGTATCGAGCATCTGAAACTGCCGCAGACAGCCCTGCAGCACGAGGAATATCGGTGTCTTGGATGAAGCAATCCTCTGCATGGCGCGCAGGAAGGCCTCCGAATCGCCCTTCAGAATGGCGTCGACGGCGTCATCTGCGGAAACCGCGCTGGCGTCACCAATAATTTCGATAACGTGCTGCTCCTCGATCATGTCCTGGCCGCGGCAATAAAGGGCAAGCTTGCGCACCTCATTGCGGGAGGCGATGCGATCGCCGCCGAGAAGCTCCAGCAGTATCTGGCGAGCAGCCGACGTGATACGCAGCCCTTCATTTGCCAGCTCAGTATCGATCAGGCTATTGAGAGCCCTGATATCATCGGCATAGCACGGAATGGTAGCCACGCTGCGAGCCGGCTCCGCGACCTTGCGCAATCCCGATCCTTTTTTGAGATCGCCGGCTTCGATGATGACAAAGCTGGCATCCGGAGGATTGTCGGCAACGATCTGCAGCGAATCGATGAGTACCTTTTCGTTGGCGGCGCCGCGAATCCAGACGAGCTTCTCGCCGCCGAACAGACCGATGGCATTCACTTCGTCAAGCAGGCGGCCGGCATCATTCTGCAGGTCCGCGACGTCGAGCTTGATGAGCGAGAAGGCGTCGTTCAGGTCGACGCCGGTCTTGCCGGCTATTTGCGCGGCACGCTCGGACACCAGGCCGCGATCCGGCCCATAAATGACGAAGATGCGATAGTTTCGCGCGGCATTTTGGAGGAATCCGTCGAATTCGTGAGACTTGACTTCCGCCATGCCGCGCTCTTTATCAGCGGCTGAGCGCGGCGGCTATGTCGGCAGCCACCATCTCGGCAACTTCACGAGCCGCACGGTCTTCCGAATCACGGATCGCGCGCTGCTTGGCGAATTCCTGCGTCGGGAAGTCGACGAGCGACGTTACCGAGCGGCTGCCGGATTTAATGACCTTACCCGTGACTGCTTCCCTCAGCGTGAAGGACGCGGTCACCGTGGTACGCCCGGCTGCCGACGTACTGGACGACGGCAGATAGATAACGCCTCCCGTACCGGAGGCGACACTGAGGTCGACGGTATATTTCGGCGTTTTCGTCTCGCCAGCGCCTCGGCCCGCAATGAAGATCAGCTGATTGCGGACCTGCAGACCGACACGCGAGCCGGTGTCGGAGAAAGCGACTTCGGAAAGCTTCTGCGTGACACCGGTGCTGACGGCATAGAGCGGTCGAACCTGGCAGGAAGACAAAAGGCCGGCACCGGCCACAAGAGAAGCGACGCCGGCGATACGGGCGAACTTGAAAAGACTATCAGACGACAATGTTTACGATCCTCTGTGGAACGACGATGATCTTCTTTGGCGCCTGACCATTCAATGCGCTCGTAACGGCATCCAGGGCGAGCACGGCCTGCTGCACGGCATTCTGATCTGCATCGCGCGCGATTGTCAATTCAGCGCGCTTCTTGCCGTTGATCTGAACGGGATAGACGATCTCGTTTTCGATGACGAGCGCCTCGTCATAGACTGGCCATGCGCTCGTCGCGATCATGTGCGTGTTGCCCAGAACTGCCGAGCATTCTTCAGCAAGATGCGGCGTGATCGGCGCAACCAGCGCAATCAAGATTTCGACGGCCTCGCGGGCGGCGGAGCGGTAGGTACTATCGGCCTGGCCGGCTGCAACCTTGCTCAGCGGAGCCGCCAGCGAATTGACGAATTCGTAGATGCGCGCCACGGCCTTGTTGAAGGCAAGCTTGTCGTAATCACCCTGAACGGCTTTCAGCGTGCGATGGGCGATCTGCGAGATAGCCAGCGCTTCGCCTTCCTTAGCCGGAGTCGGCTCGACCGGCTTCAGGGCGTCGGCGGCTTCTGATACCAGGCGCCACATGCGCTGCGTGAAACGATGCGCGCCTTCGACGCCAGCTTCCGACCAGATGACGTCGCGATCGGGCGGCGAATCGGAGAGCACGAAGAAGCGGGCCGTGTCGGCGCCGTAGGAGGCGATGATGTCATCTGGATCGACGACGTTCTTCTTCGACTTCGACATTTTCTCGATGGAGCCGATGGCGATGTCCTCGCCTGATGACAGCAGCGTGGCGCGGCGTCGGCCGTCCACTTCCTCTATTCTGATATCGGCCGGCGACACCCATTCGCGCGTCAGGCCGTTGGCGCGGCTATAGGTCTCGTGCACCACCATCCCCTGCGTGAACAGGCCCTTGAAGGGTTCCTTCACGTCGAGGTGGCCGGTTTCACGCATGGCGCGGGTGAAGAAGCGCGAATAGAGCAGGTGCAGGATCGCGTGCTCGATACCGCCGATATACTGATCGACGGGCAGCCAGTGGTTGGCGGCCTCCTGATCGGTCGGCTGGCTTTCCCAGGGCGCGGTGAAGCGGGCGAAATACCAGCTCGAATCGACGAAAGTATCCATCGTATCGGTTTCACGCCGCGCATCCTTGCCGCATTGCGGGCAGGCGACATGCCGCCAGGTCGCGTGCCGGTCGAGCGGGTTGCCCGGCTGGTCGAAAGTCACGTCGTCGGGCAGCCGGACCGGCAGATCCTGCTTCGGAACCGGCAGCACGCCGCAATCGTCGCAATGGATGACCGGGATCGGGCAGCCCCAATAGCGCTGACGGGAAATGCCCCAGTCGCGCAGGCGGAAATTCACCTTGCGCTCGGCCTGCGGCGCATTGCCGAGGCTTGTTTCCGAGAGCTTCGTTGCCACCGTCTCGAAGGCTTCCTCGATGCTCATGCCGTCGAGGAAGCGGGAATTGATCATCACGCCATCGCCGTCATAGGCGGTGTCGCCGATGCTGAAGCTTGCGGCATCACCATCCCTCGGCATGACGACGGCAACGACGGGCAGGCCGTATTTACGCGCGAAATCCAGGTCGCGCTGGTCGCCGGACGGGCAGCCGAAAATGGCGCCGGTGCCATAGTCCATCAGCACGAAATTGGCGATGTAGACGGGCAGTTCCCAGGACGGGTCGAAGGGATGGCGGACCCGGATGCCCGTGTCCATGCCCTTCTTCTCGGCCGTTTCAAGCGCAGCCAGCGAGGTACCGGCGCGGCGGCATTCCTCGCAGAAGGCCTCGATCGCCGAATCCTTGGCGGCGGCTTCCTTGGCGAGCGGGTGATCGGCGGAGATTGCCAGGAAAGAGGCGCCGAACAGCGTGTCCGGCCGGGTCGTATAAACAGTGATCTCGCGATCGCTGTTAGGCGCGGTTTCCGGTACGATTTCCCAGCGGACGGTCAGGCCCTCCGACCGGCCGATCCAGTTCTTCTGCATCAACCGCACTTTTTCCGGCCAATGATCCAGCGTATCCAGGGCATCCAGTAGATCCTGGCTGAATTCGGTGATCTTGAAGAACCATTGCGTCAGCTCACGCTGTTCCACGAGCGCGCCGGAGCGCCAGCCGCGGCCGTCGATGACCTGTTCGTTGGCGAGAACGGTATTGTCGACCGGATCCCAATTGACCTTGGATTTCTTGCGATAGACCAGGCCCTTCTCCATCATGTCGATGAAGAGCATCTGCTGGCGATGGTAGTAGTCGACATCGCAGGTCGCGAATTCGCGGCTCCAGTCCAGCGACAGGCCCATGGCCTTCAGCTGGGTGCGCATCGAAGCGATGTTCTGGTAGGTCCATTCCTTCGGATGCACCTTGTTGTCGCGCGCGGCGTTTTCCGCCGGCATGCCGAAGGCGTCCCAGCCCATCGGATGCAGCACGTTGTAGCCGCGGGCGCGCTTGTAGCGCGCGACGACATCGCCCATGGCGTAGTTGCGCACATGGCCCATATGGATGCGGCCCGACGGATAGGGAAACATCTCCAGAACGTAGTATTTCTCACGCGGATCGGCATTATCGGTCACGAAGACCTTTTCTTCGTTCCATTTTTCCTGCCAGCGGGGCTCGGCGTCGCGCGGATTATAACGTTCGGTCGTCATCTGATCTTGTATTCCGGAAAATCATGGGGAGTTAGGGGTGACCTTCACCACGAAACTATCCAAGCGTCAAGTTTAGCGGTTGCGGCAAGTGCCTTATCTTGCAAAGCAAAGCCGGATTCGGGCGCATTCGCCCTTGGCAAAGGCCATCAGCCTCATTACTGCAAAGTCTGAGAAGCAAGCGAACATATCGAGACGAAAAGATGGAACTTCAAGAGCGCCTGAACGAAGTCCGTTCCCATATCGCGGCAGCCGAACGCCAGGCTGGCCGACCCACCGGCGCCGTGCAGCTCGTTGCCGTTTCCAAGACCTTCGATGCCGATCAGATCCGCCCGGCGATTTCGGCCGGCCAGCGGGTATTCGGCGAAAACCGCGTGCAGGAAAGCCAGGGCAAATGGCCGGAACTGAAGGCCGAAACGCCCGGGATCGAGCTGCATCTGATCGGGCCGCTGCAATCGAACAAGGCGGCGGATGCCGTAACGCTGTTCGACGTTATCGAGACGATCGACCGAGAAAAGATCGCGCGCGCCATTGCCGACGAAATGGAGCGGCAGGGCAAGACTTTGAGGCTCTATGTGCAGGTCAATACCGGCCTCGAGCCGCAAAAAGCGGGTATCGCGCCTGATGATACCGTCGCTTTCGTCGATCTTTGCCGCAAGGAACTCGGTCTTTCGATCGAGGGTCTGATGTGCATTCCGCCGGCCGAGGAAAACCCCGGGCCGCATTTCGCCCTGCTCGCCCTGCTCGCCGAGCAGGCCGGCGTCGAAAAGCTCTCCATGGGCATGTCGAGCGATTACGAGACCGCCGTCGCTTTCGGCGCGACCAGCGTTCGCGTCGGTTCCGCGATTTTTGGGGCGCGATAAATTCTCCCAAAAATAAACGTGCCGAAAGTCTTTGGCGCGGGGATTATAAGAACGACCTCCAATCGAAGATTTTCACCACCCGCCCTCGTGGTTCGAGGCTTCGGCCCCTTCGACAGGCTCAGGAGCCTGCGCGCCTCACCAGGAGCAACCATTAGTTCAAGCGGTCCATGGGCTATTTCTGGCAAGAACGGTGTTGACGTAGATCACGAGTTTTCTGGC
>NZ_JBNDIC010000041.1:0-61057 GCF_056755475.1 Rhizobium sp. KNZ2-6A | reverse complement strand
TGACGATCTTCGTGATGTCGCTTTCGGACACATCGACCACCAGTTCGAGCCGGCTGTCGCGGATGATGGTGAAGAGCGGATCACCGCTGCCGTTGGCGATGGCGCCGATGCGGGCGTTGCGCGAGGCGACGGTCCCCGCAACTGGGGTCTTGATGCCGGTACGGGCAAGCTTCAGGTCCGTGTCTGCGATCAGGCTGTCGGTGACCTTGAGGTCGGCTTCGGCCACGGCGATCGCCTGTTCGGCCGAAACCACACGCGCCTTGTTGGCGGCCGCGGCCGCATTGGCCTGCTCGACCGAGGAGGTGGACATCGTACCCTTGGCTCCCATGGCGACGGCGCGCACCCGCTGCAATTCCGCCTCTTCGGCATTGGCGCGCGCCTCGGTCAGCTGCGCACGCAGCTGCGCAAGGCTTGCCTCGCCCTTGGCTCGCGTCGCCGCCATCTGGCTCTTCTGCAGGATGAGGGCATCGTCGTTCAGCGTGGCAAGCGTACTGTTCGCCTCGACCTTGTCGCCGACATCGGCATTGAGCGAGCGGATCGAGAGACCATCCACCTGCGGCTGGATGTAAACATCCTCGACAGCCTTCACCGTGCCGGTCGCAACGACCTTGTCGGTCAGGTGGCGCATCGTGGCTTTGGTGACGACGATCGCTGGCAGGTTCTGCTTCGGCGTCGTGACGGCGGGTTGCTCGGCCAGCGCGGCGGGCACCGCCAGCAGGGAAAGCAGGATGGCGGTCGTGCTCAGAAGTCTAAACGGCGTGGGGGCCATGCGTCCAGTTCCAGTTCAGCGTTTGGTAAAATGGATTTCGCTGTTTTTCCGTCGCGAACACGGGGATCGATGCATGCGTGCCGGCTTCTCCGGCGGATTACTGCATAATTCCTCAAATCGGAATCGATTTAAGGATAAAATTATGCAGCAGATTTAAAGTGTTACAGCGACCTTTGCGCGCCACATGTGGCGCGCGGCGCTGTAATATCCGTCTGTCATGCCTGCAAGTCCCTCATCCTAAAATCGCCCCTGTAGATGGGAGCGCTTTTCAATTCTCGCAAGATCACGAGAAAATGATTTCGCGGGTATTTCTATCCTTCGCAACCTTGCGAAGCAATCACGGCATTGTGATGTCAGCATTCGAATAGTTGATAGCCGAGGGCTTTACCGCCAAGTTTTACTGGAAAGCCAGCCTTTTGTTGCCGCTGTTACAAAATGAAAAAAACGCGCGAGGCCTGAAACCCCGCGCGTTTTAGTCTCTGTAAGTACTTCGAGCTTATTTCAGGGCAGCGTCCGTGATCTCATGCGTAAAGGCGCCGGACGGCTTCTTGTTGATGATCTTCTGGTCGAGCAGGGCTTCGACCGTGCGGTCGTAAAGCTTCGTGTCGAGCTTGCCGCCGCCGATCAGCTTGGCGACTTCGCCCATCATGCGCTTCTGGTGGTTTTCGTCCTGGCCGCCATTGTCCATCACAATCCCGGCGGCTTCATCCGGATGCTCGACGGCATATTTCCAGCCTTTCATCGAGGCGCGGACGAACTTGACCATATCGGCCTTGAACTTCGCATCCTTCAGCTTGGTCTCGTTGACATAGAGGCCGTCTTCCAAAAGGTCGACGCCGAGCTTGGTGTAATTAAAGACGGTCAGGTCTTCCTCCTTGAAACCGGCATCGATTGCCTGCCAGTATTCATTGTAGGTCATGACCGAGATGCAGTCGGCCTGCTTCTGGACGAGCGGCTGCACGTCGAAGCTCTGCTTGAGCACTGTGACGCCGTCCTTGCCGCCATCGGTCTTCAGGCCAATCTTATGCATCCAGGCGAAGAAGGGATATTCGTTGCCGTAGAACCAAACGCCGAGCGTATGTCCCTTGAAATCCTTCTCCGTCTTGACCGGGCCATCCTTGGGGCAGATCAGTTCCAGACCGGATTTCTCGAAGGGCTGGGCGATGTTGACAAGCGGCACGCCCTTCTCGCGGGCAACCAGCGCACCACCCATCCAGTCGACGATAACGTCGGCGCCGCCGCCGGCGATCACTTGTTCCGGTGCGATATCCGGGCCGCCCGGCTTGATGTCGACGTCGAGACCTTCCTCCTTGTAGAAGCCCTTGTCCTTGGCGACGAAATAGCCTCCGAACTGACCCTGGGCCACCCATTTCAGCTGCAAGGTCACCTTGTCGGCGGCCATCGCGGCTTGTGTGGCAGCCAGCGTCATCGTGCTTGCCATCAATGCGAACATCAGTTTTTTCATGTTCTTACCCTTTTTCCCTCTGAAGTTATGCCTTGATCCCTTGAGGAGACCCCGGATTACGCCTGTCCACCGCGGATAGACGGATGCCAGAACGTCACCATTCTCTCGACAATGGCGACGATACCGTAGAAAACGGAGCCTGCAACCGCGGCAATCGCGATCTCGGCCCAGACCATGTCGAGGTTCAGCCGACCATTTTCGGTCGAGATGCGGAAGCCCATGCCCGACATGGGGGTGCCGAAGAACTCCGCCACGATGGCACCGATCAGGGCCAAGGTCGAGTTGATCTTCAGCGCATTGAAAATAAAGGGAGCGGCGGCCGGCAGGCGCAGCTTGAGCAACGTCTGCCAATAGCTCGATGCATAGGTGCGCATCAGGTCACGCTCCATGTTGCCGGCGGCAGTAAGGCCCGCCACCGTGTTCACCAGCATCGGGAAGAAGGTCATGACGACGACGACGGCGGCCTTCGATTGCCAATCGAAGCCGAACCACATGACCATGATCGGCGCAACGCCGATGATCGGCAGAGCGGAGACCAGATTGCCGATTGGCAACAGGCCGCGGCGCAGGAAGGCGAAGCGATCGGCGAGGATGGCGACGACGAAGCCGCTGGAGCAACCGATGATGTAGCCGATCAGAACCGATCGGAAGATCGTCTGCTGAACATCCGTCCAAAGGATCGAGATGGAGCTGGCAATCCGTGCGCCGATGGCGCTCGGCGGTGGCAGCAGGATGAAAGGAATACCGGCTCCGCGCGTTATCGCTTCCCAGATGATGATGATCCAGACGCCGAAGATCACGGGGATCAGCAAGCGTAGCGTATAGCCGTCGGCGGTCGATTTTACGCGGATGGCTGACAGGATGGAAACGCAACGCCAGGCAAGCAGCCATGCCGCGGCGAGGAGGATAAAGAACGACGCAGCCGCATTGCCTTCATTGCCTGATATTCCCGCCAGCAACAGCCAGGCGGCCGCGTGCGCGGCAAAGAAGAGGATCGCCGCGCAGAGGGTTGCGGACAGGTTCATGAAGGAAATGGTGGCCGCGGCGGCAATGAGAATGAAAATGACGAAGGTGGTGCCGCTACTGAACGGCGTGGGGGTATCGGCGGCGAGCAGCGGCAGCACCGGGAGGGCCGCAAGGCAGAGAAGGAGGGAGAGCGTGCCCTGCCACGATGAATGAAAATTCCTCATGCCGCCCGACCTCCCATGGCGCGATCGACGATACGCGCCGCGATGCTGACGACGGCAATCAACGCAGCCGCCAGGATCGAGCCGGCGACGAGCGTCGCCCATATATCGATCGTCAGGCTTTGGTAGGAGCCTGCGAGGAGCTTGGCACCGATGCCGGCGACCGCGCCCGTCGGCAGTTCGCCAACGATCGTGCCGGTGAGGCTCGCGGCGATTGCGACTTTCATGGAGGTGAAGAGAAAGGGGATCGAGGCGGGCACGCGCAGTTTCCAGAAGGTCTGCATGGCGCTGGCATTGTAGGTGCGCATCAGGTCGAGATGCATGACCTCCGGCGATCGCAATCCCTTGACCATGCCGACGGCGACGGGGAAGAAGGAGAGATAGGTCGAGACCAGCGCCTTGGGAATAAGGCCGGTAACGCCGATCGAACCCAGCACGACAACGACCATCGGCGCGATGGCGAGGATCGGTATGGTCTGCGAAGCGATGATCCACGGCATCAGGCTGCGGTCCAGAGCCACGACATGCACGATGCCGACCGCGATCAGGATGCCGAGAACCGTGCCGAAGGCGAAGCCGACAGCGGTCGAGGACAGGGTGACCCAGGCATTGTAGACGAGGCTGCGGCTGCTGGTGGGAGCGCGAAGGAAGGTGTTTTCGAAGACGTTCTGCGCCACCTGGTGCGGCGCGGGCAGGATCGGCTTCGGCTGCGACAGCGTCTTGCCGATGAATTCCATCGTCGTCGGATTGAGGTTGCCTCGCCGGTCGAGATCGCGCTGGAACGGCGCGTTGAGGATGACCGCGAAAACGTACCAGAGAACCAGGATTGCCAGGACGATGGTCGTGACCGGCAGGAACTTGTGCTTGAAGAACCGTTCTCTTTCCATGGTCATGCTCTCCCTTGCGCGGGAAACAGCATCAAGACCATGGCGAGGATGCCGAGGCCGACACCGGCAAGCTGTTGCAGGCTCAGCCGCTCGCCGAAAACGATGAATGCGATGACGTTGACGACCACGAGCTGGGCGATGGAGGAGGCGGAGATCGCCAGGCCAAGCCCGCCCTCGCGCATCAGCCTCACCATCATCAGATTGCCGATGCAATAGAGGATGAGCGCCAGGATCAGCACAAGAACGTTGTTATTGATGACATAGGCGCGTGAGGCGGTGGCACCGCTGATGAAGATCGCCATGGCGCCGGTAAGCCAGAGGAGGAATTGCGGGTTCATGATGCCCCTCCCGTTGCAGCAAAGCCCCTAATCCGGTCTGCTGGCCACCTTCTCCCCGTCAGGACGGGGAGAAGGCGATAGTAGCGCCCACAGTCTTCCCACCAGCGAGTGAGATTGACGGTCGTGTCGAGGTCGTTCCCTCTCCCCGTGCACGGGAAGTGAGCTAGGGTGAGGGGCCGCCATGCGACGGAGCTATCCATCATCCTATTCCTCATAGCTATGACCCGCTCTCAGGCCTTCGCGGACGCGATGGGCGATCTCGAGGAATTCCGGCGTTTCGCGAATGCCGAGCGGGCGTTCGAGCGGCAATGTGGATTCGATGACATCCGTGACGCGGCCCGGACGCGGCGACATGACCACGATCTTGGTGGAGAGATAGACCGCTTCCGGGATGGAGTGCGTGACGAAGCATATGGTCTTGTTCGTCCGCTTCCAGAGCTTCAGCAGCTGTTCGTTGAGATGGTCGCGAACGATTTCGTCAAGCGCGCCGAAAGGCTCGTCCATCAGCAGGAGGTCGGCATCAAAAGCCAGAGCGCGGGCGATGGAGGCGCGCTGCTGCATGCCGCCGGAAAGCTGCCAGGGGAATTTCTTCTCGAAGCCGCTGAGATTGACGAGCTCCAGGGTCTGAGCGATGCGCTTTGCCTGCTCTTGGCCATCGTAGCCCATGATTTCGAGCGGCAGCGCGATGTTCTTCTCGATCGTGCGCCAGGGATAGAGGGCGGCTGCCTGAAAGACATAGCCGTAGGCGCGGGCTTTGCGGGCTTCCTCCGGCGACATGCCGTTGACGCTGATATCGCCTGAACTCTTCCGTTCGAGATCGGCGATGACGCGTAGGAAGGTGGTCTTGCCACAGCCGGAGGGGCCGATGAAAGAGACGAAATCACCCTTGCGGACGTCGAGATCGACATTGCTCAGCGCATGCACCGGCCCGTCATTCGTATCGTAGGTGAGACAGAGATTCCGCGCGGAGACGACGGAGGAAGCGGATGACGTCATTAACACCTACCAGTCCTGATTTCGCCGCATGGATGAGGCGGATTGCGTGTTATCCTGCTTGGCATTGCTGCAGCTTTAAGAGGCGAGGGCGCCTCGTGGCTGCTGGATCCGGGAGAGCAATGCCATGAGTCTGTCATCGAAGCCCACCTGCCGTATCGTGCGGCCGGGCAGCGCCTATGCCGGAAAACAGGGCCTCAGCTATTTCGAAGGGATTGCCGCCGAGACAGTGGGCTCGACGGGGATCTGCATGCATCTCCTGACGATACCGCCGGGCGGCCGCGCCAAGGCGCATCTTCACGCCTCGCACGAGACGGCGATCTATGCGATTTCCGGCGAGACGCATTGTTGGTTCGGCGATGAGCTGGAAGAACACGTCATCGTTCGCGAAGGCGAGATGTTCTACATTCCGGCCGGCGTCCCGCATCTTCCAGCGAACCTCAGCGACCGGCCGGCGACAGCGGTCATCGCCCGCACCGATCCGAATGAGCAGGAAAGCGTGGTCCTGCTGCCGGATCTGGAGCGGTATGTGCTGCGCTAGAGCCGTTTCGCTTTTCTTCGAATCGCGAAAATGCTCTATTTCTTTGTTTTTACGCAATCCCGGACGGAAAACCGCTACGCACTTTTCCTGGAATTGCTCTAGGCGGCCGATGAACCGAAGCGCCGTGCCCAAGCGTCATACCCCGCTTGCGGGAATGCCGCTGCGCTGGACCTTGCGCGGCGCGGTGACCTCTTTCCAGGTCGAAAGCGCCCGGTTGACGGCGGTGAAGGGGTCGCGCCTGACGAACTCGCCATGGCCCTCCTTCGTCTTCACCGTGCCTTCCTCGACGGCGACGACGCCCCGCGTCAGCGTATAGCGCGGCAGGCCCGTGACTTCCTTGCCCTCGAAGACATTGTAGTCGATCGCCGACTGCTGGGTCTTGGCGGCGATGGTTTTCGAGCGCTTCGGATCCCAGACGACGATATCGGCATCGGCGCCTACGAGGATCGCGCCTTTCTTCGGATAGACGTTGAGGATCTTGGCGATGTTGGTGGAGGTGACGGCGACGAATTCGTTCATCGTCAGGCGGCCGGTGTTGACGCCATGGGTCCAGAGCATCGGCAGGCGATCCTCAAGGCCGCCGGTGCCGTTCGGGATCTTGGTGAAGTCGTTAAGGCCGAAGCGTTTCTGCTCGGTCGTAAACGCGCAGTGGTCGGTGGCGACCACCTGCAGCGAGCCGGAGGCAAGACCGGCCCAGAGGCTATTCTGATGCTGCTTGCTGCGGAACGGCGGCGACATGACGCGGCGGGCGGCATGATCCCAATCGGCATTGGCATATTCGCTTTCGTCGAGCGTCAGGTGCTGGATCAGCGGTTCGCCATAGACGCGCATGCCCTTCTGCCGGGCACGGCGGATGGCTTCATGCGCCTGCTCGCAGGAAGTATGGACGATATAGACGGGCGAGCCCGCCATGTCGGCGATCATGATGGCGCGGTTCGTCGCCTCGCCCTCGACTTCGGCGGGACGGGAATAGGCATGCGCTTCCGGGCCGTTATTGCCTTCGGCGAGCAGCTTTGCCTGCATCTGCGCGACGACGTCGCCGTTTTCGGCATGCACAAGCGGCAGAGCCCCAAGCTCGGCGCAGCGCTGGAAGGAGGAGAACATCTCGTCGTCATCCACCATCAGCGCGCCCTTATAGGCCATGAAATGCTTGAAGGTGTTGATGCCCTTGTCGCGGACGATGGCTTCCATCTCGTTGAAGACCTGTTCGCCCCACCAGGTGATCGCCATGTGGAAGGAGTAGTCGCAGTTCGCCCGCGTCGACTTATTGTCCCACATGGTCAGAGCTTCGAGCAGCGACTGGCCGGGCGAGGGCAGTGCAAAATCCACCACCATCGTCGTGCCGCCGGCGAGAGCCGCGCGCGTGCCGCTCTCGAAATCGTCGGAGGAATAGGTGCCCATGAACGGCATTTCGAGATGCGTATGAGGATCGATGCCGCCGGGCATGACGTAGCAGCCGGAAGCATCCAGCACTTCGCCGCCCGAAAGATTCTGCCCGATTTCGACGATCTTGCCGCCTTCGACCTTGATATCCGCCTTATAAGTCAGGTCGGCCGTGACGACGGTTCCACCCTTGATGACTGTGCTCATGGTATTTGTTCCCTGTTTTTGAGACCTGGGCATCCGTGGCGCGCCCTCATCCGACCCTTCGGGCCACCTTCTCCCCGAGGGGAGAAGGAGAGGTGTGGCGAACCTTCGGGCCAAGCAATTTCCGACTGTGCTGGTGGTTTGTTGTGAAAGACGGCGGTGCGGCAAACCTTCCCTTCTCCCCTCGGGGGGAAGGTGCCCGCCCTTCGATCAACTCAGGGGCGGATGAGGGGGATGGCTGGGCGCGAGCAATGATCAAGCCACGATCTCCGCCGTTTCGACGACTGCATGGAACAGCACGTCCGCGCCGGCGGTTGCCCATTCCTTGGAGATTTCTTCGGCCTCGTTGTGCGAAAGGCCGCCGACGCAAGGGCACATGACCATCGTGGTGGGGGCGACCTTGGCGGCCCAACAGGCGTCGTGGCCCGCGCCGGAGATGAGGTTCATGTGGCTGTAGCCGAGCCTCTCGGCGGCGTTGCGCACGGAGGTGACGAGTTTCGGATCGAAGGTCACCGGCTCGAAATGGCCGATGGCTTCCACCGAGCAGCCGACGCCGAGAGCGTCGCAGATCTCTTTCCCTTCAGCTTCGATCCTGGCGCGCATGCGATCGAGCTTTTCCTTGTCGGGCGTGCGGATATCGACGGTGAAGACCACCTTGCCGGGCAGGACGTTGCGCGAGTTCGGCGAGAAGAAGACCTGGCCGACGCCGCCGACGGCGCCCGGCTGGCTTTCCATCGCCACACTCTGCACCATCTCGACGATCCGCGACATGGCAAGGCCGGCATTGACGCGCAGGTTCATCGGCGTCGAGCCGGTATGCGCTTCCTTGCCGGTCAGCGTGAATTCCAGCCACCACAAGCCCTGACAGTGCGTGACGACGCCGATGGTCTTGTCCTCTGCTTCGAGGATCGGGCCTTGTTCGATATGATATTCGAAATAGGCGTGCATCTTGCGGGCGCCGACTTCTTCCTCGCCGAGCCAGCCGATGCGCTTCAGCTCTTCGCCATAGGTCTTGCCGTCCGGGTCCTTGCGGCCATAGGCGAATTCCAGCGAATGCACGCCGGCGAAGACGCCGGAGGCGAGCATGGCGGGCGCAAAGCGCGCGCCTTCTTCGTTCGCCCAGTTGGTGACCACGATCGGGTGCTTGGTCTTGATGCCGAGGTCGTTCATCGTGCGGACGACTTCAAGTGCTGCGAGCACGCCGAGGACGCCGTCATATTTGCCGCCGGTCGGCTGGGTATCGAGATGCGAGCCGACATAGACCGGCAGCGCGTTCGGATCGGTGCCGGCGCGGGTCGCGAACATCGTGCCCATCATGTCGACGCCGACGGTCAGGCCGGCCTTGTCGCACCAAGTCTTGAAAAGGCTGCGTCCCTCGGCATCGGCATCGGTTAGGGTTTGGCGATTGTTGCCGCCGGCAATGCCGGGGCCGATCTTCGCCATGTCCATCAGCGTATCCCAAAGGCGATCGCCATTGATACGCATGTTTTCTCCCGGCGCTGCCACCATGATGCAATCCTCACCTGTTTATCCCGGGGCATGCAAGGCGCATGCCCGATTGTTCCCGTTGGTCTATCCAGAGCGTTGTCTTGTTTTTCTCGCCCGGAAAATCGCCAGTTGCCTTTAAGAAACATCTGACGGATAATTTGACCGATTGGTAAACATTACAACTTCCGTGGCGCGGCTCAAGACGAAAAGCACGAAAATTTCCGATAAAATTTCAGGCGATTGCCTAGATCCGGCGCATCGACAGGGTGAATAGGGTGCGGCCGAAAGGCTTGGATTTCAAGGAGAAACAGAGCAGATATGGCCATCCCCAGAGCCGCCAAGACACAGCGCCGCACCCGTATCCAGGAAGAGAAAGAGGAAATCATACTGGAAGCCGCGCTGGACGTGTTTTCCGTCAGCGGTTTTCGTGGCTCGACCATTGATCAGATTGCCGAAGTCGCCGGCATGTCGAAGCCCAATCTGCTTTATTATTTCCGCACCAAGGAGGCCATGCACCGCGCGCTGATCGACCGGGTGCTGTTTACCTGGCTGGAACCGCTGCGCGCCTTTGACGCCAATGGCGATCCGGAAAGCGAGATCCGCTCCTATATCCGCCGCAAACTCGAAATGGCCCGCGATTTCCCACGCGAAAGCCGGCTGTTCGCCAATGAGATGCTGCAGGGAGCGCCACATGTGGAGGACGAGCTGCGCGGGCCGCTGAAGGCTCTCGTCGACGAGAAGGTGGAAGTTATCCGCGCCTGGGCAAAGGCCGGCAAGATCGCCAAATGCGATCCCTATCACCTGATTTTCTCGATCTGGTCGACCACACAGCACTATGCGGATTTCGACGTTCAGGTGCGCGCCGTGCTAGGCGAGGAGCATTCGGGCGAGGGGCGCTTCGAGGATGCTGCCCGCTATCTGGAGCAGCTTTTCGTCGACGGGCTTCGCATTCGGGCACCGCGCGCTTAGAGTGCCGCATGTCTAGAATGGCGCTTATTTTATTGAACTTTTCAAGTCCTTCGAATTTTTCTCGCGTTAATAGTGTATTGGAAATCGGCGCTCTATACGGTTGAGCATCGCACAGATGTTGATTTTAGTCGGTCATTGGCCTATGAAAAAGATATGGATCAAGACGGATGTTGCTTTTCGTTTTGTGAATGAAACGACCTATCATCCAGTATGTACCGTCGAAATTCATACGCCGGATGGTGTGATTTCGGTGATGGCTGAGCCCCAGATAGTTGGAAACGCGCTCTATCTTCGCGGATTCCATATCCAGGGTGAGAATATTTCGATGAATGATCTTGGCGCGCATCGGCTCAGAAATCTGGCGGAAATCGCCATGGAGGAAATGGAGTGTCATGAAC
Source organism: Rhizobium sp. KNZ2-6A (assembly GCF_056755475.1). Classification (NCBI taxonomy): domain Bacteria; kingdom Pseudomonadati; phylum Pseudomonadota; class Alphaproteobacteria; order Hyphomicrobiales; family Rhizobiaceae; genus Rhizobium; species Rhizobium sp. KNZ2-6A. Next base: position 50,435 of record NZ_JBNDIC010000041.1, on the reverse strand, counting down.
TCGTCGTTGAAGGAGCGGTTCGAACGACTGGGGCCGGTCGAGGACGTAAGCCGCGGCCAATCCGGTTCACCCGTCGCCATATCCCTGCATTTTGACCAGCCCGTGAAAAGTTTCCGATCCATCTCTGCGGTCCGTGCCTTGGTGAAAGGCGGAATGTCCATGCTGGCGGCAAAGAAGGCGATCGAGCGGGCGATGGAGAAGGGGCAAGCGACCATGCTCGTCCCCCACGTCGAAAATCGAGCCGATCTCGCACGCGAATTGGAGGAGACCGGTCTCGTCGTCAAGGCGGTCGCCTTCCGTCCGATCGACGTCAGGGACATTCGCCGAAAGCTCGGTTTGACGCAGGAGCAGTTCGCGCTTCGCTATGGTATCGATCTGGAGACGCTTCGCAATTGGGAGCAGGGCAAACGTTCGCTGGATAAAACAGCGCAAAGCTATCTGCGTGCCATAGAGCGGATGCCGGAAGAAATCCAGGCCGCTCAAGAAGATAACATTCTCAAGTTTTGATGATGGACATACCCGCCCGGCAGCGCCGGACGGGTATGCTTCTCGTATCTACGCTCTTACTCAGCCGCCTGCCGCGCCATCGGATTGTTGGGATGGGTCGTCCAGTTGGCGTAGTTCGGGTCGACGACCTTGCCGGTGCGCTTGTCAAGCGCGCCGGCCGGCAGCTCTTCCATGGTGATGCAGTTCTCGACGGGGCAGACGCTGACGCAGAGATTGCAGCCGACGCATTCCTCGTCCAAAACCTCGAAGCGCCTGACGCCATCGACGAAGTTGGTGATCGCCTGGTGCGAGGTATCCTCGCAGGCGATGTGACAGCGGCCGCACTTGATGCAGGCATCCTGGTCGATCTTCGCCTTGGCGATGTAGTTGAGGTTGAGATACTGCCAGTCGGAGACATTCGGCACGGCGCGGGCGATGATATCGTCCAGAGTGCGGTGCCCCTTCTCGTCCATCCAGTCGGAAAGGCCCGTGATCATCTCCTCGACGATCTTGAAGCCATAGGTCATCGCTGCGGTGCAGACCTGTACGTTGCCGGCGCCGAGCACGAGGAATTCCGCCGCGTCGCGCCAGGTGGTAATGCCGCCGATGCCTGATATTGGCAGGCCATAGGTATCGGGATCGCGCGCGATCTCGGCCACCATGTTGAGCGCGATCGGCTTGACCGCCGGACCACAATAGCCGCCATGGCTGCCCTTGCCGCCGACCGTCGGGTTCGGGGCGAAGTTGTCGAGATCGACCGACACGATCGAGTTGATCGTGTTGATCAGCGAGACAGCATCAGTGCCGCCGGCCTTGGCGGCGCGGGCGGGCTTGCGGATGTCAGTGATATTCGGCGTCAGCTTGGTGATGACGGGCATGCGCGTGTACTGCTTGCACCAGCGCACGACCATTTCGATATATTCGGGCACCTGTCCGACAGCGGAGCCCATGCCGCGCTCGGACATGCCGTGCGGACAGCCGAAATTGAGCTCGATACCATCGGCTTCCGTTTCCTCGACCAGCGGCAGGATGGCTTTCCAGGCCTGTTCCTCGCAGGGCACCATGATCGAGGCGATCAAGGCGCGATCCGGCCAGTTCTTCTTCACCTGCTTCATTTCGCGCAGGTTGGTATAGAGGTCGCGGTCGGTGATCAGCTCGATATTGTTGAGACCGAGCAGGCGGCGGTCGGCGCCCCAGATCGCGCCGTAGCGCGGGCCGTTGACGTTGACGACGGGCGGGCCTTCCTCGCCGAGCGTTTTCCAGACCACGCCGCCCCAGCCTGCCTTGAAGGCGCGCTCGACGTTGTAGGCCTTGTCGGTCGGCGGCGCGGAGGCCAGCCAGAACGGGTTCGGGGATTTGATGCCAACGAAGTTATTGCGGAGATCAGCCATGTCGGTTCTCCTTTCAGGCGACTGCGGCGGCCGGCTTCACGGAGCCAAGCGCACGGTTGATGGATTCGGCCGCGTCGCGACCCTGCGCTACGGCCGAGACCGTCAGGTCATCGCCGCCGAGCACGCAGTCGCCGCCAGCCCATACGCCTTCGATCGAGGTCCGGCCCTCGCTGTCGATGGCGATGCGGCCGGCTTCCATGCGCAAGGCGCCGATGCCCGAGGCCTCGAATGTCTGGCCGATCGCCTTGAAGATCTGGTCGGCGGCAATGACGCCGACGTCACCGGTGCCGGTGAGCTTGCCGTCGCGCAGTTCGGTATATTCGACCTCGATGCCGGCGACCTTGCCATCCTTGTCGAGGATGCGCTTCGGGGCCAGCCAATGGCGGATGATGACGCCCTTGGAGGCGGCCAGATCCTGCTCGAACTCCGAGGCGTTCATGTGCTCCTTGCCGCGGCGGTAGCAGATCGTTACCTCTTCGGCGCCGAGCAGTTTGGCCTGTACCGCGGCGTCGATCGCGGTCATGCCGCCGCCGAGGACGACGACGCGCCGGCCGATGGCGATATCGGCCTTGTCGCCCGCCTGGCGAAGCTCGGCGATATAGGCGACGGCGTCCGCGACGCCATCGAGATCCTCGCCTTCGGCGCGCAGAGCGTTGACGCCGGCAAGGCCGAGGCCGAGGAAGACGGCGTCATATTGCTGGGAGAGGTCCGAGAGGCTGAAATCGCGGCCAAGCGCCTGGCCGTTCTTCACCTCGATGCCGCCGATGGCGAGCACATAATCGACTTCCTTTTGGGCGAAGTCGTCGACCGCCTTGTAGGTGGCGATGCCGTATTCGTTGAGGCCGCCGGCCTTTTCGCGGGCGTCGAAAATGGTGACGTCATGGCCCTTGACGGCGAGACGGTGGGCGCAGGCAAGCCCTGCCGGGCCGGCGCCGATGACGGCGATCTTCTTGCCGGTGGATTCGGCACGCGAATAGAACTGCTTGTTCTCCGCCATCGCCGTGTCGGTCGCGTAGCGCTGCAGCCGGCCGATCTCGACGGGGCGCTCTTCGGCAGTGTTGCGCACGCAAGCCTGCTCGCAGAGCTGTTCGGTGGGACAGACGCGGGCGCACATGCCGCCGAGAATGTTCTGATCGAAGATCGTCTTGGCCGAGCCGATCGGATTACCCGTCGAGATCTGGCGGATGAACATCGGAATGTCGATGGAGGTGGGACAGGCCGTCATGCACGGCGCGTCGTAGCAGAAATAACAGCGGTCGGATGCGACCAGCGCCTCATGCTTGGTGAGGCGCGGGTGAAGATCGGAAAAGTTTGCATCATATTCGGCGGGCGTGAGCCTGCCTTTATGAATCCCAGTTTCCAGTCGTCCCATTGAAGTTCCCTCTTATAGTAAACGGCTAGTACTGAAACGGTAACTCAGGTTAAAAAATTTATCAAACGGTAAAATTTTGCCCTCGCACGGATCGCCAAACTTGCCCTGAACCGTGCGAGAAAGCGTGAGGCTCCGATCGATCGTGATCGTTCAACCCGATGCTTTCGCTGGCTTTTATTTGGCTGGCGGGAAAAGGAATTCCGATGGGGCAGTCATCCCCTATGACAGCGGGACGTCGGCCGAAGCGCGCCCGTCGCCTTTGGCGTTAGGGAGAATATGAAGAATGGGTGAATTTTTTCGCGGCGGCATGGAACCAAGGGTCCGCAGCGTCGTTATGACGGTATCCTGACGATGATCGCATCTCCTGATGCACGCCCAATAACATCTCAGGATTATACTCACGGTCCCCTCCCGATGAGTGCAAAGCAGCCAGTGCGCCGCCCTCGCACTGGCTGTTTTCCGTTGTCTCCTTGCGTGATTTCAAAGTGTTACGGCGCCCTTGGCATGTCTTGAAAGACACGCGGCGCCTCAGCGGCGTCTCAGAATCTCGTATTCCGTCTCAGGAATGGTCAGGCGATAGCCGATGCTGCCGTCCGTGACGGCGAAGTCGGCGCGGCCGTTCATCGAGGTCGGCACGACGCGCTCGAGCACGGTGCGACTGAAGCTGTTATCTTCGAATTCATGATCGGATGGGGTATAGAAGTGCTCCGACCAAGCTACCTCGATTGCCTTCCTGCCGTCGAGTTCGGCCTCCTTGCAATTCAACGTGATGCTGGTGGCACCCGTCGAAATGGCGCCGTGCGAGGCTGAGTTGACGATCAATTCATGCAGCGCCAGTCCCAGGTGCACCGCGGCGTTAGGGGTCAGATGGGCATTGATGCCATAGATCGGCATCGGCACGCCGGCATCGGGCCAGTAAGGAGCGAACTGCTTTTCCGCGAGTTCGAACAGATATGCACCGCGCCAGCTCGAATCCGTGATGAGATCCTGGGAATTCGAGAGAGATTGCAGGCGGCCGCGGAACTTGATGAGGAAATTATCGACGGAAAGCGTGTGGCGCGCGGTCTGCGTAGCAATGCCCTGAATGATCGCCAGCAGGTTCTTGGAACGATGCGACAGTTCGCGCAGCAGCGATTTCAGAACCTTTTCGCGATGGCGGCTCTCGGTGATTTCGGAAATGACTGAAAGCACGCCTTGCGGCTTTCGTCCGCCGATGCGCTCCATCTTCAGCTCGTAGACGCGAACGCCGTCGCCGCTTGCCATCTCAACCTCGGCGGTTGCTGACTTGCCGCTTTCGAGCACGCCTCGCTTCAGGCGCAAAAGATGTTCGCCGTCCTTTTCGCCGAACAGATGCGAGTCGTTGCCTCCGACGACCAAGGACTGCTGCAGCTGGTCCGGCAGGTTGTCGGCTAAACGGATCGCTAGATTCACGTCCTGAAACAGGATCGACACGTTGGCGCTCGCAAGCGCCCGCTCCATCAGAGCCGCTTTGCCTTCCAAACTCAAAGGTGCGCCGGGTAATGGTTCAGACCTATTCACCGGCTTGCCTTTCACTCGTATTTTGAGAAGCCCGCCGATAGAGCATCCTCATTCCCAAGAACTTGAACCGACCTATTAAATCGCGCTGCATAACAGTCGGTAAACCGGCCGGTTTGAACGCCAACGTCCGGCCGTTATCTTTGTTCCGCTGCGGAGGGGGCAGTTCGCTCAGGCAGCCACCTTTGTGGTTTCGTTGAAGAAAAGGGCCTGGCTGATCAGCGCCTTCACCATGTCGGGATTGAAAGGCTTGGTGACAAGGAAGGTGGGCTCCGGCCGCTCGCCCGTCAGCAGCCGCTCCGGGAATGCGGTGATGAAGATCACCGGTATGTTGGCGGTCTTGAGAATGTCGTTGACGGCGTCGATACCCGAACTGCCGTCCGCAAGCTGGATGTCGGCAAGCACCATCTTCGGCTTTGTCGCATTGTAGAGAGCGACGGCTTCGGCGTGCGTGCGGGCAATGCCGGTGACGCGATGCCCCAGGCTTTCCACCATCTGCTCGATATCCATCGCGATCAGCGGCTCGTCCTCGATGATCATGATATCCGTCGCCACCTGGCGCGAGATTTCCTGGGAGGCCGTGTCGAGAAGATGCATGGCTTCGCTTTCCGAGACGTCGAGGATATCGGCGATCTCACCGAGGCGGAAATTTTCGACGGAGGCAAGCAGGAACGCCTGGCGGGCAAGCGGAGACACCTTAGAAAGGTTCACAGAGGCGCGCTGTTCCCAGGCAAAGGGCGACATTGGCTCGGGAATCTGAAGTGTCACGGAACCGAACAGCTTCGTGAACAGTTTATAGAGTGCAACACGGTCGCTGTCCGTGTCCGGAAAGATGGAGATGTCAGCGATGATGGCTTCCAAAACCGCAGCAACATAGGCGTCCCCCGACGTCTGCGTTCCGGTCAAAGCACGTGAATAACGCCGCAAATACGGAAGATGCGGCGCAATGCGTGTTGAAAGTGTCATCAATGGCTCCCGCCTTTTATCAAATTCTAATTAAATACAGCGCGCACGCTGCAATGACTAATAAACGTCAGTTGAGTAAAAAAGTTCCTCTTTGATGGAACTTTTTTTAGGCAGTCGCATTACAATGCTTACAATCGGTGGGCCTCATCCTTTACGATTCGTTAGGCAACACGTTTGAATGAGGTCAATGGTCTCCTGACGGGGGAGGCAAAGGGTGCGCTTATCCATGAACGCGAGACAATTGAGAAGCGAGCGGGCTATAATGACTATCCAAAATCACGAGGACGCAGACAAGAAGACATCAGACCTGCGCGCGATGGATATCCTCGACCCCAACAATCAAATCGGCAACCGGCTGCGCTCGTTCTATGCTGCTGCGCAGGACGAAGCCATTCCCGATCGCTTCCTCGATCTGCTCGAGAAGCTCGATCAGGCCGAACGCCTGGCTTCCGCAAAGGTCTCCGAATAGGAGGTGGGTTTGATGGAAACGCAATCGAGCTTCAAGCGCGAACTCCTCGCGGCCCTTCCGAGCCTGCGCGCCTTCGCCATTTCCCTGACCGGCCGCCACGATCGCGCCGACGATCTTGTCCAGGACACGATCATGAAGGCATGGGCCAAGCAGGATCATTTCGAGATGGGCACGAATATGAAGGCCTGGCTCTTCACCATCCTGCGAAACGAGCTCTACAGCCAGATGCGCAAGAGCGGTCGCGAGGTGCAGGACACCGATGGCGTGTTTACCGAATCCATGGCAACCCACCCCTCTCAATATGGGGCGGTCGACCTGCAGGATTTTCGGAAGGCGCTGGATCAGCTGCCGCCGGATCAGCGTGAAGCCATCATCCTGGTGGGTGCTTCCGGATTCTCCTATGAGGAAGCCGCCGAAATTTGCGGCTGCGCGGTCGGCACCATCAAGAGCCGCGTCAACCGTGCTCGCCAGCGCCTGCAGGAATTGCTGGATATTTCCGGCGAGGCGGATTTCGGTCCGGATGCCACATCCGCGCCGCTGACCTCCAAGGCATTCGCCTTCTGACGATAAACCCGGTCTCTCGACCGGGTTTCTTCTGTTGAAGTCTATTTATACATGGATATTTGCGCTCACCTTGCCGAGCGGGCGCGTATGACGGCCCGATTTCTCCTTAAGCGCGCCGGTAGGCGGTGAACACTGGTGGATCAATCGTCGTCGTCGCTCGTGGCGAAGAGATTGCCGAATACCAGGGCCGCTGCAACGGCCGCGGTCAACAGCGGCTGCTTGCGCACGAGGCCGAGGGCTGCTGCCGCCATCGACTCCATTGCCAGCCGGCGCTCGCGGGCCCGGCGCTGCTCCTGCTGGTTGATGATGGCCATGATGACGAGGACAATCAGCCCGAGCAGCAATGCGCCTGCGGCTATCAGCAGCGCCGAGACGGCCGCGCCGTAGATCGTCGCAAGCCAGATGGCTGCCGAGATCAACGCGAAGGCATAGGCTGTCAGCAACAGGAGAACCGCGATGGCGATGAAAATACCGTTGCGCTTGGTCCGCGCAACGGTGCGGTTGAAGGTGCCCGACAGAAGCAGGCCAAGGATCGGAGCGATCATCCCGCCACCCTAGCGGCGAGACAGGAGCAGGGCGACGGCAAGGCCGAAAGCAGCCGCCGCGCCGATGGTGGCGACGGGATGCTGACGCACGGTTCTGCGCATTTCGCGCGAGCCCCTTGCATAGCCGCGCTGAAGATCCCGCAGCAGTTCCTCGCCACGGACCGTCAGATCATCGAAACCGGACTCTGCGCTGGCGCGCAGTTTCCTGCTCTGTTTTGTACCGCTCTCACTGATGAGCTTGGCGAATGCTGCAACTTCCTCGCGCAGCGATTCGATCTGCTCCTCAATGCTTGCCTCGACATCCTGCAGGCTGCCGCCATTGCGCTTGCCGCGTACCGAATGGAGAATGGATGTAGCCATGTTCAGCTCCCTTTCGCTTTGCTTGGGCGCCCTGAAGGACACCTGTTGTTCGCGATGATCGGAGGTCATCCGTCGGACCGACCGATCAAGCGTTCGAAACATTGATTTCGATCGCGTAGTTTCAACGCGCGGATGCAACAAAAAGTTCCAGAATGCGCGATGGAAGCAGGTCAGTCGATCAGCGCACTGTGGGCGAGAACGAAGGGGGCGTTGTCGGCGGGAACGCGGTTGACGCGCAGGTTGCAGCCGAAGACGTCCCGGAGATGCCGGTCGGTCAGCACGTCCTTGACGACGCCCTCGGCCTGCAGGCGGCCGTTCTTGAGCAGAAGCATCCGGTCGGCGAAGAGCGCAGTCAGGTTGAGATCGTGCATCACGGCGATGACGCCGCCGCCACGCCGGCAGAACTGCCGGGCCAGCGTCATGATGGTGAGCTGGTGACTGATATCGAGGCTGGAGACCGGCTCGTCGAGAAGCAGCCAGCAGGGCTTGCCGTCGATGACGGGTTCCGGGATCTGGCAGAGTACGCGGGCGAGCTGCACGCGCTGCTGTTCGCCGCCGGAAAGCTCCTGATAGAGGCGTCCTTCGAAACCGGCAAGATCGACGGCGGCAAGGGCCTCAGCAGCCGTACGGTCGGCCTGTTCCGGATGACGGTTGCGCCCGCTGGTAAGCCCCATGCGAACGATCTCGCGGACGGTGAAGGGGAAGGAGATGGAGCTCGCCTGCGGCAGGACGCCCCGCGTTTCTGCGAGCTGCCAGGCTGCCAGCTTGCCGATTTCGGCACCGTTCATCTGCACCGAGCCGTAATAGGCCAGTTCGCCGGAGATCGCTTTCATCGTGGTGGTCTTGCCGGAGCCGTTAGGGCCGCAGATCGCCGTCAGCGTTCCGGCCTCGGCCGTGAAGGATATGTCCTGCACGACGGCCTTGCCGGAGAGCCGGACGCTCAGATTGGAAACATCGATCATTCTGGGCTCACAGGCTGAGGCGCGAGCGCTGCCGCAGCAGCATCCACAGGAAGAAGGGACCGCCGACTCCGGCCGTCAGGATGCCGATCGGCAATTCCGCCGGGGAGACCATGGTGCGCGCCACCACATCGGCAACGATCAGTAATGCGCCGCCCAGCAGCGCGGACGCCGGCAGGAGGAAGCGGTGATCAGGCCCGATGGCCATGCGCAGGATGTGCGGCACCACGATACCGACAAAGCCGATGCCGCCGCTGACGGCGACGGAGGCGCCGACCGCCGCCGCCACGCTGACTATCGCGATATTCTTCAGCCGTTGCACTGATATCCCCATGTGGAAGGCGGCAGCCTCGCCGAGCGTCAGTGCGTTCAAGCCGCGTGCCATGAAGGGAAGCGGCAGGAGGGAAAGGAGGATGATTGGCCCAGCACCGCTGACCTTGCTCCAGGTCGAGCCCGCCAGCGATCCCATGCTCCAGAAGGTGAGGTCGCGCAATTGCCGGTCGTCGGCCATGTAGATGAGGATTCCGGTTGCCGCGAGAGCGAGAGAACCGAGGGCAATGCCCGCAAGCAGCATGGTCGCGATGGATGTCTGTCCCTGCCGGGTTGCGACCTTATAGAGCAGCATGGTCGTCACCAGGCCGCCGATGAAAGCCGCGAGGGGCAGGGCGAAGATGCCGAAGAAATGCGCGACCGGAGCAAGCACGCCACCGCCGAGGACGATCATGGATACGGCGCCGAGGCTGGAGCCGGCGGATACGCCGATCAGACCCGGATCGGCCAGCGGGTTGCGGAAGAGACCCTGCATGACCGCGCCCGATACCGCCAATCCGCCGCCGATCAGGAAGCCGAGAATGGCGCGGGGCAGGCGGATGTCGAAAATGACGATACGGTCGCGATTGCTGAGCGCGCTTTCCGCGCCGGCGCCAAGCATGCCTGTCATGACGTCGACGACCGAAGCATTCGAGGCGCCCGTCGTGATGGAGAAAAGAAATGCAGCAGCGGAAACCAGAACAAGGCCGGCGATGACCAGGATCGCAAGTGCGGTGCGATCCCCCTCGCGACGGCGTGCCGTGGTTTGCGACATCTGCTTCAATCCTGCCATGGCATCGTTGAATGCCACGTCAGCCTCCGTAGATCGCGGCGTTCAGCTCGCGAATGGCGCTCGCGGTGCGCGGCCCGAAGCCGAGCAGGTGCAGGCCGTCCATGCGAACGATCGCCTTGTGACTGGCGGCAGGCGTCAGTGAAATGGCCGGCTGCTTGAGCAGGTCCTCGTTCGATATCGACAGCGGCCCCTCGCGATCCATGATGAGGATGACGTCGGGCTTGGCTTCGATGATCGCTTCATCCGTCACCGATTTGTAGCCGGAAAAGCCGCTGATCGCATTGACGGCGCCGGTGAGCTTGATGATGCCATCGGCGGCGGTGTCGCTGCCCGATGCGAGAATCTTGCCGTTCTGGTTGCTGAGCACGAAGAGCACGCGCTTGCGCTCGGCCTCCGGACGCTTGGCGGATTCGGCGATTGCCGCATCGAGATCGGCTGCAACCTTGGCTTCCAGCGCCTTCGCCTTTTCCGGCACGCCGAGCAACGCGCCGACGGTCTCTATCTTCTTCAGGATGCCGTCGCGGTCATAGTGCTGCGGCACGGTTTCGAAGGGCAGGCTGGCGTTGCGCAGCACGGCCAGTGCTTCCGGTGGGCCGGAACCCTCGACGGCGATGATGGCTGTGGGATTAACGGCCAGGATTCCTTCCGGAGACAAAGCGCGCATATAGCCGACATCGGGAAGCTTGGTTGCTTCCTTCGGATAGAGGCTGGTGGAATCACGAGCGATGAGCCGCTTTTCCTCACCGAGCGCATAGACGATCTCGGTGACATCGCCGCCGATGGAAACGAGGCGTGAGGTATCCAGCTTGGACGTTTCGGCCGCATGCGCATGGCGCACGAGGCTGCCGAAGCCGGCGATCGGATTGGCCGGCGCGAGCGGCAGTGCCATCACCACCATGGTCAGGACGACTTCCCATGGCCTGATGCGCTTGAAGTTCCTAAACATCGTCATGAACCATTCCTCATGCGGCGACGCTGGTGCCGGCCCTTGTCAGGCTTTCGACGATGGCGCGCCAATCAGGGCGCTCATCGAAGCCTTCCTTCCGCTTGCCGAAGAACTGGATGATCATCTCGCCCCTGGCATTATAGGCTTCGAGCGAGGTGACATGGCCGTCCTTGGTCGGCTTGCGCACGGCCCAAGCCTCGGCGATGTGATCCATCCGCAAATGCAGATGGAAGGTCGGGTCCATGACATTGATCCATGGCCCCATGGTCTGCACATTGTGGATCGGGCCGGAATGGATCTGCACGGTGCCCTCGTTGGCGACGAAGCACATGATCGGCAGGCCCTCGCGCACGCAGGCGTGCAGCATCTCGGCGACGGCACCGGCGTCCAGCTTCCATGCATAATCATCGCCAACGGTGCGGATTGCTTCCTGGCGGCCGATCTTGAGTTTCTTCAGCATGCCGAAGAATTCGTGCGTGTCGGTCATGCGGCTCCAATGGTCGCGCAATTCGTCACGGCTGACGTCGCCATCCGTCGCGCCATTGTCATAGCCCGAGTGATCTTCGGCGAATTCCTGCGACTGGTCTTCGATGCGCAGTTCCGCGACCATGGCGTGATAGGCATCGACATTCGAGTCGGGGCGCAGATGCACCTTGTGGACGGCGTCGCCGGCCTTGTCGAAGAACTGCAAGCTCAGCTTTTTTTGATCGCCATCGGTCTTGGTCACAGCGAAGCCATGCACCCAGCGCTTCGGGAAGATGCGCAGGTCGATATTTTCGCCCAGCACGATGGCCGCCTGCGCGCCGAACTTCATGTTTTCATAGACGCCGATCTTCTCGTGCACGGCGCTTTCGTTGCGCGACAGCGCCATGATCTCGCCGAGCGAGGCAATCCTCTCCAGAAAGCGATCGACATCAGCCTCGATGCGGATGGCTGAAATGCCGACTTCGGCCGCAACCAGAGCGGCTTCGGAAATATCGAGGCGGGCAGCGATATCGCGCTCGCGCATCTTCGGGTTTTCGGCGCGGAAGGCGCGGATTTCGGCGGGGGTCGGTCGGGTCGTCTCAGTCATCTGATATGCCTATTTGTTGAGTATGAGTTTGCCTTGGCGCGTAATCTTCATGCGGTAGATGACGCCCTCGTGCTTGATCATGATTTCGGTCTGGCCCCGGAAAATATCCGTGCTCTCGACAATTCTTACCTGCGGTGCGGCCGTGCATTGTACCGGCGGCGTTGGGGTCTTCTCAGCAATCATCCTGTTCAGTTTGCCTGAAAATTCATCGGGGGCCGAACCCTTGTTCGGCCAAATTTAACTTGACTCTCATAGTCATGGTTTCATAAAGACGCAATAGGAGACTGATAAAGTCAAGTTTAAAAATTTCGACGCTACACGCCAAGGCCGTTGGCTGGGAAGGCATGCGTCAAAACATATTCAGGAGGCATGCCGATGCTGACGAAAACGATCCTGGCGCTCGCTATTTCGGGGCTGTTTGCCGCGGCATCCTCTCTTCCCGCCTTCGCCCAGGATGCGAATGCGGCAGCGGCTGCCGCTCACAAGCTCGACGTCGAACTCAATGCGCTGGCGCCGTCGCAGAAGGGGTGCATGATGACCTTCGTCGCCGAAAACGACATGGCGACGCCGATCAGCAAGATTTCCTTCGAACTCGCCTTTTTCAACGACAAGAACGCGGTCGACCGTGTCACCGTTCTCGATTTCCGCGACCTGCCGCTCGGCAAGAAACGCGTGCGGCAATTCGATATGCCCGGCGTGAAGTGCGAGACCGTATCGCGCATCATCATCAATGATACGCCGGTCTGTGACGGCCCGGCGGCCGGCGAATGCAAGGCGGCGCTGACGACCCGTTCGCAGATATCAGTTCCCTTCGAGGGTTGAAGCCATGGCGACGCGCTCGGTCAAGGTTTCCGTGGGGCGCCGCGCCAACGGCGGCTTGAATGACAACTATCCGAGCGTACTGCCGGGCCACGAACTGACCGGCCTCGACGGTGCGCCACGACCGCCGGCCGGCGAAGCGGTCGCGCATTACAGCCGATTTACTGAGATCAGTTCCTTTCCGGATCACCCAGGTGAAGCCGCGCCAGTCGAGACGGCGGAGCACCTGCCGATGGACGCGCTGCCCGAAAGGCCGCGCGAGGTTGTTGCTGGGCGCAGGACATCGCTTCTTTTCTCCGGAATGGGTTCCTGCCTGTTCCATGCGGTGATCGTTGCTGTGTTGCTGGTGACCTTCGTCGCGACGCCGGAAGAGGCGCAGGAAGAGGCGGGCGACACTGTTAGCGTCATCATGATCGGCAATTCCGATGCGGATCAGATGGCTGCCGGCGAGGAGATACCGCAGACCAAACCTGAACAGGTGATGGCCGAAGCCGTGCAGCCGCAGACGGTTCAGCCGACCGAGGTAACGCCGGAAGAGACCCAGCCGCCGCAGCCGGATGTCGTTCAGCCACAGGAAGTCGAGACACAGCAGGCGCAAACGGCCGAACCCGTCGCGCCTGTCGAGCAGACTCAACCCACGGCAATTGCACCGGAGCAGCCGCAGATATTGGCGACGCAGACACCGGCCGAGACGACGGTCATTCAGCCGGCCGAACCGGTGCAGCCCATGGAGACCGAGGTCGTCGAAGCCAAGCCAATCGAGCCGCCGGCGGCAATAGCAACGCCCGTGGAAAAGCCGAAACCGGTCGAGAAGCCCAAGGAAGTCAAGAGGCCGGTCGCCAAGGTCGCCAAGGCGAAGTCGGGGTCACGAGGGGAGAGCCGGGAGGATACCAAGCGAGGGTCCGCCGATGGTACCGAGACGGCACAATCCGACACAAATTCGCAAGTGAATGCTCGCCGCACGGGTTCAGGTGATGCTGCTGTCGCGAACTATAAAGGCAAAGTGCAATCCCGTATTCGGCGCTATGTTCAACGGGTCTCCTCGAAATATGAAAAGGGCCTGACACTCGTTATAAATTTGACGATAGGTTCTGGTGGCGAACTCCGGTCTCTTTCCCTGACGCGCAGTTCCGGAGACTCGGCGTTGGATCAAGCCGTGATGGAGCAGATCCGGAACGCGGCGCCATTTCCGCCGCTGCCTTCGGAATGGGACAGGCCGACCTGGCCGTTCATACAAGCGGTTCAGGTCGGAGGACGCTAGCCATCGGATCGGTGTCACAATAAAATATGATGAAAATTATCAACTTTATACTTTACTGCAAAAATCAAGTTTAATAAGGTCGCGTCGCGCTCGATGGAATCGAGCACATAAGAGCAACCAGCAAACGGGTGACGCATGGCGCGTAAGGGGAAGAAGGCTTCTGGTCGCGCGAGCCGCGAAACGCAGGCGGCGCAGCAGCCTTCCGGGAAAACCGGTCTCGATGGGCGCAGCTTCCTCTATGTGGGCGGCCGCGATTGCCAGGTGGCGCATTTGCGCCAGATCGCCAGCAGCTTCGGCGCCGAGCTGATCCATCATGATGGCGGCCTGCGCGAGGCGGTATCGCGGATCGATACCGTGCTGCCATCGGTCGACTGTGTCTTCTGCCCGATCGATTGCATCAGCCACGACGCCTGCCTGCGCGTGAAGACAGGCTGCAAGAAGTTCGGCAAGGCCTTCATCCCCTTGCGCAATGGCAGCAAGTCGAGCCTCGAGCGGGCGCTGCAGACCATGAATGAACGAGATGCTTCCCGATGATCGATAATGGCCCTGACGGGTTTATGCTGATCGGCCTGCACAAGCTGGCCGCACGGAATGGCGATGGGCTCGTGCCCGAACTCTATGACTTGCTGATGCGCCGCGCCGAAGAGCAGCAGTGTGCCGCCAATATAACCGCCTTCCCGTCCTGGAAGACGCGGCTGCCGGGAGAGGCGCCGGATCAGCCCCTCGATGCCGCGAGCCGCGACGGCGCAAATGTCGTTGCCTTTGCACCTGACGTGGATAAGATTGTCGCGCGTCGTAAGAAGGTCTGATCGTCGAACGAGGTTGCCATGTATATCGCCATGAACCGCTTCAAGGTCGTCATCGGTTTGGAAGGCGAATTCGAAGAGGTTTGGAGAGGGCGGGATTCCCGGCTATCCGAAGTGCCCGGTTTTCTTGAGTTCCGCCTCCTGCGCGGCAAGACGGATGTCGAAGAGGGCTATACGCTGTTTTCCTCGCACACGACCTGGCATAGCGAAGAGGATTTCATCAATTGGACGAAATCCGAGCATTTTCGTATGGCGCATCGCAGTGCCGGCGAGAACAAGCGGCTCTATTGGGGGCCGCCGCAATTCGAGGGTTTCGCTGTCGTTCCGGGGATTTGAGGCGGAGTCGCCTGCCTCGGTAAGATAGCTTTCTCTCAGGCCTTGGTCGCACCGGTTCTGAAGAAAGCGCCGAGCGCTATCGCGGCCCAGCCGGCGATCATGCCCATTCCGCCTGTCGGAGCGGCCATCGGAAAGAGCGAGCTCCCACCAAAGTGCCTGATGATGAGATCGCCGGCGAAGATCAGCGTTCCCAATCCCAGCAGGATCGCGGCAGCCGGCGCGGTGCGGATACGGTCATAGCCGGCGTAGAGCGCCAAAAGGGCCGGGGCATGAGCGAGGCTCATGGTGGAGGCCGCGCCGAGGAAATGCGTGTCGCCGCCATGGGTAGCGGCCGCGGCAAGCGCGACGCCGCCACCGCCGAGAATGCCGGCGATAAACAGGGTAGCCGGACGGATTGCGGCGCCAATGCTCATGTTTTCCTCATTCCCTATTTTGCATATGGAAGGCCAGACGCTCGACCGGCTCCCAGATGATCGCCCTCAGTTTTTCGTTCTCGATGGTTTCATCCATGGCGCGGCGGAAGCACAGCAGCCATTCGTCGCGCTCCTTCGGACCGATAGCGGCGACGAAATGCCGGCTGCGCAGGCGCGGATGGCCGCGTTTCTCGATATAGAGCTGCGGACCGCCGAGATAGCCGGTCAGATATTCGTAGAATTTCTCCTGTGAGCCTTCGAGGCTCGGCGGATGCACGGCGCGGCAATTGGCAGCCTCCGGCAGCGTATCCATCAGTTCGTAAAACCGCGATGTCAGCGCCCGCACCGTGCGGTCGCCGCCGATCGCTTCGTAAAGTGTGATGGTTTCTTCGCTCAAGCCCGGGCCTCTATTTGCGATGTCCTACATGGCAACTGAAAGGCGCGGCCGCAACCGCCGAAGCGGCCGATGCGGCGTTTCGGCGCTGCCTTATTTACCGGTCGTCAGGTGAAACGCGTCGCTCTCCCCGGGAATGAGCTCGAGCGGCCACACCGTCTGGCGTGTCTTCCTGGGATATTCCTGACTATAGGCGGGCATGCTGGAAAGCAGGATCTCCGCCAGCTCGACGCCAAGATCATGCACGGAGGTGCGAAAGCAGGTCAGCGCCGGCTGCAGGAATTTGGCGCGCGGCGCCTCACGGAAGCTGACGACCGCAATGTCGCGCCCAGGGATGATGCCGGCTTCCATCACGCGCCGATAGAAGCCGATCGCCATCAATTCGTAGATCAGGATCACGGCCGTCGGCCCGTCTTCGAGGCTCAGCAGTTCGTCGGCAACCTGATAGCCGCCCTGTTCGCTCGATTTGGCGCGGATGACGAGCGCCGGATCATAGGCGATGCCATGCCGCTCCAGCGCCCTGCGATAGCCGTCGACGAAGATGAAACCGAGATTGATGTCGCTCGAGGGTGCGCTGACGGCGATGCGGCGATGTCCATGCGCCACGAGCCTATCGATGGCACAATTGACGACGCCGTCGAAATCGAGGTCGGCCCAGGGATGCTGGGCGCCGGAAAGGCTGCGGCCGAGTGCCGCAAACGGGATCTTCGCCTTGGCGAGCAGGTCGAAGCGCTTGTCGACGCGCTGCGTCTCCGAAATGATGAGGGCGTCGACGACGCGCCTTGCCACCATCCGCTTCAGATATTCATACGGATCTTCGTCGTGCGGGCAGGGCAGCATGATCAGGTCGAGCTTGTGGCGCGAGAATACGCTCTGCAGCCCCCCCGTCACGGTCAGAAAGAAATTGTCGCTGTTTTCAACCGTTTCCCGGCTGGACTGGATCATCAGTCCGATGACATTCGTCGTGCCTTGCCGCAGGCTGCGTCCTGATTGGTTGGCTACATAACCCAGCTGCTCGGCGGCAGCGAGAACGCGCTTGCGGGTTTCCTCGTTGACATCAGGCTTGCCGTTCAACGCCCGTGATACTGTGCCGATCGAGATATCGAGATGCTCGGCAAGCTGACGAATTCCCTTCATCGGCCGCGGTTTTCCTCCATGCAACATTTTCCGTTGTCCTCCTCTATTGACACAGGAAAATCTTTTCGCATAGTATCGTAAACGTTTACGGAGCGCGTGTCATGAGGGGTTTCCGCACCGCCCGCTGGAGGACATCGTGAAATTTAATGCCATTTTGTGCGGGTGCGGAGCTATGTCCAAGGGCTGGCTCAGGGCCATCGCCTCGACGCCGACACTTGCCGAATCCATTCAGATCGTCGGTCTGGTCGATCTCAATCGAGCGACCGCTGAAAGCCTTGCGAAAGAATTCTCTCTCGACCATGCCGTCATAGGTTCGGATCTCGCCGAGGTTATTGCTGCAACCAAGGCGGATCTCGTCTTCGATATCGTCATCCCCGCCGCGCGCTTCGGCGTGGTTTCGACGGCGCTGAAGGCCGGCTGCCATGTCTTGAGCGAAAAGCCGATGGCGACGTCGCTGGCCGAGGGCGCTGCGCTGATCGATCTTGCAGCTGAGGCCGGCAAGGTCCACGCCATCATCCAGAACCGCCGCTTCATCTCCGGCATCCGTCGCATGCGACGCCTGGTGGAAGAGGGGGCGATCGGCGAGCTTACGGGCGTCCACTGTGATTTCTTCCTCGGCCCGCATTTCGGCGGCTTCCGCGAGGAAATGGACAATGTCCTGCTGCTCGACATGGCCATTCATACTTTCGATGCCGCCCGCTTCGTTTCCGGCAAGGTGCCGCTCTCGGTCTATTGCGTCGAAAAGAACCCCGTTGGGTCTTGGTACAAGCATGGCGCATCGGCGCATGCGCTGTTCGATTTTTCCGATGATGTCGTCTTCAGCTATCGCGGCTCCTGGTGTGCCGAGGGTCAGCGCACGAGCTGGGAAAGCCAATGGCGGCTCACCGGCAGCAAGGGCATGCTGACCTGGGACGGCGAGGAGAATTTCGAGGCTGGTGTCGCCGGCGACGAGCCGGGCCTGCTGCATGGCTTCACCCCGATCGAAGTTCCCGGACCGAAATACGAGGAAGAGACGCACGGCCACGCCAGCGTCATCGCCTCCTTCATCGACGCGATCAAAACCGGCAAGTCGCCAGAGACCGCAAGCGGTGACAACATTCGCAGCCTCGCCATGGTTCTCGGCGCGATCGAGAGCGCCAAGACGGGCCGGCGTGTCGATATTTCAGCACAAGGACAATGACATCATGACAAATCCGGCAAAGGCCATCCGCATCGGCACGATGATCAGGGCGACGAACGACGATGCCGCCAAGAACATCGCAAAGATCGCCGATCTTGGCTTCGAAAGCTTCGAACCCTTCTTCTGGCAGACGACCAACGGCCAGAACCTTGCGGATCTTGGCAAGCGCTGCCGCGACGCCATCGGCGACCGCGACATCACGATCTCGACCATCGGCATGTTCGGCAATCCGCTCGAAGAGCGCGAGATGGACCTGCAGACGCTGCAAGGCTGGAAGGACTGCATCGACAACGCCCATCATTTCGGCGCGACCTGCGTTGCCGGCTTCACCGGCCGTATCCGTAACCAGCCGCTCACCGACAGCCTGCCGCGCTACAAGCAGATCTGGAGCGAGCTTGCCAAGCGCGCCGCCGACAAGGGCATCAAGATCGCCTTCGAAAATTGCGCCATGGATGGCAACTGGGCGACCGGCGACTGGAACATCGCGCATAACCCGGATGCCTGGGAGCTGATGTTCAACGAGACACCGGACGACAATATCGGCCTGGAATGGGAGCCGTGCCATCAGATGGTCTATCTGATCGAGCCGCTGCCGCAGATCCGCAAATGGGCGAGCAAGATCTTCCACGTTCACGGCAAGGATGCGACGATCCGCTGGGACGTCATCAAGGAACACGGCATCTTCGGCAAGGAGAAGTTCGTCTTCATGCGCACGCCGGGCTTCGGCGACAGCAACTGGACCGACATCATCTCCGAGCTGCGCCTTGCCGGCTGGTCCGGTTCCATCGACATCGAAGGCTGGCATGATCCGGTTTATCGCGACGCGCTCGAAATGACTGGCCAGGTTCACGGCCTGAACTATCTCAAGAGAAGCCGGGGTGGCGAATTCGTCGAGTAACGCATGATTTGCAATACTGCATCGATTTAGGCGGCAAGTTGTGCGTTAATGTGATGCCCGGAGCGGCTGATGCTTCGGGCAGGACGGGTACCCTACGGAGGAACTGCCGAGCGTCCGCCCCTTGTCCCATGTGACAGGCGGGCGCTCGGTGCAGCTAAGAGGAAACGCCGACGGCAGCGCGGGCCATGTCGTCGGACTAATACCGTCACGGTTCGCATGGTGGAGGAGAATGTATGAATATTTTTTCGAAGCTGGCGGTTTCTGCCGGCATGTCGCTTCTTTTGGCTGCCGGTGTCGCGCACGCCCAGAGCAAGACATTTAACGTCTGGTGGTTCGAGTTGCCGGACACGCCTCAGGCCAAGGCCTGGACCAAGGCTCTTGAAACGCTGAAGGCCAAGCATCCGGATGTCACCATCAATTTCGAACAGAAGACCTTCGACCAGTTGCAGAAGGCAGGCAGCCTTATCCTTAATTCGGACCAGGCTCCGGACGTTCTGGAGTATAACAAGGGCAATGCGACGGCAGGACTCGTCGCTTCGCAGGGCCTGCTGACGCCGCTTGACGACCAATTCAAGTCACGCGGCTGGGACAAGATTCTCAACGAAACCAACACGCAGCTCAGCAAATATGACGCCAACGGCATTTACGGTTCAGGCCCGATGATTGGTGTTCCGGCTCACGCCGAATTCGTCTCGGTCTTCTACAATATCGATATGTTCCAGGCCAACGGCGTGAAAGTGCCGACCACGCTGGACGAATTCGAAGCCGCTCTCGACACCTTCAAGAAGAAGGGCATTACGCCGCTTGCCTATGGCACGGTGGATTCCAACGCGCAGCACCTGCTTTATACGCTGGCCCTGACGCAGGCCGACGATACCTGGGTCAAGAACTATCAGGGCCTCAAGGCGCCGCTCGACACCAAGCCCTTCCTGTTTGCTGCCCAGAAGATCGTCGACTGGGTGAGCAAGGGCTATATTTCCAAGGATTCGACCGGCCTCAAGGGCACGGGCGGTGCCGACAACCTCTTCTCGTCCGGCACGGCGCCAATGTTCGTCAGCGGCACCTGGAACAATGGCAATTTCGCCGGCTCGATCAAGAACTTCAAATGGAGCCAGTTCGTCTTCCCGACACCGAAATACAGCACCGGTTCGACCGGCAACCTGTTCATGGTGCCGAAGAGCGCCAAGAACAAGGATCTCGCCTACGAATTCATCGATCTGCTGCTGAGCAAGGAGAACCAAAATCTGGACGCCAATCTCGGCGGCGTCGCCATTGCTGCCGATCCGGCCGCGGTCACCGACGAAGTCGGCAAGCGCAATGTCGAACTCTTCAACCAGATTTCCGCCAAGGGCGGTCTCGGCTTGTATCCGGATTGGCCGGTCCCCGGCTATTACGAGCTGCTGATCCAGGCGACCACAGGCCTGGTGAACGGCTCGACGACGCCTGACCAGTTCGGGGCACGCCTGAAGAAGGCCTACGACGACGTGCAGGCAGCGCAGTAACACCATCGGCGACAATCACAACGGCGAGACGGCTCCAACGTCGCCTCGCCGTATCGGACTGGAGGATTTCGATGGATAAGTCGAAGAACGCCGGCAAGGCGGGGTATTATTTCTATATGATTCCCGGCGTGCTGGGCTTTGTTCTCATCGTGCTCGTTCCCCTGATTGCCAATCTCGCAATCAGCTTCACGACATGGAAGGGCGGCGTCATTCCGCCGCGCTATGTCGGCCTGGAAAACTATCAAAGATTGCTTCAGGACACCCTCTTTTGGGGTTCGATCCAGCATACGTTGCTGTTCATCATTTCGATGACCATCGTGCCCATTCTGCTGGGATTGCTGCTTGCGGCGGTGCTTTTCGACTATATCAGCGCGCAATTCAGCGAGAAGTGGTCGAGCTTCTTTCGCGCGGGCTTCTATCTGCCGCAGATCCTGCCGCTGACCGCCGCCGGCGTTCTCTGGGCATGGATCCTCAATCCGATCGGCATCATCAATGCGGTGCTGAAAGCGATCGGGCTCGATTTCCTCGCCAAGAACTGGCTGGGGGACGCAAGTTATGCGCTTTGGGCGGTTTCAGCCGTCATCGTCTGGGTGCAGGTCGGCTATTGCCTGGTGGTCTTCATGTCCGGGCTGGCGCGCGTGGACCCCTCGCTCTATGAGGCTGCCGAGCTTGACAATGCAAGCTGGTTCGGGCGCTTCCGTTCCATTACGATCCCGATGCTCATGCCCGAAATCTTCGTGGTTGCGCTCACGACGCTGATCGCGGCGCTCAAGGTCTTCGCGCCGATCTATGTTCTGACATCAGGCGGGCCGGACAATGCAACGACGGTTCCGTCCTATCTGTCCTATTATCACTTCTTCACGACGAACCGCGTCGGCTATGCCGCGTCGATCGCGACATTGCAGACGGCCGTGACCATCTTACTCGGCGTCGTGTTCCTGCGCATGCAATCGAAGCAAACCGAGGGAGGGCACTGATATGACGGCCACGTCTTCACTTTCCGCCCCGGCTGTTTCGGTGCACCATGGCCAGAAGAAAGGGATAGGCCGATGGGTCGTCCTGGCCATCCTGCTGGTTTTCCTTGCAGGCACGCTCTTTCCGTTCTTCCTGGCCGCCGTCAATGCCATCAAGACGCCTTCCGATTATGCCGCCAACGGTCCGCTCGCCTTTCCGCAGAGCTTTGATCTGACGGCGCTCAAGAACTTCTGGGCGACCGTCGATTTCCCGCGCAAGCTCTTCAACAGCATTCTCATCAGCGGATGCACCGCCATTCTGGCCGTCGTACTCAGCCTGCTCAACGCCTATGCCATTGGCATCGGTCGCGTGCGCGGCGGACAGGTGATGCTCGTCATCCTGTTGATTTCGATCATGGCGCCGCAGGAGGCGCTCGTCTATCCGCTCTACTATATGTCCAAGCAGGTCGGTCTGTTCGACTCGATGCTTTCGGTTATCCTGATCATCGGTGTCCTGCATACCGCATTCGGCACTTATCTGCTGTCATCAGTCATGGCGACCTTCCCGCGCGAGATCATCGAGGCGGCGCAGATCGACAATGCGAGCCGCTGGCAGATCCTTTGGATGGTGATCGTGCCGGTGCTCAGGCCGACGCTTGCGGTGCTCGCGACGTTCTTCTTCATCTGGACCTGGAACGAATTCCTGATCCCGTTGGTGTTCCTGGTCTCCAACAACAACCAGACGGTATCCGTCGCCATGGGCGTGCTGTCGGGAGCCAATACGCAGGAGCCGACCGCAATTGCGGCAGCGTCGCTGCTCGGTATCCTGCCGACGGTGATCTTCTTTCTGATTTTCCAACGGACCCTGACGCGCGGTGTCGCGGTCGGTGCCGTCAAATAACCAATGCGGAAGCGCCGGTCCGACTGTCGTCGTCGGGCGGGCGCGATGAATGGCAAGTCCGACGACTTCGATTTTCCGCAGGAGGCGTAAAGTGGCAGGAATCAACATCAAGTCCCTCACCAAGCATTTCGGTGCCGTGCAGGTTCTCAACGACATCGATCTGACGATCGAACGGGGCGAGTTCGTCGTCTTCCTCGGCGGCTCGGGCTGCGGAAAGTCGACATTGCTGCGCATGATCGCGGGTCTGGAGTCGATCACCAGCGGTGAGATCTGGATCGGCGGAAAGCGCGTCGATCAATTGCCGCCCGGCGAGCGCGGCGTATCGATGGTTTTCCAATCCTATGCGCTCTATCCGCATATGACCGTTCGCGACAACATGTCCTTCGGCCTGCGCAACATCAAAACGCCGAAGGCCGAGATCAACAGGCGCATCGAGGAGGCTGCCAAGATCCTTGAAATGCCGCATCTTCTGGATCGCAAGCCCTCGGCTCTCTCCGGCGGTCAGCGCCAGCGTGTCGCGATCGGCCGCGCCATCGTGCGTGAGCCCGATGTCTTCCTCTTCGACGAGCCGCTCTCCAACCTCGATGCAGGCCTGCGCACGCGCACGCGCGTCGAGCTGGCGCAGTTGCATGAGCGGCTGGGCGCGACCATGGTGTTCGTCACCCACGACCAGGTGGAGGCGATGACGCTCGCAGATCGTATCGTCCTGCTCAACAACAAGAAGATCGAGCAGGTGGCCACTCCCGTCGAGATCTATACGCGCCCCGCAACGCGCTATGTCGCTCAATTCGTCGGGTCGCCGGGCATGAACTTCATCAATATAGCCGGTGTCGGCGAGGCAAGCGGGCTGGCGACGGCAACGCTGCCGGACGGATCGGTCATCAAGACGGCGATAGCGCTCAACGGTCTTTCGAATTCCGGGCTGACGCTTGGCATCCGCCCCGAGCATCTGGTCGTCACGGCGGCGGAAAAGGGCGACATCGACGGCAAGGTCGAGACGGTGGAGCGTCTGGGCGACCGTTCTCTCGTTCATGTCAGGCTCAAGGACGGCTCGAAGATCATCGGCACCGATCCCGGCATGACGACCATCGCCACCGGCTCGCCGATCGCCTTCACCGTCGATGCCGCAAAGGTGAGCATCTTCGACGAGAAGGATGCAGCCTATCATTCGGTAAACTAGGGGGGGAGCAACAGGAAGAGCAGCCACATTCGATAAGGTTCAGAGGCAATCAAGTCAGCCGTTGACGAAACCGTCCAACTGGTATGTTATATCGCCATGTCCACTGCGCATCATAGGAAGAAGCAGCCCTTATTCGTCCGCCAGCAATTGCTTGACGTGGCGGCGCGGCTTGCTTCCGAAAAAGGGATGACGGCGGTGACGCTGGATGCCGTTTCCGGCGCGTCCGGCGTCAGCAAGGGCGGCTTGCTGCATCATTTTCCCAGCAAGAACATGCTTCTGGAGGCGTTGTTCGAAAGCCTGCTGGAACGGCTGGATGCCGCGATCGAGGAAGCGATGCGCGCCGATCCGCTGCCGCATGGCCGCTTTACCCGCGCTTACCTGCATGCCTGCCTGGCGCTGCGCGATCAGCCCGAGGGTACGAAGGACTGGGCGCAGGTGACGATGGTGCTGCTGACCGAACCGCAATTGCGGCAGCGGTGGCATGCATGGGTGCGCGAGCGCAGCGAGGAATATGTCGGTACGGACTCCTCGGTGGATGCGGCGATCGTCAGGCTGGCAGCCGATGGGATCTGGCTTGCCGACCTGCTCGGCAGCCACGAGATGGACGAGAGCGCTCGTCAAAGGCTGATCGACCGGCTGATCGAGCTGACGCAGCTCTAACCTTATCGGAGACAATGGAATGGCGAACGCATCGGTCTATGCAATGCTGCTGGTCGCGATCGTGCTTGAGGTGGTCGGCACGACGGCATTGCAGATGTCGCAGCAGTTCACCCGCCTCGGCCCGACGGTCGTCCTGGTGGTCTGCTATGTCGCAGCCTTCTATTGTCTTTCGGTGACGTTGCGGGTCATTCCGGTGGGCATCGCCTATGCGATTTGGAGCGCGCTCGGCATCGTGCTGATTTCGATAGTGGGGGTCGTGCTTTTCCGCCAGAAACTCGACCTTGCAGCCGTCGTCGGTCTGGGTCTGATCATTGCCGGCGTGCTCGTCGTCAATCTCTTTTCAAAATCCGTGTCGCACTGAAAACACAGGTGTTGTCTATGGTCGTTTTTGTCTTTGTCAAATTCGCGGGGAGGCTTTATCTCTTGCCCCGACTGGGCTGATGGAGGCTTGAAGCATGGCGCTTTCCCAAAGCGCTTTGGATCGCATAACCCATTCAATTTCAATGGTATAAGAGGAGTGCCGAAATGACTATTCGTGCCGTCGTTTGGGGCGAGAACATTCATGAGCAGACAAACAAGGTCGTCGCCGAGATCTATCCGGAGGGCATGCACAATACCATCGCCAAGGCGCTGAATGCCGACGCCGGTATCGAGGCGACCACAGCAACGCTGCAGGAGCCGGAGCATGGTCTCAGCGAAGCCCGTCTGAAGGATACCGACGTTCTTTTGTGGTGGGGCCACAAGGATCACGGCGCCGTCAAGGACGAGGTCGTCGAGCGCGTCGCCAAGCGCGTCTGGGAAGGCATGGGCCTGATCGTCCTGCATTCCGGCCATTTCTCGAAGGTTTTCAAGCGCCTGATGGGCACGCCCTGCGCATTGAAATGGCGCGAAGCCGGCGAGCGCGAACGCCTTTGGGTCATCAATCCGCGCCATCCGATCGCGGCCGGCCTCGGCGAGCATTTCGAGCTTGAGAACGAGGAAATGTACGGCGAACAGTTCTCCGTTCCGGAGCCGCTGGAAACCGTGTTCATCTCCTGGTTCCAGGGCGGCGAAGTCTTCCGTTCCGGCATGACCTGGCGTCGTGGTGCCGGCAGCATCTTCTATTTCCGCCCGGGCCACGAGACATATCCGACCTATCACAATGGCACGGTTCAGAAGGTTCTGATCAATTCCGTGAAATGGGCTCACAACCCGCTCGGCACCCAGGCCAGCATCCATGATGCGCCGAACGTGCCGGTTGAAAAGGCACTGGAGCCGATCGTCGAACGCGGCCCGAAATTGCACCAAGCCGGCGAAGCCGGTTATCGCTGAGGTATCATATGCGTCTCATAGTAGTTGGCACGGGCGGCATGGCGAAGAACCATGTGGAGCATTTCGCCCGCATTCCTGGCGTCGAAATCATCGGCGCCGTCGATACGGATGCGACGAGGCTCACCGCCTTTTGCGATACGTTCGATATCAAGAAGCGCTTTTTATCGTTGGACGAGGCCATCGCCTGGGGCGAGTTCGATGCGGCGACCAACGTCACGCCGGACAAAGCCCACCATCCGACGACCCTGCCGCTGCTTGCCGCCGGCAAGCATGTTCTCTGCGAGAAGCCGCTCGCGGAGAATTATGAAAAGGCACTTGAGATGACGGAAGCTGCCGAACGGGCAGGGGTCGTCAACATGGTCAATCTGACCTACCGCAATGTCGCGCAGTTGCAGAAGGCGCGCGAGATGGTGATTTCGGGCGAGATCGGCACGGTCAAGCATGTGGAGGCGTCCTATCTGCAGAGCTGGCTCGTCTCCAAGGCCTGGGGCGACTGGCGCAGCGAATCCAAATGGCTTTGGCGATTGTCGACCGGGCACGGCTCGAACGGCGTTCTCGGTGATATCGGCATCCATATCCTCGACTTCGCCGCCTATGGCGCAGCGACTGATATCGGTCACGTCTTCGCCCGCTTGAAGACCTTCGAAAAGGCGCCTGGCGAGCGCATCGGCGAATATACGCTCGACGCGAACGACAGTTTTTCGATGTCGGTCGATTTCGCCAACGGTGCGCTCGGCGTCGTGCATGCGAGCCGTTGGGCGACGGGACATCTGAACGAGCTGAAGCTGCGCATCTACGGCGAGCGCGGCGGCCTGGAAGTGTCCCACAGCCCGAACGGCTCCGAATTGCGCGGATGCCTTGGCGATGACACCGAAACGGCGACGTGGAGGGTGCTTGAAGTGCCGCCGGTGCTGACCAACTATCAGCGTTTCGCCGAAGCTGTCATGACCGGCAGCAGCCAGGACCCGAGCTTCCGCCACGCAGCGAACTTGCAGCGCGTGCTGGATCTTGCCATGGTAACGGAAACCGAGCGGCGCGAACTGAAGGTCTGATATCATAGGCAACCTTCAGGTAAAGCCTTGGGAGTGCATAAATGTCTACCGAGGAAAAAGTTGCCAGCCACTATACGCACGGATCGCTGGAAACGGCGATCCTGCAAATCCTTGCGGCTGACGGCAAGGATATCGACAATCTGCGCATACGCGATCTGAGCGATGTCGATGAATTCCATCTGGGGCGGCATGCGGCGACGGTGGACTTCGCGCGGGATCTCGATCTTGCCGCCGGCCTGCGGCTTGCCGATATCGGCTCGGGGCTCGGCGGGCCCGCCCGACATTTTGCCGATATCTATGGATGCATCGTCTCGGGCATCGATCTCACCGATGAGTTCGTGCGGGTCGCCAATTGGCTGACGGCCCGCTGCGGTCTCAAGGATCTGGTTTCCTTCCGGCAGGGCAGCGCTTTGGCGCTTCCTTTCGAGAGCGGCAGCTTCGATCGGACGACGCTCATCCATGTCGGCATGAACATCGAGGACAAGGCGCGGCTGTTTTCCGAGATCAGGCGCATTCTCAAGCCGGGCGGTCGTTTCGGGCTTTATGAGATCATGCAGATGCGGGAGGGAACGCTGCCCTATCCGATGCCCTGGGCGATGGAGGCGGAGACAAGTTTCGTCCGCAGCCCGGATGTCTATCGAAACCTGCTGCATGAAGCTGGCTTCACGGTCGAGGTGGAACAGGATCGCAGTGCTCTCGCAATCCGGCTGGCACATGAAGCGCGCGCCAGGGCTGCCGCGGCGGGTGAGGCGCGAGACCAGGGGTTTCGTACGCTGATGGGCCCGAGGGCTGGCGAGCGCATGAGCAACGTCAACGTGTCGGTCGAAGGCGGCCTGCTCGCGCCGATCGAGATGATTGCCCGCGCGGTGTGATAGAAAGCCCTAGCTGATGATCGGAATCTCCGTCCGGTTTCATTGGAGTACGCTTTGCCGTTCTCGACATCACGACCTTAAGGTGTAAATGTGTGGTTATCGTCAATGTTTGTGGGGTACTTCGATGTTCCGCAACCGTACTGCCGGACAATTTTTGCTGCTCGCATGGGCACTTCTCGTGTTCAGTTTCAGTACGAGTGCCTGGGCGCAGAGCGCCAGCACGGTCCAAACAAACGCTGCGTTACAATCGACGTCCATTTCGGGACTGGCGGTGGGAACGACGATTGTCCGCAGCGGGTTTTACGCTGCCGGGGACGGTGGCGCCGCTACATATACCTTGTCAGCATCCAATTGCACCCACGCCGATAACGGCGCGCAGGTCCAGCCATCAAGCGGAACAGGGTGTTGGATGCTGCAGCCCAGCACAATAACGGACATCCGCATTTGGGGTGCACGAAACAACAACTCGACAGATATTGGCCAATACGTCCAGAAAGCCTATGACGCAAATGTCGGTTGCATCTTTGTTCCGGCGGGAATTTGGTTATGGTCCTCCGCAGTAACGATGTCGGCACAGACCCCTTGCTTCCGTGGAGCAGGCTGGAATGAGGCAGTTTCAGCGGGATCATTGAGCAGCACAAATATGCTCGGTACGTGGATTCACCGCTCTAGCACTTCTTTCACCCCCGCCACAATAAGTGGCCTTTCAGGCCAAGGAGGTACGCCTTCCTTTTCTTATATAGCGTTTTATGATGACCAGCCAACGATTGGTACCGGTCCCTGGACCCCAAACGCCTATCCCTATTTCTTTGTAGTTTCAAATAATGGTGGCCGGGTCGATTTTGATAATATCCTGTTCTATAATACAACGCATTGCATCAGTGTCTTTAACTCTGCGCGGCAGCACATCACAAATATTTATGGCCAGCCCCAGGGAACGTGTCTTTCCTTTGATGCCCTATATGATATTTCGACGCTTAAACATATCCAGTTTTGGCCTTTCTGGTCAGGGGCTTCCGTCGTCGCAGCGTTCGACCAGACTGTTGATCCGATTGTCTACGCACGATCCGATGGACCTTTTATAGACGACATTTTTTGCTTCTCTTATCATAGTGCCCTAACCTTTACCCAATCGAGCAACGGCACTACGACAGGCGCCCAGATCGGTTCTGTGTCCGCTGACGCCACGCTATACGGTATTTGGATTCAGCCCGGCGCGACAGGCGTGCAACTACAGATCGCCAATCTTCGCGGGTCGGGCCAGTCATTTCCCGGAACCGGAAGTCAGCCTGGTTCAGGAACCTATCGGGATTCTGGGACAAGTACCCAGGTATCGATCGGAAATATAGATTGCTACTACGCCGGCGGTAGCTGCATCGCCGTATTGGGCAGTGGAAGCCTGCAATTTAGTAACGGGGTGCTTTGGAACTACAACAACGACAATAATGGGTCTGCCTCTATTAATGCCGGAACTTCCGGTTTCATTTCAGGCGCAAATCCATTAAGCATCGCCAATGTGAAGTATCCAGCACCTGTGATTCCCACAACATCCGCGGGTGGCATTTATGCGCTGCGCGGCGTAAGACAGTATTGGACCCCGGCGGTGGTTGGGAGCGGCGCGAGCGGCACTGTAACGTATAGCTCGCGTGTTGGGACGTTCTGGTATGATGGCTCCCAGGTGACGACTACCTTTAACATAAGCGGTACTACCTCCAGCGGCCTCTCAGGTTCTCTCTTTATCAATGGTCTGCCGTTTGCTGGCAACGCGCTATCAAACCAGAATGCGTTCTGCACCATTTCCGCTATGGCGGGAATTACGCTCAGTCCCTCGTTTACTACGCTGTCCGGGATTATATCCCCTGGTTCAAATCAAATATTGCTTGTCGAAAGCGGCAGCGGCCAGTCGACAATACCGGCACCGACAACGATCGTGACAGGCGGTTCCGGCGCCTTCGTACTCGAAGGATCATGTACGTTTGGGTCAGGACAATAAGAAGAATAACGAACAGCGGCGGTCGTTGCTTGTGCGCCAAGAAACATCGGCTTAAGGACGAAAGAAATGCCAATTTCCAAGGAGCACTTCTCCTGGAATTGCTTTGGTGTGTTCAGCCGCTGCCCGTTGACAGCGGCGGGCCTGTTTTTGTATGGAAAGTACAACGGTAATGGATTTCTGCCGGGCCATGGTGGCCGAACCGCTGCTCTGATTTTTCCAGGGAAGCTGATGACTCCTACTCAACGCGCCTGAGAGGCGAAGGAGTGGAGTCGTGCCTGTTTTCCTGCCGTTATCCCGCTCATGTCATTTATCCACTGTCCCCGCAGGATCGTCCGTCGGCCTTGCGGGAGGGGCAAACTGATGTCCGCCTCCGCCTATTTTCATCATCGCTTTCAGCAATTTCGCAGCCTGTTCAAATGGATAGTCCTGGTCGTACCCATGGCTGTTGTCGTCGGCTCGCTCTGCGCCCTGTTTCTCTGGAGCCTGGACAAGGCGACGGCTGCGCGTTTCGACCATCCCTGGCTGATCTTCCTGATGCCGATTGCCGGTTTCCTGATGGTACTGGTCTATCAGCGCTTCGGCCGCGGGTCGGAAGGCGGCAACAATCTGATCGTCGACCAGATCCACGAACCCGGCGGCGGCGTGCCGCTGCGCATGGCGCCCTTCATCCTGGTTTCGACGGTCCTGACGCATCTGGTCGGCGGTTCGGCGGGACGCGAGGGGACGGCGGTGCAGCTCGGCGGCAGCATTGCGAGCGCATTCGCCAGACTTTTCAGGCTCAGCCATGCCGAGATCCGCATTCTCCTCATGGCGGGGATCGCTGCGGGCTTCGGCGCGGTCTTCGGCACACCGATCGCCGGTGCTGTCTTCGCTCTCGAAGTTCTAACGATCGGGCGCATGCAATATGAGGCGCTGATCCCGAGCCTGGCTGCGGCGATCGCGGCCGATTGGACCTGCCATGCCTGGGGCATCGAGCATATCCAGTATCAGATCGGCTACCTCGCCGGCACGCCGGCCAGTACCTTCCATCTCGATGCGCTGCTGCTCGCCAAGGTCGGTATCGCCGGCGTGATCTTCGGCCTGATGGCGCGCTCATTCAGCGAAGTCTCGCATCGGGCGTCGGCGGCATTCAAGCGGTTCTGCCCCTATGCGCCGCTCAGGCCTGTCATCGCCAGTGCGATCCTGATCGGTCTCGTCTATCTGCTCGGTACGCGGCAATATCTTGGACTTGGCGTCTGGTCGCCCAATGCTGGCGATGCGACGATCCTTGGCTTCTTCGATCCGGTCCATATCGATTACTGGAGCTGGTTCTGGAAGGCCGTCTTCACGATCGTGACGCTGAGTGCCGGTTTCAAGGGCGGGGAGGTGACGCCCTTGTTCTTCATCGGTGCCGCACTTGGCAATGCACTTGCCGCCATTCTCGGTGCGCCGGTTGATCTCTTCGCCGGGTTGGGTTTCGTCGCTGTCTTTGCCGGCGCTACCAATACGCCGCTTGCCTGCATGATCATGGGCATCGAGCTCTTCGGCGCGACGCATACGGTCTATCTCGCCGTCGCCTGCTTCCTTGCCTATATCTGCAGCGGCCATACGAGCATCTACCTGTCGCAGCGGCTCGGCATCGCCAAGAGTGCTGCTGCCGGCAATATTCCCGTCGATACGCCGCTTCGCCATATTCGCGAGCGTGGCTTGAAGACGCGGCGAGAAAATGCCCATAAGGTCGGAAAGGTTTGACGCAAGGACGGCTGGAGGTTGTCGTGCTCTATCTTGCCGTGTTTCTTGGCGCCGGATTGAGTGGATGGTAGGGCTTGCAATTGTCCGGCTAATAATTCAGGCTCAAACGGTTTCGTGATTGGAGTCGGCAGATTTCGCCGCATTTTTGCCGATTCTGAGGTGAATCCCTCTCGAGAATCGCGGAGATTCATTCCACGACAAACCACCGCTCGTTGCGAACGGACTCTCTTGCGAAATTCGACTAATCAACTCATATAATCGCCTATTGAGATCATCGCATAACACAAGGAGTCGGGCGTCGATCAGGATAAGGACGGGCAAGCATTCCCAATGACAAGCCTGTTCTCGCTCCGGGATTCGCATGCGGATTCCCCGGGCAAAATTTCCTCCCGGACCGCACCGCCCCAAAAGACAGACATGACGGAGAGTCCCTTGAGCGTACCTGCTCCCACTTCCCACCAATCTCCTGCTCCGGAACAGACCTTCGGCACGGCCGGCATTGCGCCGATGGACCGCCCGAGCGCCATGACCCGCTTTTTCATGGGCATCGTTGCCTGGGCCGAAAGCCTCAACCTGAAATATGCCAAGCTCGGCAATCCGCCGGTCTACGACACCGCGACCTTCCCCTGGGCGGCCGAGATCGAGAAGGATTATCCGGCTATCCGCGCCGAGCTCGAAAAGGTGCTGCTGCGCCAGAGTGAGCTGCCGACCTTCCAGGACATCTCCACCGACGTGAAGACCATTTCGACCGACAGCCGGTGGAAGACCTTCTTCCTCCTCGGTTTCGGGGTTAAGTCCGAACAGAACATCAAGGCATGCCCGAATACCTGGGCAGCCGTGCAGAAGATCCCCGGCCTGACGACGGCGATGTTCTCGATCTTCGAGCCGGGCAAGCATCTGCCCGCCCACCGCGGCCCCTATAACGGCGTGCTGCGCCTGCATCTCGGCCTCATCGTGCCGGAGCCGAATGACAAGCTCGCCATCCGCGTCGACAAGCAGGTTTGCCATTGGCAGGAAGGCAAGGCGCTGATCTTCGACGACGCCTACGAGCACGAAGCCTGGAACCATTCCGACAAGACCCGCGTGGTGCTCTTCGTCGATTTCGTCAAGCCGCTGAAATTCCCGGCCCGTTTCGTCAACTGGGCCTTGATGAACCTGGCGATCTTCACGCCCTTCATCAAGGAAGGTCTCGATAATCACAAGGAATGGGAAAAGAAGTTCTACGCCGAAGCCGAGGCCTTCAGAAACCGCCCGAAGGCCTGATCGCGTCGACTGTTTAGTTTCATAAACCCCGGTCTCTCTGAGGGAGGCCGGGGTTTTGTTTTATTCAGTCACGTGCAGCTGCAGGGAGGCGTCCAGAGAGTGAAACCCTGCCTACTTCACGGTCCGCACGATTGCAGCGCCTGCCGTCATGCCGCCACCGAAGGCCACGAGCCCAAGGTTCAATGGCTCGGAGCGCTCATTGGCGACATGCAGCATGGCAAGCGGAATGCTTGACGAACTGGTGTTGCCATAGGTCTCGATGACGCTGAGGGCCGGGCGGCCGCTGCGCTTGGCAATCGTGTCGATGATGCGCTGGTTTGCCTGATGCGGCACCAAGAGGTCGAGGTTGGCAAGCTCGATGCCTGCATCGACGCAGGCGTTTTCGATAGAACGGGTCATCGAATGCACGGCTTCGGTGAAGACCGCGCGGCCGTTCATGGCAATGACACCATCATCAGGCAGCGGAACGTAGAGCAGATCGCCCGGCTCCGGCCGGCCGCTGACGATCGGGCGGCTTGCGGTGAAGAGCGGATTGCGCGCCATGTCGCGGCTGGTCACCAGGCTGGCCGTGGCGGCATCGCCGAAGAGGATCGCTGTAGAGAAATCGTTCATGTCGAGCAGCGGCGACAGGACTTCCGAGGTGATGATGAGCACCTTGGCGTCGTTCTGCTGTGCGATGAAATCATAGGCCTGCTGCAGTGCATAGAGATAGCCGGAGCAGGCGGCACCCATATCATAGGCGGCAAGCGACGGTCGCACGCCGTCTTCGGCGACGGCAACCGCGACGCGGCTTGCGAGCGACGGCGTGGCGATATCAGGCGTTCCGGTGGCGGCAATCACCAGATCGATATCGTGGATCGAAATCTGGTTCTGCCGCAGGAGATCGCGCGCGGCTTTCGTCGCAAGGCTCAGCGTACCCTCTTCGGGTCCGACCCAGAAGCGGCTCTTGATGCCGGTCAGCGCCAGGATCTCGTCAGCACGGCGGTTCGGCCAGTTGTGGATGATTTCTTCATTGGTGACACGGCGCGCGCCGGTTGCGAAACCGATGCCGTTGATGACGACTTCGGAGAAGCTGCCGGTATGGCGGCGCAGCGTCGGGATGACATGCGACTTCAGGCGGCGCAGCACGAACTTGTTCTGGATTTCGGAGGCGAGCGCGAAATTCTGCTCGCTCAGATCGCGATTGGCGTCGACGGTTAGAAGCGGACTGTCCGTGGCGATCTGGTCGCCGACCTTGGCGAAGACCTCCTGCACGACGCCGCCGATATTGGCGCAGATCTCGACCGAGGCTTTCGTCGCCTCGACGACGGCAACGAGCTGGCCCACTTCGATCGTGTCGCCGGGCTTGACGAACAGATCCGTCACCAGCACGTTTTCGTCGGCAGGGCCGGAGCCGATCGCCTTGATGGCCGCTGTCGGGCCGCTATCGTCCTCTTCATGCCAGGTCACCTCGCATTCGAGGACTTCGGCCATCAGGTCGACCAGCTTGCGATAGGAGGGCAGCGTCTCGAGCTGGTTGCGGAAGTTGAAGGGGATATGGGCGTCCGAGCGCGCAAGCCTGCGGACGACGACGGGCACATCGGTCTTTTCGGTCACGGTGGCGATGATCTCCGCGCCCATGCCGACGGTGCGATTGTCCTCATGGACGACGATCAGGCGGCGGGTGCGCCTGGCGCTCGCCAGCACTTCCTTCTCGTCCCAGGGCGAGATCGAGCGGAGATCGATCACCTCGACGGAGAAGCCCTGGGCCTCGAAAGCGCTTGCGGCATTGGCGCAGAGCGAAACGGTATTGCCATAGCTGACGAGCGTGATGTCTCGGCCGCGGGCGACATGGCGCGACAGGCCGGGATGGACGAAATGCTTGTCGAGATCCTCGGACGTGCGGCCGTCGGAATTGTTGAGCACGGCCTTGGGATAGAGGAAGACCGTCGGGCGCCGCGACTCGAAGGCGGCGTTGAGAAGTCCGGCCGCATCGCCGGCGCTGGAGGGCATGACGACATCGATGCCCGGTGTGTGCGCCAGCATGCCCTCGAAGCTTTGGGCATGGAACGGGCCGAGGCCGGGCTTATAGCCGCCGCAGCTCACCATCAGGATGACGGGAGCTTCCCATGCGCCCTCGGTGCGCCAGAACATGCTGCCCATTTCCGAAACGATCTGGTTGTAGGCAAGCGGCAGGAAATCGGCGAATTGCAGGAAGGCGACGGGGCGCTGCCCGGCCAGCGCACGACCGACGGCCGTGCCGACGATGGTGGATTCGCTGAGAGCGGCGTTGCGCACGCGATCGGGATATTTCGTGCTGAGGCCGCGGGTGACGCCGAAGACATCGCCCTTCGGATCTTCGATATCCTGGCCGAACAGAACGACGTCGGCGTTAGCGGCAAGCTGCTTGTCGAGGACCGCGTTCAGCGCTTCGCGCATCGTCAGTGTCGATGCTTTTTCATTGCCGCGATATTCCGTTTTTCCCTTGAATGAAGCCGGATAGGGAGCCTTCGCATCCGGCTCGACCTTGGGGGCGTCTTCCTTGCGGGCGAGGGCGGCTTCCGCCTGGACCTCGGCCGTCAGCTCCTGCTCGATCTTCCGAAGCGCGTCGGCGTCGATGCCTGCCTTCTGCAGCATGGCCCGCAAGTTCGGCAGCGGATCGCGCGAGGAGCCGGCCTCGATTTCGAGCAGGGTGCGGTAGGTCTTCTGATCGTCGGCATTGGTGTGGTCCGACAGCCGCTCGACATTGAGGAGCACTATGCTTGGCGTGCGATTGTTGCGGCTGTGGCGGACCGCCTTATGAAAGGCCTCGCGCGACGCCCGCAGATCGTCGCCGTCGGTGCGGATGATTTCGACACCGTAAAAGCTGGAGGCCGGGCCGCCGGGCAGATCGAAGAAGGTCTGCTTGCTCGTTCTTGTCGAAATGGAGAAGCTGTTATCCTCGATGACGAAGACGACGGGATACTGGCCGCGCACGGCCTCGGCGACCGCTTCGAGGAATTCACCCTGCTGGGTGGTGCCGTCGCCGACGCAACAGACGGCAATCGGCATGCCCGGCCTGTGCTTCAAGGACGCGGCAACGCCGGCGGCATGGAGCGCATTGTTGCCGACGGGGCCGACGATAGAGGTGATGTTGAGTGCGCGGGAGGAAAGATGCGCGCTCATCTGCCGGCCGCCTGAATGTGAACTGGCTGTGGCGAGCAGGCTGGAGAAGAACTCACGAATGGGCATGCCGCGCGCCAGCATCAATGCCTTGTCGCGATAATGGAGATGCAGCCAGTCGTCGTCCTGGAGAAACTCGTTGAGCAGCGCCGTGGACTCGTGTCCGGCGCCGGAAACATGGAAATGTGCTATGCCCTGCTTGATGAATTCTCGCTCAAGCCGGTCTATTTCTCTGGAAACGAAAAATATTCTATGAAGTTGCTTGAGGTATTCTGTTGTAAACCTCCCTTCCATCTCAATGATTTTCCTAATCTTTCGTCTAAATCCACTGAAGGGACCTAGGTAGACCCCTAGGCTGCCTTTTTCAATACACGTTAAATGACAATATCTTCTCAGTTTGAAATCGAAATACGTGGATTGCCGGGCTGGAGTTTTTCGCGATGTTTCTGTCCACAGGCATGGATCGATAAACGCATCCTTCCGCGCGCCGAGCGATTGGCGCGTTTATCGAAAGCGATCTCAGCCTGATTTGCGGATCTTGGCGTCGCCGTTCCGCCTTGCCGCAGCGGCCTTTGCGGCCTGTTCTTCCTGAAGGATCAATTCCTTCGGCTTCTTGCCAATGATCTCCTTGCGACCTTTCCTGGAGAAGGGTTGCGCGAGCTGGGCGAGGAAACCCTTGGCGACCTTGCCGGTGATGCCGATGTCCGTGGAGGAGGCGCGGGGCGGATTGTGGAAGGTGCCGAGAAGCTGATCCCAGATCACGAGGTTTTCCCCATAATTCGTATTGCCTTCGGCGAGGATCTTGGAGTGATGCCAGCGATGCAGGCGTGGGGTCGAGAATATGAGATCGAGCGGGCCGGTGCGCATGTCGACATTGCAATGGGTGAGCAGGCCGATAAAGGCCGTGACCGCGCCGATCCAAAGGAAGACCGGTAATGGTGCCCCCAGCAAGTAAAGCGGGATCTGGCCGAGCGCGATCTTGAAGAGCGTGTCGATGACGTGGAAGCGGCCCGTGTTGATGACCCAAAGGCGTTCGACACTGTGATGCAGCGCATGGAAACGCCACAGCGACAGATGCTCATGTGCCAGGCGATGGGCCATATAGAGGCCGAACTCGGCAACGACGAGGCCGAGCGCCACCTGGAATATCATCGGCCACTGATCCGGCCAGAAATGCGAATGGTAGCTCAGCGCCGGCTGCGCCACGGTCGCAACCGCCATCGGGAAGGAGGTGCCGATCGCGGCGGCGATCTGCACGCCACCCTTGGTCAGCAGCGTGTGGGCAACATCGTTGAAGGTTTCGCCATCGCGCTGCAGCCAGGTCCGCTCATAGGGCATGAGCCTTTCGAACAGGGCAATCACTGCCACCATCGACAGATAGACGACGTTGAACCAGAGGAGGTGCATGTCCGAGTCGAAGGCGAAATAGGCGCCGATCAATCCCGCGCAGAAGATGGCGGGCCACAAAAGGGACGAAACAGCAGCGTAAAGACGCGAACTGCTTTGAAATCTCATTCCATCATCCTCAGATTCTGATCAGCGAAAAATTTGCGCGTGAATATGCGCGATATGTAGCGCGATGATTGTGGAGTCGAAAGCGAAATTTTTACCGTGGCTCACGGCGGGCAGTTGAGAGGGAGGTCGAAGCATGAGGATAGAGAAGGCAGGACACGAGCATCTGGATGATTGGGCGCGCCTGCGCGCGGCGCTTTGGCCCGACGATTCGCTCGAGCATCACCGCGCGGAACTTGCGCAGTTTCGCTCCAATGAAAACGGTATTGCCTTCGTGGCGATCGATGTTGCGGGTCATGTCGTCGGTTTTGCCGAAGCGACATTGCGGCACGATTACGTCAATGGCTGCGAGACTTCGCCAGTCCTGTTCCTCGAGGGCATCTATGTGCGCCCGGAAAATCGGCGCGAAGGGGTGGCGCAGGCGCTTTGCCAGGCTGTTGCCGTCTGGGGGCGGGATGCCGGCTGCATGGAATTCGCCTCGGATGCGTTGATCGACAATCTTGCGAGCCACGCCTTCCATTCCGCACTCGGCTTCGTCGAAACCCGGCGCGTGGTCTATTTCCGCAAGCTGCTGTAGTCCGGAGCCGCGGCTAAGTGCCGATTTACCCGAATGTCAGCTTGGTCTTCTGCTGGCCGGCCTCGTCGAAATTCTCCGGGTTCAGCCAGCGCTCGTAGCCGGCCTTCAGGCGCGGCCAGTCGGCGTCGATCATGGCAAACCAGGCGGTGTCGCGGTTCTGGCCCTTGGCAACCATATGCTGGCGGAAGATACCTTCGAAGACGAAACCGAAACGTTCGGCCGCCCGCTTCGACGGTTCGTTGAGATTGTTGCACTTCCATTCGAAGCGGCGATAGCCGAGCGTATCGAAGACATAGGATGCGAACAGATAAAGCGTTTCGGTCGTCACGCGGCTGCGGGCGATCGCCGGCCCCCACAGGATGCTGCCGATCTCGATGACGCCATGCGTGCTGTCGATGCGCATCAATGCCTGCCGGCCTTCGGCGCGTCCGGTGCGCTTGTCGATGGTCGCGAAGAAGAGCGGATCGGCGCTGGAGGCCGCTTTCTCGAGCCAGGGCGAGAAGGCGGCGTAATCGGCGGGCGCATCCTCGAAGAGATAACGGAAGCGATCTTCTGCACCGGGAGCCCGGGCGGAGGCAAAGAGATCCTCGCCATGACGGCTCGCGCCAAGCGGCTCGATCCTGACGTAGCGGCCTTCAAGAGTAAGGCGCTCGGGGCGGGGCACGCCCTTCCAGTTCGTGAGATCCATGTCAAAGTCCTTTGGTCATTAAATGTAGCCTAGCGCAACCGGCCGGATTGTATCAGGTCCGCCAGGGATTGCGGCAGTTCTATTCCATTGGGCAAGCCGGGCGCCGGTTGCGGCGATACCAGACGGCTTTCCATGGGCAGGACGCCGGCCCAGATCGGATGGCTCGCCTCGTCCATATCGCCCGGCGGGCCGTTGCGGATTTTAGCCGAGGCCTCGTCGATTTTCATGCGCAGTACCGAAGTGGCTTTCACTTCCTGCCTGGTCATCGGTCTCAAACTGTCCCAGCGGCCGGGAAACAGGTCTTCGATGAAGCGGCGCAGCGCATCGGTCTTCTCGTCGAGATCATCGACCAGCCGGGCCGTGCCGAAGACCATGGCGGAGCGGTAATTGACGGAGTGATTGAAGGCGGAGCGGGCGAGCACGTAGCCATCCATGATGCTGCAGGTCAGGCAGACCGGCATGTCTTCGGCGGCGCGCAGGAAGCGGCTGGCGGCGGAGCCATGCCAATAGACGTAGTCGCCCTCGCGCCAATGCAGGGTCGGTGTCACATAGGGCGCACCATTGATGACATAGCCGACGTGGCAGAGCGGGGCCGCATCCAGAATGGCGTGAACGTCGGCATGGGCGTGGCTGCCGCGCTTGGGGCTGCGCCGCATGCGGGTGCGCTCGGTGGTCGGATAATCCTTAGTGTCAGGCGGGTAGAGATCGGCCATGTCGTCCTCGTCGATTGAGCGTTGATCTCTGACAGCAAAGAGGTAGGTTATAAATGGCCAGTTTTTTGATTTTTAGCAGACCAGTTGAGGTTTCATGGCAGCGGTGGCGCAATGGCCGGCACTCGACCGGACTTCGGGTGATTTGGAGGGACAAGTCTATCGCCTGATGCGCGATCGTATCCTGCACGGACAGATGCCGACAGGGCAGCGTGTGCCTTCAACGCGGGCAATGGCGTTCTCGCTCGGCGTCGCGCGTTCGACTGTCGTCAATGCCTATGATCGCCTGAAGGCGGAGGGCTATCTGCAATCGGCAACCGGGGCGGCAACGCGTGTCGCAGCCTTTCCGTCGGCACCCTTGTTCGGGCAAGCTGCTGCGCCACTGCCGAACCAGCCCCGCATTACGGAGTTCAAGACCGGAGGATTGTTCGAACCGGGGGTGCCGGATGTGTCGGCCTTTCCTCATGCCGCCTGGGCGCGTTGTCTCGGTGCCCGGGGCCGCTCTTTGCGGGTTCACGATCTCGGATACCGCGATCATGGCGGCGTTCACGAGTTGCGCGAAGCCATCCTCGATCATATCGCTGCGACGCGCGGCGTGGTCGCCCGTCCCGAACAGGTCCTGATCGTGCCGTCGACTGGCGCTGCGATCGGGCTGCTTGCGAGCGTGCTGATCCGCGCCGGAGATCGGGGCGGCAATGCAGTCTGGATGGAGGATCCCGGCTATGCCACCGCGCAGGCGATCCTACGGATGGCCGGAGCCGACCTCGTGCCGGTGCCTTGCGATGCAGAGGGCATCGATATCACGCGCGGCGCCGGGCCGCTGCCGCGACTGATCTATGTCACGCCTTCGCACCAGTATCCGACCGGCGTCACCATGAGCCTGCCGCGCCGTCTCGCCCTGCTGGAATTTGCCCGTGCCAATGGCGCGATCGTGCTGGAAGACGATTACGACAGCGAGTTCCAGTATGCGTCGCGGCCGATCGCCGCCTTGCAAGGTATCGATCGCGGCGAAGTGGTCGCCTATGTCGGCACCTTTTCGAAGACGCTCGCGCCCGGCCTGCGTGTCGCCTATGCGGTCGTGCCCCCCCGCTTGGTGGCGGCGACCGAGGCGGCGCAGCGGTTAAGAGGCGCCGTCGTGCCTGTTCATATCCAGGCCGCGCTTGCCGATTTCATGCGCGAGGGACGGTTTCGCGCGCATCTGCGGCAGATGAACGCCATTTATGCCGAGCGCATGGCAGCGACCGTACCGGCACTCGATCGTCATTGCGGTAGCGAGCTGGAACTTGGAGTGGGCGGCGGCGGGCTGCAACTGGCAAGCTGGTTCCGTGACGCAAAGACCGATGATGTCGCCGTCGCGCGCGCAATTAACTCCAACGGTTTCGCCGTGCGGCCGATATCGGCGCTGTATCTCGGCCCTGCACGACCCGGACTGCTGTTCGGTATTGCCCGCATGGAGGCCCAGGCCGCGGATGGGGCGGCGGCGAGGATTGCCAGACTGCTTGCGACGATGCCCTTCAGCGCCTGAGAAACATCGCTCGGTATTCGCGCGGAGTTATGTCCTTCAGCGCCTTGAACTGCCTGTTGAAATTGGCAAGGGAGCTATAGCCGACGGCATCGCTGATGTGATGGATCGCCTGATCGGTGGAGGAGAGGCGGGCGCAGGCGTCGCCGATACGCATGCGCGTAAGATAGTCCGATATCGTTCCGCCGGTATGGCGGCGAAACATGCGGTGCAGACCGGAGACGCTGAGTGCCGCGATATCGGCCAGTTCATCAAGGCTGATTGCGCGCGAATAATGAAGATGCATATGCGTCAGCACGCGGTCGATGCGCTCGCGGCTTTCCTTGAGATCCGGTGCCTGCGCCGGCGCACTTGCAAGCGGCGTTGCCTGCCGGTCTTCCGCAACTCTCACCAGAATGTCGAGCAACGACAGCAGGCGCTCTACGGGCGGCTTTTCGAAAATGGTTTCGAAGGCAGGGCGGACGGCGGCGGAGGTCGTCTCCGAAAAGCGCAGGCCGTTGTCTCCCCGCTGCAGCATCGTCTCGATCGACCGGAATTCGACGGCGCCCCCTGTCATCCGCAAAAGCCATTCGCGATCGAACCAGAGCACGAGCGCGATATGCGGCTGATGTTCCTCGATCCTGCCGCGTGAAACCCAGCTGTGCGGCAGGTTGGGGCCGACGAGAACGAGATCGCCATCGCCATAGTCTTCGCTATGATCGCCGATGAAACGCTGGCCGATGGAGTTCAGCGTGAGCGTCAGCTCGAATTCCGGATGGTGGTGCCACTGGAAGGGAATGCAGTCGTCGAGCCTACGGTTCAGCATGCTCCAGGATGCTTCGGGTGAGCGGGGCAGGACTTCGAGATAGGGTCTCACGGGGCGTCCATAGTATCAATGAAGCCAGAATAGTATCAGAACTGGCCAGAGCCGGGCAACATCGAAACTCCGGTTGGAGCTACAACTTCTTCCGTCACCCGAAAACAGAGGGGGCCAGATGGAGGAAACCGATGCAGCCTGCCTTGAAACGAGATGCTCACCCGACCGCGTCAGCGGTCACGACACAATTGAAGGATATCCGGAAGACGCTGCCGCTCAGAGTGCTGTCGAAGGACGATTGGCAGCATTGGATCACCAAGGGTTATGTGATCGTGCGTCAGGCGGTGCCGGCGGCGAATGTCGAGCGGCTTGCCGACGTTTTGTGGCGTTTTGACGAGAAGGACCCGAACGATCCCTCCACCTGGTATGCGCCGCAACGGCGCGAGCACAAGATGAAGGAACTCAACAATACCGGCATGCTGGAGATCTATAATCACCAATATCTCTGGGACAACCGCATGGAAAAGCGGATCTATGATGTCTTCGTCGACATCTGGGATCGGGAGGATCTCTGGGTGACGATCGATCGCGCCAATCTCAACCCGCCGAAGAAGGTGAAGGGCAATCCGAACGGCTTCATCCACTGGGATGTCGATACCTCGATCCGCCCGCTGCCGATCGGCGTCCAGGGTGTTCTGAGCCTGAAGAAGCAGGATGGCGACGTCGGCGGCTTTCAGTGCGTGCCGCAGCTCTTCGAGCATTTCGAGGAATGGGAAAAGACCCAGCCGGTCGATCGCGATCCGATGCATCCCGACATGACGGGACTGTGTGTCGTCAATATCGACATGGAGCCCGGCGACCTGATGATCTTCAACTCGCTGCTGGCGCACGGCGTCCGTCCCAATCATTCCGACAACCGCGTTCGCATGGCGCAATATATCTCCATGCATCCAGCGGAATATGACAATGTCGCCGAGCGCGACGAACGTATCCGTCTATGGCGGGAGCTGGACTCCCCGAAGCGCGATGCCTTTCCCGGCGATCCCCGCGAATGGGAAAAGCAGAATGCGACCACGGCCGAACTGACGCCGCTCGGCGAGAAGCTGTTGGGGCTCAAGCCATGGTAAGCGGCTGAAGGTCGACTTCCTGAAAACATCGAGCGGCTCCAGGGCCGCTCGAAACGTTGGTGGAGTTCTGGTGGATTGCTGCGTGTTTGTCAGACTTCGTTCCAGCGGCGGATGACCGGCTCGGTCAGATCATGCTCGTAGCCGAGCACGCTGATGCTTGTGGTATCGAGGACCAGATGCGCGCCGCCTTCCGGCGGCAGGCCGACCCAGCGGGCGGCGAAGACGCGCAGAAAATGGGCGCTGGAAAAGATCAGGACGGAGCCGCCGATGCCGCGAAGTTCGCCGATGATCCGATCGGCGCGTATGCCGACGTCGGCGGCCATTTCGCCATTCGGGCAGCCATCGCGAAAGACCTGCCAGCCCGGGCGTTCGGCAAGGATCGCTTTGGTGGTGATGCCTTCATAGGCGCCATAATCCCATTCCGCCAGATCGTCCTTGACGACGCGGCGATCACCGAAGCCGGCCAGCGCGCAGGTATTCTGAGCGCGCTGCGACGGGCTGGACCAGACGGCGGCGAAATCGATTTGGGGTAGGCGACCGGCGAGCTTGCGGGCGGCTTCCTCGCCTGCAGCCGTCAGGGGAATATCGGTCCGGCCGGTGTGCCTGCCGGAGAGGCTCCACTCCGTCTGTCCGTGCCGCACTAGGTAGACTTCGGGATAGGCGCTGCTCATGCCGGTTCTCCTTTTCGCTTGATGTGCGGAATTCTTCGCATCCGCGAAGAGTTCTGTCGAGAGCCAAGGCTAATCGGCTGTTGGTATGATACCGCCTGCAAATCCAAGGCCTTGCAGGCGGTTATGAATCTCATCGTTTCACGGCGCGACGGACGCTGTGGAGTAGGATGGCGAGGCAGCCGACCAACAGGAGAAGACCACCTGCGAGCGGCGGCATGGCAAGAAACTCCACCGCTCCGGCGATCGCGAGGATGAGGATGAGGCAGAGCGTGGCGAGGCTGCCGTCGTCGATGAACATGCCGATAAGCTCGGACAGGGCGATGCGAAGCACGGTCATTGGGCTGCCTTCGTTGTCGGATTGCCGCGCATGACACGGATGATGGCGTAGGAGGCGAGCGAGATGATCGCGAAGATGGCGATCAAAGCGAGATCCTCGCCCGGCCAATGCGCGCCGATGCCTTCACCGGTCCAGAAGATGCCGAAGCTTGTCAGCATCAGGCCGACGACGAATTTGAGGGTGTTTTCGGGCACGGTGGCGAGCGGGCGGTGGACCAGCAACCCGATCAGCATGACGAGCACGAAGGCGGCAAGCGCGCCGAGGCCGGCATAGAGTGTTAGGCCATGGGCGCCGCCGACGGCG
This sequence comes from Rhizobium sp. KNZ2-6A, assembly GCF_056755475.1. Lineage (NCBI taxonomy): Bacteria > Pseudomonadati > Pseudomonadota > Alphaproteobacteria > Hyphomicrobiales > Rhizobiaceae > Rhizobium > Rhizobium sp. KNZ2-6A. Next base: position 6,621 of record NZ_JBNDIC010000041.1, on the reverse strand, counting down.
ATGACGATGAACACCACTTCGACGCCCTCCAGCAAGACCGCCTTGAAGGCGGCGAGGCCGGCAAGGTAATCGGAGCGGCGATCCGAAGACTGCGCCTGCAATACCGCCGTCTCTTTCGAGAAGGCGGCTTCCTCGTCATGCAAGGCTATGACGCCGAGCGAGCGGAGGATGGCTTTGCGCAGCCAGCGCATGCCGAAGAGGATGAGGAGAACGCCGACGACGAATTGCAGCGTCTCGATCGGTATCAGCGCCAGCAGTGGTCCGAAGATGAGGACAAGGGCGGCCAGTACGGCAAGGGCAAGTGCCGCGCCGGTCAGCGCTGGACGCCAGCTTCTCGTGACGCCGACGGCAAGGACGATGGTGAAGGCCTCCACGACTTCGACGAAGGAGCCAAGGAAGGATGCCGTCACGGTAGATAGAATGGGTGTGAGGCTGTTCATGAAATGATTCCCGAATGACGACTAGGGATTTGAATTTGCCTGATATTTCCCCGAAGGCTCTTCTTGATGTCTTGGATGAGCTCACGCCGAGGAAAGAATCGGCGCGCTTTGAGCCTGAGGGTTGGCTTGCGGCTCATTTGCGCTTCCTCGTGCCGCGCTTGCTCCACGCCTTGTCGATCGCGCCGCGCAGCTGGCTAAGCTGGTCAAGACTGTCGATGGCTGCTTTCTTGTCCTTCGCCGCCAGCGCGACGATCAATGCCTCGATCAGCACCATCGTGCCGGCATGCATGGCCAGGTGGCCGGCATTGCCGCGCGGGACCGGGAGAACTTCGGCGACCTTATCGGCAGTCAGCGGGCCAAGATCGTCGCTGATGAGTATGACCGGCACGCCATGCTTGCCGGCGTGCTCCAGCAGCACGTCGACCTCGCGATAGAGCGGGGCATAGGCCATCATCAGCACGACGTCGCCTTTACCTATCCCAAGCAGGCGATCCGCCAGCGCGATGCCTGACGCTGAAAGCGCGTGGGTCGGCAGGCCGATGCGGTTGAGCTGCAGGCTGAGATAATCCGCCATTGCGCCTGACGGACCGATGCCGAAGATATGGCGCCGCGCAGCGCTTGCCAGAATATCGACGCTGCGTTCGAAGCTTACGGCAAATTCCTCACGTCGCAGGACCTCCAAGGCCTGTTCATGCATACCGATAACGTGGCGAAGCGCGTCGACGGCCTGGCTGCCTGTTTCAGCCAACGTGCGCTCCATCCGTGTTCCGGGTGAGGGCGTTCCTGTCAGCTCCGCAAGGACGGCGGCCCGCAGCGCCGACAGGCTTTCAAAGCCTAGGGTGCGCGCCGTGCGCACAACGGTGGCGTCGCTGGTGCCGGCGAGCTGCGCGATCTGGGCAGCCGAGTTCAGCAAGGTTGCCTGCTTCTGGTCGATGAAGAAGCGGGCAATGCGTTGCTCGGCAGGCGCCAATGTTTCGATCATGCCGAGAATGCGGTCGTCGAACGTGTGAGGATTCTGCCTCTTCTCTTCCATCGGATATCTTTGATTTGTAGTAAATGTTACCAATGACGTTAGCTGTAGCATTTACTGCATAAAAATGACAGCGCAAAAACAAAGGGCGCCCCGCTGTATAGCGAAGCGCCCGCTGATCCGATCGATCATCAAAGGCGAGGGTGAGACACGCGGCTGCGGCTATGCCGCCAGCGCGGCGCGCACCGCCGGGATCACCTTCTGGCCATAGAGCTCGATGCAGCGCAGCATCTTTTCATGCCCGAGCGCGCCGGCGCTGTATTTCAGCTGGAAGCGGCTGATGCCGAGCGTCTTCACGACCGGAGCGAGCTTGGCGGCGACCGTCTCCGGCGAGCCGACATAGAGCGAACCCTTTTCGATCTCGTTGTCGAATTCCGCCCGCGTCATGGACGGCCAGCCGCGCTCGCGGCCGATGCGGTCGCGCATGGCCTTGTAGCAGGGCCACAATTCCTCGCGCGCCTGTTCGTCGGTCTCGGCGATGTAGCCCGGCGAATGGATGCCGATCGGCTTGACGGGCTTGCCGAGCTGCTCGAAGGCGCGGTGATAGAGGTCGACATAGGGCTGGAAGCGGTAGGGGCTGCCGCCAATGATCGCCAGCATCAGCGGCAGATCGTAATGAGCCGCGCGCACCACCGATTCCGGGCTGCCGCCGACGCCGATCCATGTCTTCAGCTGGCCGCTCTCGATGGTCGGGAAGACCTTCTGATTGTGCAGCGGCGGGCGGATGCTGCCCTGCCAGTTCACCGGCTCGTTTTTGAGCAAGGCAGCGAGCAGATCGAGCTTTTCCTCGAAGAGCTGCTCGTATTGCGACAGCTCGAAACCGAACAGCGGGAAGGATTCCGTGAAGGAGCCGCGGCCGAGAATAACTTCGGCGCGGCCGTTCGAAACCGCGTTCAGGCTGGAGAAGCGCTGGAACACGCGGATCGGATCATCCGAGCTCAGCACCGTCACGGCCGATCCCAGATGGATTTTCGATGTGCGGCTGGCAATGGCGGCCAGGATCGTCTCGGGCGAGGAAACCGCGAAATCCTCGCGGTGATGCTCGCCGATGCCGAAGAAGTCTATTCCAACCTGATCGGCAAGGACGCCTTCCTCGACGACGTTGCGCAGCACCTGCGCATGCGGCAACGGCGTGCCCTTGTCGTCAAAAGTCACGTCGCCGAAAGTATCTAGGCCGAATTCGACATTGTTTGTCGTCATGATTTTTCCTGTCATGTGTCGAAATGATGTTGAGACAGCATGTAGTGTCGTTGCCGGTCATCAACTACCCGGAAAGTTTCGGCTGAAACCTTCGAGGAATTCGATATGCCAAGACAGGCCGGCGTTGCCTTCGGCGGAGCCGGCGTCAATATTGGCAACAGAAATATCATGCCGTTTCGGGTAAAGGAGGAAGCATATGGTCGTGCTGAAGAAGATCAATCTTACCAAGGCTTTTGCAGCATTCGATGAGGCGTGGAGTCCGCGCATCGGCGGCGACATCAACGATTTCCAGGTCAAGCTGGTGAAGCTGGATGGCGCCTTCCATTGGCACCATCATGAAGAGGAGGATGAGCTGTTCCTCGTCGTCAAGGGCACGCTACGCATGAAGCTGCGTGAGGAAAACGGCGGCGACATCGTGCTCGGACCCGGCGAATACATCATCATTCCGCATGGGGTGGAACATTGCCCGGTTGCCGAACCGACATGTGAAGTCGTGCTTTTCGAGCGCAATACGACGCTTAATACCGGCAATGTGGAAAATGAGCGGACGGTCCGCCAGCCGAAGCGACTTTAGCCTAGGCAACTTTGAGGGATATGGAAGGCACGGCGGCCCCGCTGAAGCGAAGCTGCCGGCCATTGTTCAGCCTGTCAGTTCAGCGCCAGCTTGTTCGATGGCGTGCGGCAGGCGGCGAAGACGTCCAGCTTGGGATCGTAGACCTTGGTGGATATATCCATCATGCCGAGAACGCTGTGGAAGATATTGTCGTGGGAGTAGGTGCCCTCGGCAGCGCGCTTGGAGAGGCAGGCCATGTCGAAACCGGCTGCCTTGGCGAGATCGTCAGCCATCCACACCAGCATCGGCACCTGCGTCTGCTGTGAGGGGGCGATGATATAGGGCGTGCCGTGCAGGTAGATGCCGTTCTCGCCGAGCGACTCGCCGTGATCGGAGAAATAGAGCACGGAGCCGGACACCGAATTCGAGCGCTGTTTCAGCTTGTCGATGACCATCGAGACGACGTGATCCGTATAGAGGATCGTGTTGTCATAGGCATTGGTGATTTCCTCCTGCGAGCAGGCGCTGAAATCGTTGGAACGGCAATCCGGGCGGAAGCGGCGGAATTCCTCGGGATAACGCTGATAATAGGCCGGGCCATGGCTGCCGAGCTGGTGCAATACCAGCACGCTGTCGCCCTTCACCTTGTCCAGCCAGCCGTCGATCTTGTCGACGAGGATCTCGTCCCTGCATTCGCCATCCTTGCAGAAGCGCGGATCGGCCGAGGTTGGTAGATAGGTGTAGGAGACACGATCGGTCACATTGTAGCTGCCGGTGTCGTTGTCGAGCCAGGTCACATCGACCTTCGCATGGGTCAGCACATCGAGCAGGTTTTCCGTCTCAAGTCCCTTACGGTGCGAGTATTGCCCGCGCGTGTAGACCGAGAACAGGCAGGGTATGGAGGTTGCCGTCGCCGTCCCGCAGCTGCTGGTATTGGGGAAGTAGACGACATTGCGCTTTGCCAGTTCCGGATTGGTCATCTTGGCGTAGCCGCCGAGCGAAAAGTTCTGCGCGCGCGCGGTTTCGCCGGCAACGATGATCGTGACGCGCGGCTTGCCGCTATCGACCACGCCGACCCTGCGGGCATCCGTGCCCAGCGGCTGGGCGACGACGTTTGCGTTCTTTTGAGCGTCGATTGCGTAACGCACCACGCTGGTGATCGGGATGACCGGATTGAGGGTATCCATCAGGTCGCGATGCGCGCGGCCGACGCCGGCATAGGTCTTATAGAAGCTGGTGCCCGCAGCGACGAAGATCGCGGCGCAGCTGACAATGACGGCGGTGTTGTAGGCAAGCTTCTTGAGGATGGGGCGATGAACGATCCGGACCCACATGATGACAAGCGAAGGCAAAACGCCCGTCAGCAGCACATATGTCACGAAGCGCGCCGTGATCAGATGCGCGCTTTCCGCTCCTGTCGACACCGCCGCATTGCGGATCATTTCCTTGTCGATGATGACGCCGAACTGATCGTTGAACCAGGAAGATACCGATGCGACCAGCACGAAGAAGATCAGGGTAGGCTTGGTGAGATATTTGGCGGAAAAGAGCGTGAAGAGCGCCAGGATGGCAGCAGAAATGCCGAACACGAAGGCTGCGAAGGCGGCCGGGTCAGCAATTAAGTAACCGTATGCCTTGGTCCAAAACATCCTGTTTGTCACGAGAAGTACATAAAAGGTGGCTATGAAACAAAGCGTGACGCTGCCGATGGCAGGCCTGAATTTCTGCCGGCCGGCCGGGGCGTTTCTGTTGGTCAATAGTTTTCTCCGCGCATCTGCTGCTGGTTGGGGCGGAAATGCCACTCCCGCAGGATACGTTTTGGCTGCCAAAGCCGGCCACCATGGTGATCAACCCTGACATTTACCTGAACGATGAGTCATTGTGCAGCGTTGTTTCGAGCCCTGTTCGGATTATCTTCGCTTTTTGTCAGCCTCGCGTTCGGAGTTCAGGTCACCGTCAGAAATAGGCATCATAGCTGCCGGATTGCAATGGGGAGCAATCGTGCAGCTCTTATTGATCGAAGACAATCCGGCTATAGGCAATGCCGTGCAGGATCATCTGCATGCGGACGGCTGGTCGGTCGACTGGTCGATCAATCTCGAATCCGCAACCGCCGCAGTCGCGATGAAAACGCATGACGTTGTCCTTCTCGACCTTCGATTGCCGGATGGCAGCGGCCTCGACGTGCTCAAGCTTATGGAAGCCCGCGGCGATACGACACCGGTCGTCGTCATGTCGGCTTATGATCAGCTATCGGACCAGATGACCGCCATGAGCATCGGCGCCGTGGACTATCTGGTGAAGCCCTTCGCGCTCGCCGAGATGGTGGTCCGTGTGCGGAAGGCAGCCTCGCGTGGCAGCCTGATCCGCATGCGCAATGTCAGCTAAGCGAGCGCTTTTTCAGGATTGGGTCGATCTTGCCGATCGCAGGAAATCGATCACCGCCATGGCAGCGGCAAAGACGACGAGCGACAGCAACCAACCCAGGACAGCATCCGACAGGTAATGTGCCCCGGTCATCACGCGCATGACCGGCATCATGATCGAGACGATCGCGAGCGGAATGCCGAGCCTGAGGCGCAAGTGTGGCGGCAGCAGCAATATGAGACAGAGCAGCCAGCCGCCGGACGACGCTTCTCCGGAAATGAAGGAGCAGTTTCCAAGGCATCGGCCGGCAAACGAACCTGCCTGGACGAAATCGAGCGAACCTCCGAAGAGATCGGTGCTGCGCGGCCTCGGCCTGCCGGAATAGCTTTTGAGCAAAGTGTTGACGATCAGCCCGCAGCCGATTGTCAGCGATATCAAGGCGGCGACGTAGCGGTCCGTTTTCGGCGTAAGCCAGCGGGCACCATGTTTGCGCCAGGACGAAATCAAGGTCGCGATCAGGGCGACGGCGGCGATGTAGGGTAGGGCAAGCGTCACAGCCCGCGCGATCTTGAGAAGAGGATTCTTGGCGAGAGCAAAGACGCCGCACACTTTTCCGGAAAGAGTGACCGGCGCGCAGGGTGTCGCGGTGAAGACGCTCCTGGCGACGAGGAGATCGATACCGGGGAACCGGTAGAAGACAAACAGCAGCAGCCACCAAAGCGGGAAGAGCGCGAGAAACGCGACGAAGGATCTGCTTACCGGGACCGTCCGTTTAGTATAGGCAATGGAATTATCGAACATCTGGAACGTCGGCCACGGTCTGAACAAGGTCAAAACGAGCGTCCGTCAGCGCTTTGCAAAATACCAAGACGGCCACTATCAAGCGTCCACTACGATAGAAGCCTGACAGCAGCCTGAAAGATCAAATGCTTAAGAAAATCAAACGACACGTCTGTAAGCGCGCATTTCCCTGCGCGTTGACGCGGGCGCCATGAGGGTGATCGTCTTTTGCCGATGGGCCTTGATCAGGC